>NZ_FPBI01000003.1:0-375119 GCF_900116595.1 Mesorhizobium sp. YR577 | reverse complement strand
CCTGGTTACCACACCAGGGCGGGAGGTCACCGCCACTCCCCCTTGATCCCGGTTCCAGACCCGGTCCCGCAGGAGCGATGGGGGGATTATGCGGGGGGTGGGAATGAGGGGGATAAATCGGGTGTGAAAAAATGTGTGGGGTGAGCGGAAACAATGGGTTGAGGGGAAATTGGGTGAAAATATTTCCCCCGCTGCGTGAGCTTCGGGTTCGGCAGTTCTGCACCGCTGCGGCCTTCATCGATGGTCCGGCATGGATCCCCGGGTTCTTCGCATTCGCTTCGCTCGTGCTGCGACCCGAGGATGACGAATTGCGTGTTTGGCTCTCGCTAATCGTCAACGCTGGTACGCGGCAGTTACGTCTCCGGCGCGGTAGCCGCACCTGCTGTGCGGCAGTCAACAACGTTTGCGATTAGCGGCACCACCCCTCTCTTCGTCATCCCGGGCGGAGCGAAGCGGAGACCCGGGATCCATGCCGGAATGCAAAAGAGCTTCAGCGGTGCTGAACGCGCGTCAATATCAGGACCGGGCCGTGCTTGACGACGATCAGGCCAATGGGTCCCGGATAACCTCCGCTTCGCTGCGGTTTCCGGGATGACGACTTCATGGCTGTCGCTGCTAATCGCCAAGGTTCCCGCTAAAGGCGCCGCCGTCTCTTCGTCATCCTCGGGCGTAGCACGAGCGAAGCGAAGGGCGGAGACCCGGGGATCCATGCCGGAACGCTGAAGAGCCTCAACGGCGCAGAACGCGCGTCAACATCAGAACCCTGCCCGCAATGGATCGCGCACGACGTCACACCCCACTGTCACGCCAGCGCCCCGCTGAGGTCGATTTCGCGCAAGCCGTTTTCCGGAGCAGTGCGATTCTCGGGCGGCAACACATCCTGCGGGGACCACTCCAAAAATGCCCGACCAGACGCCGACGCTGATCTTCATCTACGAGCCAGAAAAGGCCTGTTTTGACCGGCTGGTGGGCGACGGGTTTCCGGCCGCGCGGGCGGCGGAGATTTCGTCTTATCTGGCGCAGTCGACCGACATTGCGCCGGAGTTCGGCGCAATGGAAACGGCCTGCGCCCGTCGCGGCCTGCGCTTCGAGCCTGTCGCATTGGACGATGCGGCGACGGCACTTGCCGGGCGCGATCCGAAAAACACGCTGGTGTGGACGATCAGCGACGGCATCGCCTATTTTCGCGGCAGCGCCGGCCCTGCTTTGGCGCGGTTGAACGGCCTGCGGACGCTGGGCTCGGACGATTCGCTGTTTGCGCTCTGCCAGGACAAGTTTCGCGCGGGCGCAGTGCTTGGCGCACTGGGTATGCCGGTGCCGCAGGCGGGGCTGGCGCGCGACGGGCGCTGGCTGGTCGAGCCGCCGGCGTCGGTGACGGGCTATTTCGTCAAGCCGAACCGCCTGGGCGCCAAGATCGGCATCTATGCCGACTCACGCTGCGAGACTGCCGGCCATGCGCTGGAGCTCAGCCACCGCGTCTTTGCGGCTTATCGCGACGATGTCGTCGTCCAGCCCTATGTTTCGGGCCGCAATGTGCGGCTGAGTTTCCTCGGGCTGACGTCGGACGCCGGTGCGGAGGCGCTCGGCATTTTCTTCGTCGATTCAGGCGGCGATTTCCAGACCATGGAAGACAGTCTTGCGCTCTATGGCGAGACCGGCGCGGAGGCCAGGGCGACAGGCAGCTATGCCGAGCCGGAACTGGTGCCGGTAGCAGTGAGCCAGCCGGTTGCGGCAGGGCGCATTGGCGCCATCGCAACGCGGCTGATGCAGGTGCTCGGCCTGCGCGATGTGTTCTCGATGGATTTTCGCGTGGAAGCGGACGACACTGTCCACCTCATCGAATTCGAGGTCTGCCCCGGCCTGCCCTGTTTCGATTTCCGCGCCTATTGCAAGGCGCAATGGGGGCTCGAACTGGCCGAGGCGATCGCCGCGACTGCGGCGAATAGGTTTCAGGCCTTGGCCATGCAGACGGCGGTGTGACCCGAGCCGATGAAGCCGAGGCTCCTTGCGGCAGCCTTCGAGACGTCGAGCACGCGGCCCTTGATGAACGGTCCGCGATCGTTGATGCGCACGATGACGCTGCGGCCGTTGTTCTTGTTGGTGACGCGCAGCTTGGTGCCGAAGGGCAGGCTGCGATGCGCGGCGGTCATGGCGGAGGGGTTCATGCGCTCACCGGAGGCGGTCTTGGAGGTGAGGGCGTACCAGGAAGCGCGGCCGCACTGGGCCGAAGCGGTTCCTGCGGAAGCGGCGACCATCAGGCCGGCCGTCATCGTTACCGCGCAGATCGCGGTTCTAGTGATCTTCATCTTTCGGGGAGGGCTCCAAGGTTGGACATGCCCCGAGCCGGTAGGAGCCAAATGTGGCATCAAATGCGGCAAACCTCCGGCAGCTTTGTGACGGAGGAACAACTTTGGAGTCCTTGGGTAATATATTGTCAGGATTTCAGGCGTGATTTCGCTGCTCTGACGCGATTTCCGATAACCTTATCTTAAGCTTGTTGACTGGCCCAACTGCCCTTTCAGGGCAATGCTTCCTCTTCCCGCCGGCCTGCCTGACGCGCCACCGCCCAGCCCAAAATCGCCGCGCACAAGAGCACTGCCGCTGCGATCAGGAAGGACGCGCCGGGATAGGGCAGCCACGAGCCGTCGCGTAGCGTGAAGGCATAGACCGCGCCGAAGAACAGCGGCGAGGCGACGCCGGCAATGCTGGCGACGCTCATATTGGCGCCCTGGAGCTGGCCTTGCTCCGACTCCGAAACACGCCGCGTCATCAGTGATTGCAGCGTCGGCATGGCAAGGCCCCACAAGGCGTTGGGGAACATCGCCAGCGTGAACAGCAGGCCGGTCGGCGCCAGCCCCATGCAGGCGATGCCGACGGCGCCGCCGAACAGGCCGAAGACCATGACGGCGCGGTCGCCGAAGCGCTTGACCGCCGGGCCGACGAGCACGCCCTGCACGATCATGTCGAGCACGCCGACCATCGCCAGCAGTACGCCGACCTCCCAGGCGTGCCAGCCATAGCGATAGGCGGCATAGAGCACGAAGACGGCGGAAAAGACGTGGTGGGCGAAATGCAGCAGGAAGCCGACCACGGCGAGCCCCGAGAGTTCGGGATGCGAGCGCAGCAGCATCATCGCGCCGAATGGATTGGCGCGCCTCCAGGAGAATTTCATGCGCTTGGCAGGCACCAGCGATTCCGGCAGCACGAACAGGCCGTAGAGGAAGGCGATGCCGCTCATGCCGGCGGCGAACCAGAAGGGCGCGCGCGGCGAAATCTCGCCGAGCACGCCGCCGAGCAGCGGGCCGGCGACGAAGCCGGCGCTGAAGGCCGCCCCGATCAGGCCGTAGCCGCGGGCGCGGTCCTCTGGTGCTGTGATGTCGGCCATATAGGCGAAGACCGTGGTGAAGCTCGACGAAGTAATGCCGGCAATGATGCGGCCGAGCGCCAGCCACCACAGGTTCGGCGCCACCGCCATCAGCACATAGTCGGCGGCGAGCCCGACGGTGGAGAGCAGGATCACCGGCCGCCGGCCGTAGCGGTCCGACAGCGAGCCGATGATCGGCGAGGCGACGAACTGCATGCCGGCCCACAGCGCCACGAAGACGCCGTTGATCCATCCGGCCTCGGCATTCGAACCGACGAATTCCTCGATCAGCGAGGGCAGCACCGGAATGATGATGCCCATCGCCACGATGTCGAGCACCGCGGTGACGAGAATGAAGGCGATGGCCGCCTGGCGGCGCGATCCTGACAGGGCTGACATGGCGGTTGCTCGCTTGGGAGCGGATTTATAGGGGGTGCTTCAAACCCCGGCCATCCCGCAGGGTAAAATGTCCTGACAGGATGTGGCAGTTTGGTTGAACCTGTTGCAGGAAACGCGCGACGATTGTGGTTTGTGGCCGAAACCATTGGGCCACAGGCAGGACTCTTGAGCGCCACGGCGAGGTCTGCGATAGCCATGCCATTTGAACCTTGCTTTATGCGTCACTAGCTAAAATGCCGGTCGCACGGACCGCGAGAGTACGAGACGGCGCGACATGCGATGCCGTCGTCAAAAGGAGAGCCCGATGCTGCGCAAGACAGATTTCTTCATCGACGGAAAATGGACTGCCCCGGTCACGCCGAAGGAGCTGGAGGTCATTAATCCTGCCGACGAGCAGGCCTTTGCCGTGATCTCGCTGGGCTCGAGTGCCGATGTCGACAAGGCGGTCGCAGCCGCCCGCAAGGCGTTCGACAGCTGGAGCCGCACCAGCCGCGAAGAGCGCGTCGAATATCTCGAAAAGCTGCTCGAAGCCTACAAGAAGCGCCTGCCCGACATGGCCGGTGCCATCTCCTCGGAAATGGGCGCGCCGATCAAGCTCGCGACCGAATCCCAGGCAGCCGTCGGCGTCAGCCACATCAAGAGCTTCATCCGCACGCTGAAGAATTTCGACTTCGAGCACCGGCTCAGCGATGTTGCCCCCAATGACCGCATCGTCCATGAGCCGATCGGCGTCTGCGGCCTGATCACGCCGTGGAACTGGCCGATGAACCAGGTGACGCTGAAGGTCGTGCCGGCCATCGCCGCAGGCTGCACCGTGGTGCTGAAGCCGTCCGAAATCGCGCCGATGTCGTCGATCGTCTTTGCCGAGATGATGGAAGAGGCAGGCTTCCCCGCCGGCGTCTTCAACATGGTCAATGGCGATGGCCCCACCGTCGGCGAGGCGATGTCGCGCCATCCCGGCATCGACATGATGTCGTTCACCGGCTCGACCCGCGCCGGCATCGCCGTCACCAAGGCGGCTGCCGAGACGGTCAAGCGCGTGACGCTGGAGCTCGGCGGCAAGTCGCCCAACATCGTCTTCGCCGACAGTGACCTTCAGGCTGCCGTGCAGCGCGGTCTTGCCCACTGCTTCGAGAACACCGGCCAGTCCTGCAATGCACCGACCCGCATGCTGGTCGAGCGCTCGGTCTATGATCGCGCCGTCGAAGTCGCCGCCGACTTTGCCAGGAACGCCAAGGTCGGCAATCCGACCGACGACGGCGATCATATCGGCCCGGTCGTCTCGGAAGCGCAGTTCGACAAGATCCAGGGCCTGATCGATGTCGGCATCAAGGAAGGCGCGCGCCTCGTCGCCGGCGGCCTCGGCCGTCCGGAAGGTTTTAACCGCGGCTATTTCGTGCGCCCGACCGTCTTTGCCGACGTCTCGAACGACATGCGCATCGCCCAGGAAGAGGTCTTCGGCCCGGTGCTGACGATGATCCCCTTCGACAGCGAGGAAGACGCCATCGCCATTGCCAATGACACGCCCTACGGCCTGTCGAGCTATATCCAGACGGGCGACGAGGAAAAGGCCCACCGCGTCGCACGCCGCCTGCGCGCCGGCATGGTGCAGATCAACGGCGCCTCGCGCGGCTCGGGCAGCCCGTTCGGCGGCTACAAGCAGTCAGGCCTCGGCCGCGAAGGCGGCAAGTGGGGTCTTGAAGACTTTCTCGAGGTCAAGGCCGTCGCCGGCTGGGGCGCCCAGGAAGCCTGATTGCGTTGGTTGATTGAAATGAAAATGCCCCGCTTTGCGGGGCATTTTTGTTTTGAGGCTTGCGAAGGTGGTTGGGGCTTCTCACCACGCGGCGTTCCTATCCTTCCGCACCCCGCCGCAGATACGCCTCGATGATCTCACCCATGCGCCGGGCATCGAAGCTTGGTCCGTGGCCGCCGTGGCCGATGCTGATCGGCAGGGTCTTCAGCCGTTCCATCGTCTGGCGATAGACGGCGCGGTCGGAGTTGGGCATGTCGTCGAGAAGCTGGGCGTCATAGATGGCGTCGCCGCCGAAGAACAGGCCGCTTTTCTCGTCGATGAGGCCGATGCCGTCGGGTGAATGGCCGGGAAGCTCCAGCACGGTGAAGGAGCGGTCGCCGAGGTCGATCACGTCGCCCTCGGTGAGGATGCGGGTCAGCGGTGCGGGCGTCAGCTGGTAGTCGGCGGGCATCCAGCCCGGCGCAGGCAGCGCGCTGACCGCGTCGTCCAGATGGCGGAACTCATGCGCATAGGTCAGCGCGTCCGGCATTTTGGCGAAGGCTCCAGCCGACTCGCGCGGGCCGAGGCGATGCTCGAACTCGCACAGCGCGCCGACATGATCGAGGTGGATATGCGTCGCCAGCGCCAGGACCGGCTTGCCGGGCGTCAGGTCGAGCACGGGTTTGAGCGGCCGCAGGCCCATGCCGGCGTCGACCAGCAAGTCGGCGTCTCTGCCTTTAACGAGCCAGATGTTGGCGGCGAAATAGGAATGGACGAAAGGCTCCTCGAAGCGTGTGACGACGCTGTCGACCACGGTCTTTCTGAACCACTGTCCGGCCGGTGCAATCTCCATTCCAACCCCGCATTCGTTGAAATCAGGTGGTGGCCTGTGCTTCCTTTTGCGCTTCCATGAAAGCCGCCTTCAGGACGTCGGCTCCCGCTGCCACCGTCTCGGCGTTCGGCGAGAAGCCGGCGCCGAGCATCTTGCGCCCGAGCATATGATCGGCAGGCCGGTTGACGGACTCGATCGCGATCAGCTGGCCGCCGGCATAGTGGTAGACCGAGAACTTGTTGTCGGCCACATCGCCGACGACGAGATTGCGGTCGCTGGCCGAGGCCAGCCCGACCATCTGCAGCTTCATGTCGCCGATATCCGACCAGAACCACGGCACGCTCTGGTAATGGCCCGAATGGCCGGTGATGGTGCGCGCGGCGAGCCTTGCGTGGTCGGTGGCGTTCTGCACCGATTCCAGACGCACATCACTGCGGGAAAACCAGTGGCGGTAGCTGGCGGCATCGCCGATGGCGAGGATTTCGGGCTGCGAGGAGCGCAGCTGGCCGTCAACGCGTATGCCGTTGGCAATGGCGATGCCGGCGGCGTCGGCGAGTTCGACATTGGGCACGACGCCGACGCCGACGATGACCATGCGCGCCGGCAGGCGCTCGCCGGCGGAGGTGACGGCGGCGCTGACATGGCCGTTGTCGCCTTCAAGCCGGTCGATGGTCGTGTTGGTGAGGATGCGGATGCCGGAGGCTTCCAGCCGCTGGCGCACATGCGCCGAGATGGCCGGGGCCACGGCGCGGCCGAGCAGCCGGTCCTGCGCTTCCACCACGGTGAC
Source organism: Mesorhizobium sp. YR577 (assembly GCF_900116595.1). Taxonomy (NCBI): domain Bacteria; kingdom Pseudomonadati; phylum Pseudomonadota; class Alphaproteobacteria; order Hyphomicrobiales; family Phyllobacteriaceae; genus Mesorhizobium; species Mesorhizobium sp. YR577. The sequence goes on along the minus strand of NZ_FPBI01000003.1, from coordinate 368,005 downwards.
GCGCCGCCCGCCGAGCGCCAGCGTTGCAGCGATTTCGAGGCCGATGAAGCCCCCACCGAGAACGACGACATCCTCGACGCCGGCGCTGCGTTCGCGAATAGCGCGGGCGTCGGCAATGGAGCGCAGCGACAGCACGCCGCCAAGGTCCGAGCCGTTGAGCTTCAGGGTGCGCGGGCGCGAGCCGGTCGCCAGGATCGCATGGTCGAAGACAATCTTCTCCCCGCCGGCGAGATCGAGGCGCTTGGCCGCAAGGTCGATCCGCTCGACGCTCTTGCCGAGCCTGAGGTCGATCTTGCCATTGGCGTAGAAGATTTCGGCACGCAGCACCTGCGGCTGGGCCTGCGCGTCCTTGATGAAGGTCTTGGACAGCGGCGGCTTGTGATAGGGCAGCTCGTTTTCGTCGCCGATCAGCGTCACCGGCCCGTCATAGCCTTCGTCGCGCAGGCTTGCCGCCGCCTGCACCCCGCCATGACCCGCACCGATAATGACTACGCCGTTTTTCATGAATTTTGGTTTCCGGACACAGAATAGGCTTCCACCGCGCCCCCGATCCGTCCCGAACCGACCGGGAAAGCGGCTTCTGGGTCGCACCTGGAATATGGCGGTGTCAAGCGTCCCGCCCCACGACCTCTTGGCCCAGTCGCCATGTGCCCGCGAACCCATGTCCGGTATTAAACTTGATGCTGCTAGTTTAGAATAGTTCTAAGCTATTGATTTATAGTCGTTTTCGTCGAATTTTTATTGACTTTTCGCTTGGCTGGCGTTTTAAGGGCACCATGCCGATGGTGGCATATCCCTTTGATGTTTGGGCCTTGAACCCGTTCGATTGGAGGACTTTGGTGTCTGTTTCTTCTGGTCCGCGCGCTGGCGCGGCACGCTCACGACAGGCGGCAGCAATATGAGAAGCTGCTGATGTCGTTGCGGATTCCTGATTTTGACGCGAGTGGCGGCTGCTATTTCGAGCGCGTTCCCGAAAAGCTGGTGCTTGAGGGTTATCGCCGCTGGATGGCCGGCTTCGAGACCGGCTCGGTAGCCCCCTGGGAGCTGACCTTCGCGCTCTACACCGAGCTTCTCGGCGGCGTCGAAGGCCGTCGCGCGCTGGGCGAGCTTTCCCATTATGTCCGCACGCTGCGGCAGTGCGCTGCCTGCCCGCTGCGCAGCTTTCCCTTCGGCGCCCACCATATCTGCCGCGACGAATGCATGACGCTCGGCCTTATTGCTGCCATCCAGCACAACGATGACGGCGCCGCGCGCGCCTGTCTCGGTGCCATGGCATGCGCGCCGCTGCATGGGCCGATCGGCGAAGCGGCGGCCAGTTTTGCCGATATACTGGCGGGATTTCAGCAATATCTTCTGCCCATCCCGCAAGGCGCAATCGAAGACGTCCTGTCGCGTGCCGCACCCCGCGCCACCGTTCACTGAGGAGAATGAAATGAAAGCCACAATGGTGACGACGCGCAAAGGTGGGCGACTGGCGGCAATCGCGGCAACGGCAGCCCTGACGGCGGCGATCTTCGTCCTGCCGGCCAAGGCAGACACCGACGCCAAGGCGGTGGTGTCCAGCTATGCCGACATCGCGCTTGCCAAATACGAGGATTCGCTGACGACGGCGAAGGCGCTCGACGAGGCGGTTTCCGCGCTCATCGCCAAGCCCTCGGCCGAGACGCTGGAAGCCGCCCGCACCGCCTGGAAGGCAGCGCGCATCCCTTACCAGCAGACCGAGGTCTATCGCTTCGGCAACACCATCGTCGACGACTGGGAAGGCCGCGTGAACTCCTGGCCGCTGGACGAAGGGCTGATCGACTATGTCGACAAGAGCTACGGTACCGAGTCGGACGAAAACACGCTCTACACGGCCAATGTGATCGCCAACAAGGAGATCGAGATCAACGGCCAGAAGGTTGACGCCACGAACATCACGCCGGAGTTCCTGTCGGGCACGCTGCAGGAAGCCGGCGACATCGAGGCCAATGTCGCCACCGGCTATCACGCCATCGAATTCCTGCTCTGGGGCCAGGACCTGAACGGCACCGGCCCCGGCGCCGGCAACCGCCCCTACACCGACTATGACACCGCCAACTGCACCGGCGGCAATTGCGACCGCCGCGCGCAGTATCTGTCGTCGGCCGCAAAACTGCTGGTCAGCGATCTCGAAGAGATGGTCGGCAACTGGGGACCGGAAGGCGAAGCCCGCAAGACGCTGGTCGATGGCGAAGCCAATACTGGCATCTCGGTCATCCTCACCGGCATGGGCTCGCTCTCCTACGGCGAACTGGCCGGCGAGCGCATGAAGCTCGGCCTGTTGCTGCACGATCCGGAAGAGGAGCATGACTGCTTCTCCGACAACACCCATATCTCGCATCTCTATGATGCGGTCGGCATCCGCGACGCCTATCTCGGCAAGTACAAGCGCATCGACGGCTCGGTCGTCGAGGGACCATCGGTTCAGGCGCTGGTGAAGGCTGCCGATCCGGCCATCGACACCGAGCTTTCCGGCAAGCTCGACGCGACTGTTGCCGACATGGAAGCCATCGCCAAGGCTGCCGAAGGCGGCGAGGCCTATGACCAGCAGATCGGCGAAGGCAACACCGAGGGCAATGCCCGCGTGCAGAAGGCGATCGACGCATTGGTCGACCAGACCAAGTCGATCGAGCGTGCCGTCTCGGCCCTCAAGCTGGATACGATCGCCTTCGAAGGTTCCGACAGCCTGGATTCGCCCGACAAGGTGTTCAAGTAAGCCCTGCGGGGTCCCGGCCATGATCCGGCAAAGCCGAAGCCGGTTTTGGGAAGATCATGGTCAAACGGAAGAAAGTTCAACAGCCAAACGGCGCGTGTAGCGCCGTCAGCCACCAGAGCAAAGCATGCTTGTATGCCACTGTAACCTGATTACCGAGAAGGAGATCGAGGAGGCGATCATCGCCCTTCTGGATGAAAACCCCTGGCACCTCATCGTGCCGGCGAAGGTCTATCATTCTCTGCAAAAGCGCGGACGCTGTTGCGGCTGCTTCCCAAATGTGGTGGAAACGATCATTCGGGTCACCGAGAACTACCATTCCCGTTCGGAGGCGAACGAAATGGACATCGTTTCACACCTGGACCGCGTGCGAGGTCTGCGCGGCCAATTTGGGAGCAGGAGCCATGAAGGGCGAAAAACAGGTCATCGAGCGGCTTAACGAGGCGCTTTTTCTAGAGCTGGGCGCCGTCAACCAGTACTGGCTGCATTATCGCCTGCTCGACGACTGGGGTTACAAGAAGCTCGCGAAGAAGGAACGCGAGGAATCGATCGAGGAAATGCACCACGCCGACAAGATCATCGAGCGTATCATTTTTCTCGAAGGCCACCCGAACCTTCAGTCGGTTGCGCCGCTGCGCATCGGGCAGAACGTCAAGGAAGTGCTGGAATCGGATCTTGCCGGCGAATATGACGCGCGGACTTCCTATAAGAAGTCCCGCGAAATCTGCCAGGAAATAGGCGACTACGTAACCATGAAACTGTTCGAGGAACTGCTGACGGACGAGGAAGGTCACATCGACTTCCTCGAGACGCAGCTCGACCTGCTCGCCAAGATCGGCGACGAGAAATACGGACAGCTCAACGCAGCGTCGGCGGACGACGCGGAATAGGCATGAGACAATGCGGCGCGCCTACAATTTGACGCGCCGCGTCCCGCCTGGCCTCGTTACGCGTTTCGGTCCACGGCTTTCCCTCAGTTCGAGTGGCCGAGATGCTTGCGCCTGAAATCACCCCCTCTCCGTCGCGCTTTGCGCGCCACCTCTCCCCCACTTCGTGGGGGCGAGGAACCGCAGCTTTGACGATTGGCGATTCCTCGCCCCCGCTTGCGGGGGAGAGGTGGTTTGCGAAGCAAACCGGAGAGGGGGGCTTACGACGCCTCTCGGTAATTCTGCTTGCGGTCTTCACCGCGGTTTCGGCCTTGTCCTTAGTCCCCGCCCATGCTGGCGAGGCCGAACCCGCCGGCCTTGCCACCACGCGCACCGATCTCAACCCCAATGACCTCGGCCGCGTCGAGGCGATCACCAAGCCGACGGGCGATTTTTCCAAGCCGGAAGAATTCGAGCAGATGCAGGGCGGCGCAGGCACGTCGCGCAAGCGCGTCAACCAGGACGCGTTCTCGCAGTTTTCCGCCAACATCACCTTCGAGGAAGAAGGCACCTTCAAGCTCGGCAATGCGCTGTTTCGCAAGCTGTGGGTGTCGTCGCCATCCTCGACGCAGGCCTCCGACGGGCTCGGTCCGCTGTTCAACGCCCGCGCCTGCCAGAGCTGCCACCTGAAGGACGGGCGCGGCCATCCGCCGGAAGGCAACCCGGACGCGACCTCGATGTTCCTGCGCCTGGCCCGTCAGGCCGAGACCGACGAGGAAAAGGCGGCCATAGCGCACAAGACGGCGCTGAATTTCCCCGATCCGGTCTATGGCGGGCAGTTGCAGGATCTTGCCGTTCCGGGTCTCGCCGGCGAAGGCAAGATGGCGATCTCCTACGAGGAACAGCCGGTGACGCTGGCCGACGGTACGGTCGTTTCGCTGCGCAAGCCGACCTATTCGGTGACAAATCTGGCGCAGGGGCCGATCGACCCGCGCGTCACGCTGTCGCCGCGCGTTACGCCCCAGATGATCGGCCTCGGCCTGCTCGAGCAGATCCACCCCGCCGATATCCTCGCCCGCGCCGATCCCGACGACAAGGACGGCGACGGCATATCGGGCAAAGCCTCGATCGTGCGCGACCACAAGACCGGCGAGCTGACGCTCGGCCGTTTCGGCTGGAAGGCATCGACCCCGTCGATAAGGCGCCAGTCGGCGGAAGCCTTCGCCGGCGATATCGGAATCTCCAATCCCGACGTGCCGAACCACTGGGGCGATTGCACCCAGGCGCAGGAAAAATGCCTCGCCATGCCGAACGGCGTGCAGGAGCGGCTGGGCGATACCGAAGCGCCGGACCCGATCCTCGACCTCGTCACCTTCTATTCGCAGAACCTCGCCGTGCCGGCCCGCCGCGATGTCGGCAAGGCAGAGGTGCTGGCTGGCAAGAAGGTGTTTTATGAGAGTGGCTGCGCCTCCTGCCACACGCCGAAATTCGTCACCCGTCGCGATGCACCCAACAAGGCGCAGTCCTTCCAGCTGATATGGCCCTATACCGACCTGCTGCTGCACGACATGGGCGACGGGCTGGCGGACGGGCAGCAGGTGGGCGATGCGACGGGCAGCGAATGGCGCACCGCGCCGCTGTGGGGCATCGGCCTGACCAAGCGCGTCAACGGCCACACCTTCTTCCTGCATGATGGTCGCGCCCGCAATCTGGTCGAGGCGATCCTGTGGCATGGCGGCGAGGGTCAGGCCGCGCGTGACCGCTTCGCCGCGCTGTCTAAAACCGAGCGCGATGCGCTGGTGAAATTTCTGGAGTCGCTGTGATGTTCAGGGTTTTGGTTGCTGCTGCATTTTTCGTGCTGGGCCAGTCTGCCGCGCACGCCGCGGAACTCGATGCGCCGAAGATCGTCGGCAAGGTCATCGACGGTTTCGTGCGGCCCGTCTATCACGGCTTCCATCAGGCGACGTCGCAACTGTCGAGCGACGTCAAGGCATTGTGCTCGGCTCCGTCGCAAGCAGCACTCGATAGCGCGCGAAAGGCGTTCGGCGGCACCGTCGACGCCTGGTCGAGGGCAGAGATCATCCGGTTCGGTCCCGTAACGGAGCAGAACCGGCTCGACCGCATCCTGTTCTGGCCTGACCGCAAGAGCACCGGCCTGAAACAGGTGCAGGCGGCGATACAGTCCAAGGACGAAACCGCTGCTGACCCGGCCAAGCTGGCGACCAAGAGCGTCGCCGTGCAGGGTCTCGGCGCGCTGGAATTCGTGCTGTTGGGCACGGACGCGGACACGCTCGCCGGCACCGACGGCGCCTATCGCTGCAGCTTCGGTGCATCGATCGCGATCAATCTCGATACGATGGCCGGCGAACTCGAGAAGGCATGGGACGCGCCCGACGGTTTCGCCGGCACGTGGGCGAAGCCGGGCGCGAACAATCCGCTCTACCGCAACAATGACGAGGCGGTGAGCGAACTGTTCGACGTCTTCGTCACCGGGCTGGAGATGGACCGCGACGTGCGGCTGGGCGGCTTCCTCGGCAAGATGTCGGCGGCGGAGGACAAGCCGAAACAGGCGGTGTTCTGGCGCTCGGAAAAGACAGTCGATTCGGTTGCCGGCAATCTGGCCGGCATGAAGGCTCTGTTCGAAACATCCGGTCTTGGCGATGCGCTTTCCGATGAGATGCGGTGGATCGAAAATTCCATCAACTTCGAATTCGCCAATGCCGCCAGGGCAGCGGCGGGCTCGGAAGGTCCGCTGACCGAGGTGCTGGCCGATCCGCAGCGGCGCGGCAGGCTCTCCTATCTCAGCGTGGTGACGTCGAGCCTGAGCGAACTTTTCGGCAAGCGGCTCGCCGGCGAACTCGGCCTGACCTCGGGTTTCTCCTCCCTCGACGGGGACTGACCATGATGCGCACGCCGCTCATCGATCGCCGCGATTTCCTGAAGGCTGCGGGTGCTGCCTTTGCAGCATCGCTGGCGCCTGCCGCCTGGGCGAAGACGCTGGATGCCGACGCGGTCTTTGCCACCGCCTACCAGAAGCGCGACGGCAGCTATGGCGCGGCGATCCTTTCGGAAGCCGGCAAGCTGCTGCATCAGGTCGACCTGCCCGACCGCGGCCATGACGTGACCTTCGATCCGATATCGGGAAAGTCCGTGGTGTTCGCGCGCCAGCCGGGAACCTTCTTCGTCGCCTTCGACCCCACCGGCAAGGCCGCGCCGCAGACCGTTGCCAGCCTGCCGGACCGTCATTTCTTCGGCCATGGCGTGTTTTCGCCGGACGGCGCGCTGCTCTATGCGACCGAGAACGATTTCGACAACGCTGCCGGCATGGTCGGCATCTATGACGCGCGCGACAGCTTTCGGCGGCTGGGCGAGTTTCCGACCCATGGCGTCGGGCCGCATGAGCTGCTGTTGCTTGATGATGGCAGGACGCTGGCCATCGCCAATGGCGGCATCGAGACCCATCCGGATTTCGGCCGCGCCGAAATGAACCTGTCGACGATGAAGCCGTCGCTGGTGTTCGTCGATCGCGTCTCGGGAGACCTGATCGAAAGCCATGAATTGCCGCCGGCGCTGCACCAGCTTTCGATCCGCCATATGGATACGGACGCAACGGGCGCAATCTGGTTCGGCTGCCAGCACAGAGGCCCGGCAACCGAAAAGCCGTCGCTTGTCGGCAAAGCCGAGCGCGGCAAGGGGCTTCAGCTTCTCGACATGCCGGAAGACGTGCTTGGCGGCTTCCGCAACTATATCGGCTCGGTCGCCGCCAACCGCGATGCCGGCACGGTGGCTGTGTCGTCGCCGCAGGGCAATTCCTTCGCTGTCTTCGAGGCGGCGAGCGGCAGGATCGTCTCGGACCAGTCGCTGCGCGAAGTCTGCGGGCTTGCGCCCGACCATGCCGGCTTCCGCGCCACCACCGGCACGGGCGAAATCGTGGATGCCGACGGTGGGACGGTCGAGGAGGCCGACTATGTCTGGGATAATCATCTCCTCAGAATCGGCTAGATCGTTTCAGGCCTTTAGTGGGAAAATGCCCCTCACCCTTACCCTCTCCCGGTGAAGGACGGGGAGAGGGGGTCGTCAGCGTTGCGGCCAATCTCCTTCTCCCAGTTTATGGCAGGGCAATCGCCTACGGTACGGTCGACCCCCACTCCGTCACGCTTCGCGTGACACCTCTCCCCCTGCGAACGGGGAAGAGGTGGCTCGGCGAAGCCGAGACGGAGTGGGGGTCGAGTTTGGTCCGGCGCTCTGTCAGGTGCTTTGCCGGCTTTGCAACAGCGCGAGCATGCCCAGCGTGACCAGCGCCATGACCATGCAATAGCCGGCCAGCGGCCATGCCGTGTCGCCGCCGAGCAGCACGACCAATAGCGTGCCGATGATACCGACGATCAGGCTCTGGACGCAGAAATAAAGCGCGACCGCAGTACCTGCGACATCGCCGAACGCCTGCAGCGCGCCGTTTGCCGTCACCGAACCGGCGAAGACGATGCCAACCGAAATCACCCACATCGGCAGGACAAAGGTCCAGAAGGACGGTTCGAACAAGCACTGTCCCGCCACCAGCAGCACCGCACCGAGAAGCAGCATCGCCATGCCGCGAGCAAGGCTGCCGGCAATGCCCCAGCGCGCGACGAAGCGTTTGGCGAAGCGCGTGGTGGCGATCATCACAAGTGCCGCGGTGGCGAAGGCGATGCTGAATCCCATCTCGGAGAAGCCGGCACGGCCGATAAGCACGCGCGGCGCCGTCGAGAAGAAGACGAAGAACGCGCCCATCGCCGCGCTGAAGCCGAGCGTGTAGGTCCAGAACGTAAAACTCTTCAGGATCGGCCCGAAAGCCGGCCGCTTTGCCGACGTGCCTGCAGGCCGCGTTTCATGCCATCGCGGCATCGCATTCAGCGAAGCCAAGACTGCCAGCACGCCGAGCGTGACGAAGATGAAACGCCAGCCGAGATGATCGGCAATCACTGCGCCGGCGATCGGGCCGAGCGCCGGCACGAAGGCCAGCATGGAACTGAACAGGCTGTAGATGACAGCACTTTCCGGACGCTCGGCATAGACATCGCGAACCGTGGCGAAGGTGGCGACGAGAGCTGCCGACGCGCCCGCCGCCTGCAGCAGGCGCAGCACGACGAAGATCGCAGCCGACGAGGTGCCGGCAAGCAGGAACGAACTCGCCGCAAAGAGCAGCGCCCCGCCGATCAGCACCGGACGGCGGCCGATGCGATCGGAGATAGGCCCGAAGACGATCTGGCCGAGGCCAAGCATGATCATATAGAGGCTCAGCGTCAGTTGCACGATCGCAGGCGTGGTGCCGAGGATGCCGGGCATCGCCGGCACGACCGGGAGGTAAATATCCATGGCCAGCGAGGCCAGGATGTCGAAGGGCGCCATCAGCAGCAGGGCTGAGGGCAGGGCGTAGTTCCACGCCTTCGGCGTGGGAGAAGGGGAGTTTTGATAAGGCACGATTATGCATCCGCTCAAATGGGTAAGATCTGGCGGCGATCTGCCTTCCCTTTAGGGTCGGTATTTCAAACCGGGAATGACGGGACAGACGCCGCAACAACAGTCGAGTTGCTGCGGCTTACTTGTCTGCTGACTTGGTGGGTCCCATGGTCTTGCCCCGTGAATGAATGCGCCGTGCTTTATCAGCCTCGGGCCGATCCGGCAACGGCCAGCACCTGAATGACCTCGGGCGCCGTGCCGTAAGTCTCCTTGCTGCGGCGATGATAGGCGATGAATTCGGCGGCAGGCAGCGCCCTGGAGAACAGCCATCCCTGCCCGAAATCGACGCCCTGCGCTTTGAGGTAGTCCGCCTGTCCTGCGGTCTCGATGCCCTCCGCCACCGTATAGAGGCCGAGCGCCTTCGCCATGTCGATGATGTGGGACGTCACCGAGCTTGTGGCCGTGTTCTTGCCGACCGTGTCGACGAAGGACTTGTCGATTTTCAGCGCATCCATCGGCAGGCCTTGGAGATATTGCAGGCTGGAATAGCCGGTGCCGAAATCGTCGATCGCCACCGAATGGCCGAACGCGCGCGCCCGGCCAAGCGTCACGCGCGCGGCGTCGATGTCGATGAAGCCACGCTCGGTCGCCTCCAGCCATATCTGCGTCGGCCGGATGCCGGTGTGGCGCAGCCTGTCCTCAATGAAGTCGAGAATTCGGCCGGACTTGATGTCGGCGGCGCAGATGTTGATGGCGATGTGGAGCGTACGGTCCTCGACCAGCATCCGGTTCAGGTCGAAGACGATGGCCTCGAAAACCTGATCGGTGATCGGCATGATCAGGCCGCTCTCTTCTGCCAGGGGAATGAACAGATCGGGGCGGACGATGCTGCCATCGGGGCGCTTCCAGCGCACCAGCGCCTCCGCGCCGACGCATATGCCGGACTTGAGTTCGACGATCGGCTGGTAGTGCACGATGAATTCGCGATTGCGCACGGCGATCGCAAGCTCACCCAGCGGCGAAAGCTGTTTTCGCGACAGCCAGACGACGACGCCGACGATGAAGGCGGCGATGAATGCCCCGATGGGCAGGAGAAACATCTGCTCCTGCCGAAGTTTGCCGGCGAGTTTCGCTTTCGGTTCGGTGACGACCGCGACAAGGCCGGTGTCGCGCGCCACGGCGTACAGTGCGTCGTCGGTCATGCCGTCCTGCGGATTGCCGATCGCGGATTTGACGAGCGCTGCGTCCGGGGCGTTGAGCGTATCGATCAGCGTGCCCTGATCGTTGGTCAGCGCAAGCGACATGCTGTCGTCGACCAGGACATCGACAAAGCGCGAGGGCACGACGAGAACATTATGCCTGCCACGACGCAGGGCCATCATCGGGTTGCCTCGGGTGACCCGCGGCGCTATCCGCAATTTCACGTCCAGCCCGTCCGGCGTCACATAGTCTGCAGGCGTCAGCGCGATTTTACCTGCCGTCTGTCCCCAGGACGTGCATTTGAGGAAACCGTTTTCGAAATACCCCATTTCCTCAATGGCGGGCGTATTGACCGTGAGGAGCCGCATGCGCGCGATGTGCTCGTCCGAGCAGGGGATGAACGGCGTGGCTTCGACGGCATCAAGCGCGTCTTTCGCTTCGCGGAAGGTGTTGTTCGCCCGCACGATCGTGCGATCGGCAAACAGCGTCAGGAGGGCTTGCTCCTTCTGCACCGCAATCGCCCACGACATATAGGCCATCGCGGCAATGGGAATTGCAGCGCCGAGCAAAGCCAGCAGGACACCTGTCGCGATAATGCGGGAGCGTCGCATTTCCATCTCCGCAACTTCGCGGTTCTACGCGGGCCATGATGCGCCGGCCGGCGTTAAGAAATTCCCTTTCGTGTCTATCGGATTGTCTTCAAGGGCCGCAAACCGGCGTGAGGCAATCCTGGCCCGCTATTTGTACATGCCTTCGCGCAGGTTGATACCGTGTTCGAGCCAGATTTTCAGCGCGCACAGCATCTGCGACCAGCCCTGGCAATTGCCGTAGGAGGCCTTCAGGCCGGTCGGCGTCTCGCGCCAGCCTTCCTCGGCGATGGAGACCAGCGTGCGGTTACCCTCTAGCGACTCAAACGTCATCGTCACCGTGGTCATGTAGCCGGTGGATGCGGTGACCGCCGCCTCGCCATCCGACGGCGCGCCCTCATTGGCTTCCCATTGCAGGACGATCTTTTTGTTTTTTTCCACCTCGACGACATGGACCGGAAAGGCACCGGGAAAGTCATGAAAGTCCCAGGTGACAGTAGCGCCCGTCTCCAGCCGCCCCTTGGCGCCGCCGGTGGTGAAATAGCGCGACAGCTGGGCGGGATCGACAACCGCCTCGAAGACTTCAGCAACAGGTTTCGAGACCCGTGCACTGACATTGAACTTCAGTTCCATGATCTTTCTCCTTGTTCTCCGGGCGATTATGTTATAAAAACATAACATGTCAAGCAATGGTGAAAACGACAGAATTTTCAAGGCGTTGGCGGCGTCGACCCGACGCTCGATCCTCGATGTGCTCAAGGATGATCCCCAGACGACTGGCGAGCTTTGCACCCGCTTTCCCGCACTCGATCGCTGCACGGTGATGCAGCATCTGAAGGTGCTGGAGGAGGCGGACCTGATCATCGTGCGCCGCGAGGGGCGTGAGCGCTGGAACCATCTCAACCCCCTGCCGATCAAGCACATCCACGATCGCTGGATCGGGCCTTACGCGGCCTACGCAACCGAGGTGCTGGACCGACTGAAGACCGATCTGGAGGAGACACTGTGAGCGCGGGCGAGCGGGAAACGCAGCTTCACCGAGTGATGCCGGAGCCCAGACCATAGACGATGGCCGCGCCGGCCAGGAACATGATCAGTATCGCCTGGCACACCGTGACGATCACCATGAACGCCGCACGTCCGGTCGACAGCTTGAGATGAGACGCGAACCAGCGCGTCTCGATCACCACGTACCAGATCAGGGAGATGGCGAAGATAACCATCCCCGATGCGACCACGGTGGGGTTGTGCATGCGCGACAGGGAACCGAGCAGGCTGAACGAAAAGGCGAAAGGTGCTGCGACATAGCACTGGCTGTAGAAGGGTGGCTTGAGCGTGTGGCGGTCGAGCCGGATGCCGCGGTGGCGCAGCATCTTCAGGGACATCAGCAGCGGAAAGATGCTGAACGCGACACCGCGAAAGATCAGCAGGTTGGAATCGCTGGCCAGGATCGCAGGCAGCACCCACGGGACGGCATCGCGAAGGCTCAGCTCTATCCCATGCGCCAGCAGCAAGGTGATGAGCAGGAACAGCGGCGGGCTCAGCGTATCGGTATATTGCTCGGCCTGGGTATCGGCGAGTTCGACATCGGCATAGCGCATCATCGCTGTCGGACGGCGCAGCGTTCGCCACATGGTCAGCGGATAGAACAGCAGCCATGACGCCAGCTCATAGAGGAGTTCCTCGAGCGACTTCAGCAATCGCATGAAATCCATTGCGAGCTCTCCTGCTCATGGCTGGCCGCCTGCGCCATTAAACACGAGCGTGGGGATCGGGCAAACTGCCCGTTGAGACGCCGCGAATGCCGGCTGCAAAAACAGTTGCCTGATCGGGAAGTTTGCGACACCAATCGGGGAAAACGGGGTGGGCACAGAAATGACATCACGGCGATCAAGCGTCGTTATCGTGGGAGCCGGGATTGTCGGCGCTTCCATCGCCTATCATCTGGCCAGGCTGAATGTGGCGGTTACGCTTGTCGACAGGGGAAAGCCTGCGAGTGGCGTGACGCATCGGTCGTTCGCATGGATCAACGTATCCCACGGCCTGCCCGAGACCTATCCGGAACTGCGCAAGCGGGGCATCGGCGAGTGGCACAGGCTGGAAAGCGAGCTGAGTGGGCGGCTTCGGGTCGACTGGTCAGGCGCGCTGACCTGGCACGCAGACCCGACCGACACCGAACGCCTTGCTCACGACAGCGCCGCCATGGGGGTGCGTCTCATCCGGCGCGACGAGATAGCCGCCCTTGAACCGAACCTGAAGAACCTGCCCGACAGTGCCGCCTTCGCAGCAGGCGAAGGCGCTATCGATCCCGTGGCTGCGACGGAAACTCTCGTTCAGGGGGCAAGAGAGGCAGGTGCCGATATCCGGCTCGATACCGAAGTCCTGTCCCTGGCTACGCAGGATTCGGGGGTGACCGGCGTTGTGACTTCCACAGGCAAGATCGAGGCGGACGCCGTCGTGCTGGCGGCAGGCGTTGGGACAAAGACCTTGTCCCAGCCGCTCGGCCTCACGCTGCCGCTGGACGCCTCGCCCTGCATCCTGATGCGCTTTCGCACGCCTCGCCGCCTGGTCGGCCGGGTGGTGTGCAACCAGCATATGGAGATACGGCCCCAGACCGATACGATCATGGTCGGCGCGGAGGATTATATCGACGCCTCCGCGGAGAACGGGCCCGAGGCCGTGGCGCAGCGCGCGCTGACCGCCATCAGGAAGCAACTCGCCGGTGGCGATGAGGTCGAACTGATGGATGTCCGGGTCGGGATAAGGCCCGTTCCAGCAGATGGCTTGCCTATTGTCGGATGGGCTCCCGGGATCGCCGGCCTTTATCTCTCCGTCATGCATGTCGGCGTGATGCTGGCCCCGTTGATCGGGCGGCTCGCATCATCGGAAATAGCTCATGGCGTGGAAGATCCGCTGCTTGCGCCATACAGGTCGAGCCGGTTCTGACTGCGATCTCGTCCGCTGCACGCAGCGCTGATTTCAATGCCCGGAGAGGACGAGCGTCTTCACGGGAAGAAGCAGCGCCTGCAGTCTCAGTATGATGGCGTGGACCACCCCGACCGTGTCGATGACATGGAGAAACACCCATTTGGAGGTGCTCAGATCCTTTGCAGCGAGAAGGTCGTGATTGTTGGTGTAGGCATTGACGATGCAGCTGCTGCCGGGCGGGACGCCGTCGAGCCCGCCTTCGAAAAGCGGTTCCATGAAGACGGTGATCGTGCCGGGCTTTATCACCTGCTGAGGGTCGATCAACTGGTCCGATGCCCGGACCTGGCCGGCTGCGATAAGATCCTGCACCTCGGTTATGACCATCGGTATGATGGTCATCGGCTTCGAGATGCAGGTGGCTTCGGTGACCATGCCGATCTTCATGACCTGCGCCTCGAGCTGGCCGAAGCCCGCGACGAGCGCCTCCCTGCCGGCTTCTGTCGGTATCAGCACGCCCGCCGGCCGCATCACGGGATTGACGATGTCTCCCTTGCGAAGGGTAAATTGCTCAAGCGTTCCGTCCACGCCCGCATAGACGACCGTCTTGTCCAGCTCGACCTGCGCCTGCGCCAGCGTGGCTTCGGCTGTGGCCTTTTGCGCCGGCAGCACTGAAGAAATCTGGGCCTCCACGGACTGCTTGCCTGCCAGCACGGCAGACACCCCGGCCTGGCGGCCTTCGACGATGTTCCGAAGCTTCTCGATCTCTCGCTGGGCAACCGCGTTGGCATTTCGCTTCTGCAGCTCGGTCTTGGTGTCGAGTTCGTCGACGGCTTGCTGATATGCGCTCTGCGCCTCCTGGATCTTGGCGTCGGCGCCGGCCAGATCGGTTTTCGCCAGCTCCAATGTCGCGTCGATCTCGGACACGCGCCGCCGTGCGGTTTCCAACGCGGCCTCCTGCTCCGAACTGTCGAGTTTGAAGATCGGTTGGCCGGCTTTCACCTTTTCCCTGAAGCCGGCATAGACCTCCTCGACGCGGCCGACACCCTCGGGAATGATGGGCACTGTGCGATAGAAGGAAACGGCGCTGTTCGTCGATGGGTGAAAGTAAAGAATGAGCGTTAGAAGCGATATTGTGAGCATGATGCAGGCGGTTATTCCATAGCGAAGCTCGTACCAAACCGAGTACAGCGTGAGCTCGCGTCCGATCCGTTTTCCCTGCACGAAACGGCGATAGAGAAAATCGGGAAGGATGGTGACGATCGAGCACAGCAGGACTTCGATCATGGTTCGCGCCCTTCCGCCGGCAAGACGTGGGGACGGCTGTCGGAAGAACTCTCCGGCAGAGATTGCCCCTGTGTGCCGGAAGCTGGCGCTCTGCTATCCGGTCCTATTGACGGCGCGGGTGATGGTGTCTCGCTGCCCCGCCTGGCCGTTACATCAGCGGCAGCTTCCTGCGATAGCGGGTGACCGGCCAAGGCCGGCGAACTGATTGCGGTTCCCTCGGCGGCCGGTCTGGAAGACGCATCCGAGGCGTGCGCTCTCCGGTTGGCCATGCGCGCAAGAGACTCGGCCATGTTGGCCAGGGGTGTCCAGAAGTCGGGAATGGGAATGAAGGCAAGCAGCAGCGCTGCGACCCAGAACGCGTTGTTGTGTGTGAACAACGCAAGCAACGACAGAACCCCAACCAACTGAAACTGCAGATTGCTGGCGCCGTGGGCCATTCGCTCCGGCAATGCATGGAGCCAGAAATACAGGCTCCCGATCATGAGCACTATGATGATGAGGGCTATTACCGAGCCCACGAACAGAACGTCCGTTTCCCCGGGAGGTGTTATGAACCCCGGCAGATAGTGAGGTGCCAGGGGGTGCATTGCCTCGGACATCACCGATAATCCTATGGCTGTATAGGCCGGATCTTCTTTTTTACTCGTTTGCCGAGTAGTTCCCCAAACAAAGAACAATAGCTCGAACCACATTAGCACCGAAGAATAACTTTATCTCATCTTTTTTTGATGCGTGTATTCGCGATAGATTTAAGTATATTTTGTGGAATATTGTCTCTTGCGCCTGATGTGAAACGCCAAGGCACGGCCCGCCGCCGGAACGCGCCTGCGGTCGCAGCTCGAACAAAGTCCGAAATGAATTAGGCGCTGACTGGGTTATGGATCGGCTCGAGGCCGATCCTCTCAGCGAAAAGGGGCTACCTCAAAACCGCCCGACATCGGCGAAGGCGATAGCCTTGCGGATGATGGCGACGAGCTGCTCACCGGCGATCTCCTTGGGACCGCTGTTGTCGATGGTCGAGATGCCGGGGCCGGTGAGTTCGACCTTCACCGTGCGTGCCAGCCGCGCCATCACCTCGCCGCGCGATTCGCGGCCGCGTGCGGCCAGCCGCTCGGCCAGGATCTCGGGGGCTGCGGTGATCTCGACCACGGCGACATTCTCGTAGCGTTCGCGCAGCGCCGGAATGGCATTGCGCGAGCCGTTGGCCACCGCGATGTGGCCGTTGGCGATTGCCTCGTCGACGCTTGCCGGGATGCCGTATTTCAGCCCATGCGCTTCCCAGGAGAGCGCAAAGGCGCCCTCAGTCGCGGCTTCAACGAATGCCGCGTCTTCCAGCGTGTCATGGTCTTCGGTTGCACCGTCGGAGGGACGGGTGATGACGCGGCGGACAAACTCCACCGTATCGTCTTCGGCGAAATGCTGGCGCGCATAGGCGATGACGGTGTCCTTGCCGGCACCGCTTGGGCCGACCACGGCGATGAAGACGCCGTTGCGGACCGGGAATTCAGCGCTTGCCTGCTCGCGCTCGATGAGGGCCGAGACCATCATGCGACGCGGCGCCCTTCGCGCCATACGGTGCGGACCACCGGCACATGCTCGTCGACGCGCACGCGCACGAGATCGGCGCGGCGGCCGATCTCGATGACGCCGCGGTCGGTGAGGCCGACGGCTTCGGCAGGCGTCTTCGACACCATGGCGACGGCCTGCGGCAGCGAAATCGCGTCGACGACTTCGCCAAGGAAGAAGGCCGACTGGATCAGGCTGAACGGGATGTAGTCGGACGACAGGATGTCTAGCAGCCCGTCCTCGGCCAGCGCGCGGGCCGAAACATTGCCCGAATGCGAGCCGCCGCGCATGACGTTGGGCGCGCCCATCAGAACGCCGAGCCCGGCACCTTTGGAGGCTTTCGCCGCTTCCATCGTGGTCGGGAATTCGGCCACCCGAATGCCTTGCGATATCGCCTCGTCGACATGGGCGGTGGTGGCGTCGTCATGGCTGGCGAGGATGATGCCGCGCGCCTGGCAGGCCTCGGCAATCGCGGCGCGGTTGGGCGCGGAGTTTTCGGCCGACTGCGCCATGCGCTTCTGGCAATAGGCGCGAAACTCCTCTTCGCTCATCTTCAGCTTGCCCATGTAGTAGACGGCATAGGCGTCGAAGCTGGCGAACTGGCGCTGGCCGGGCGCATGGTCCATCAGCGAGGCGAGCTTCACGCGCTCGTCGCCGTCGAAAAGCGCGAACGCCTCGCGGCAGTCAGGAGCCGAAACCTCGCAGCGCAGGTGGATGAAGTGGTCGGCGCGCAGCCGGTCGTTGACGACGCTGTCTTCGATGGCGTCGGCGAGCTTGCGCATGTCGGCGGCGGTGATGTCGGAGTCGGTGTCCATGCCGACCCGCAGCGCGTCGAACACTGTGGTGATGCCGGCGGTGGCGACCTGCGCGTCATGGGCAAGCACCGAGGCGATCGGGTTCCAGCGCACTTTCGGGCGCGGCGCATAGTGGCCTTCGAGATGGTCCGTGTGGAGTTCCACCAGACCCGGAATGATGTAGTCGCCCTGCATGTCGTCGCCGGTCTTGCCAGCGCCTGCGGAAATGTCGGCGATCTTGCCGTCGCGGATCAGGATCGAGCCGTTGACGATTTCGTCGGCAAGCACGATGCGGGCATTTGTCAGTGTCGTCTCGGTGGTCATTTCAAGCAGTCTTTCTTTCGCGTCTTTGTCCAAGCGCGTGATAGGAATGCACCATGAAGGGTGCGCCAGGCTCGCGTTCGACGAACAGGGCCAGCCCGTCTATGGCAAAGGGTTCGGCAACGGCGTTGCCGAACAGGCCTTCGATGGTTGCACGCAATTTTGCGCTTTCTTCGGCGCTGACGCGGCCCGTCAGTGTCATGTGGAAACGGAACGTGTCGAACACGTAAGGGTAACCCCATTGGCACAGGTTGCGGAATTCGATCTGGCTCAGTGCATCCGGGTTGCGGCGCTCGATCTCGGCGTCGGTCAAAGGCGCGCGAAACCGGTCGAACTTTTCAACCACATCGCCGGCGAAGCGATTGAGTTCGGGCGATACTTCGCCCGGGATGAGCGCGAAGAAGCGGTCGATCTGGCCCAGCACAAGATGCGGGATAAGCACCGGCTCGGTGGTTGCCGCATAGGCGGCTAGCGCCTTGTCGAGCGAGGCTTCGCTCTCACCCTCGGCCAGCCGGAACGGCGCCTTCAGCGTGGCGTGGAAGCCGTAGCGCCGGGCGGCAGCGGTGTGGAAGGCGATCTCCGTCGGCGTCAGCAGCGATGTTGCCGGCGCGGTGCTGGTCGCACCCGTAAAAGGGTTGCGGCCGAGCCAATTGGCAGCGATGCGGGTCAGCGCGTCGTCGGGTCCGGGGGTGAAGTAAATGGCGTATCGCATCGTGTGGTCCTGGTCAGCCTCGCTGCCATAGGCGATTTGCATGACGGATTGACGAAGCTTTTTGATTTGTCGGTAATATCAGACAAGTTTCTTTGCGTCATCAGCCAGAAGCGGTGGGCGGCTGGTGCTGTGGCGGGGGGTTTCGGCCATCTGTCACAGCGAAGTGACCGTCGGCCGGGCGAGCGTGCATTGACCCGGTTTGGCCTTGGATGCTCAATCGCGGCAACGAAAAGACAAGGGAAGACGGGGTTTCCGTGAAAAGACTGTTGCTTGCTGCGGCCGCGCTCGCGGCCATGACCTTTCAGGTTTTCGCCCAGGATCCCGATCCGGCGAAGTGGGACGACGTGCTCAAGGAGGCCAGAGGCGAGACGGTCTATTTCAACGCCTGGGGCGGCGCCGAAAACATCAACGCCTATCTCGAATGGGCCGGCAGCGAGGTTGAGAAGCGCTACGGCGTCAAGCTGGTGCATGTGAAGCTCGACGACACCGCCAATGCTGTCGCCAAGGTGGTGGCCGAAAAGGCCGCCGGCCGCAACGACACCGGCACGGTCGATCTCATCTGGATCAACGGCGAGAACTTTTCGTCGATGAAGCGGCAGGATCTTCTGATGTCGCCGGGCTGGGCGGAAAAGCTGCCCAACTGGAAATATGTCGACGCCGACGACAAGCCGACAATCCGCACCGATTTCACCATTCCCGTCGAGGGGTTGGAAAGCCCATGGGGCATGGCCAAGCTGGTGTTCTTCTATGATTCGGCCAGGACCGATGACGCAAGCCTGCCGAAATCGGCGAAGGAGCTGCTGGAATGGGCCAGGAAAAACCCCGGCCGCTTCTCCTATCCGCAGCCGCCGGATTTCATCGGCTCGTCCTTCCTCAAGCAGATATTGTCGGAACTGGTCACCGACCGCGCTGTGCTGCAGAAGCCGGTGGACGAGGCTTCCTTCGATGAGGTGACGAAGCCGCTGTTTGCCTATCTCGATGAACTCAACCCGCTGCTGTGGCGCGGCGGCAAGGCCTTTCCGCGGAACTACCCGGCGATGAAGCAGCTTCTCGCCGATGGCGAGGTCGACATCATCTTCGCCTTCAACCCGTCGGAAGCCTCCGGCGCCATCGCCAATGGCGAACTGCCGGGCACCGTGCGCTCCTTCACCTTCCCGGCGGGCACGCTCGCCAACACCCATTTCGTCGCCATCCCCTACAACGCCGCCGCCAAGGCCGGCGCGCTGGTGCTGGCCGATTTCCTGATCTCGCCGGAAGCGCAGGCGCGCAAGCAGGACCCCAAGATTTGGGGCGACCCGACCGTACTTGCGGTGTCGAAACTCGATGCGGAGGACAAGGCGCGTTTCGACGCGCTCGATCTTGGTGTTGCGACGCTGAAGCCGGATGAGCTGGGGCCTGCCATCGACGAGCCGCACCCAAGCTGGATGGAGCGGCTGGAGCTGGAATGGAAGAAGCGCTACGGCGCGGCCAATTGAACGAAGGGATGAGGTTGGTGGTGACTGCGATTTGCAGGAATGGCGCTGGCCTGTTCGGTGATGCTTACGCTATCGCCCCCTCTCCGTCGCGCTTCGCGCGCCACCTCTCCCCCATTTCATGGGGGCGAGGAACCTGGGTTCTGAGAAGCCGCGACATTTCAGGACTTGGGTCCCTCGCCCCTGCGAAGCGGGGGAGAGGTGGCTCGGCGAAGCCGAGACGGAGAGGGGGTCGCGTCCAAAGCGAAACCCTCCGCATTCCAGACTGCGATAGTCCCGCGAAGCAGAGCAAAATACCATCACCTCAACCTATCCAATGCTCCCCCGCCTAGGCCCGCCGCTGGCGGTTATCCTCCTCACCGGGCCGATCCTCGCCGGGCTTCTCGGCACGCTGCTGCCGGCTTTTGGCTATCTGCCGGCGCTCGGTGGAACCGGTTTCACGCTCGACCACATCGGCGAACTGCTTGCCCGCCCCGGCATCATGATGTCGGCGCTGATCAGCCTTGCCGCCGGGCTCGTCACTGCCGCCATTTCGCTCGGCATCGTCGCGCTATTCATCGCCGGCTGGGCCGGCACGAAAGCCTTCTCGCGCATCCAGCATCTCATCTCGCCGCTGCTTTCTGTGCCGCATGCCGCCGCCGCCTTCGGCTTCGCTTTCCTGATCGCGCCGTCCGGCATGATATCCCGGCTGATCTCGCCCGGCCTGACCGGCTGGCAGCGTCCGCCCGATCTGCTCATCGTCAACGATCCGATGGGCCTATCGATGATGGCCGGGCTGATCGTCAAGGAAATACCCTTTCTTCTCCTGATCGCATTGGCGGCACTGCCGCAGATCGACCTTGC
Source organism: Mesorhizobium sp. YR577 (assembly GCF_900116595.1). NCBI lineage: Bacteria > Pseudomonadati > Pseudomonadota > Alphaproteobacteria > Hyphomicrobiales > Phyllobacteriaceae > Mesorhizobium > Mesorhizobium sp. YR577. Next base: position 347,259 of record NZ_FPBI01000003.1, on the reverse strand, counting down.
CCGCACGCGGGCGCTGTCGGCCTCGCTCGGCTATGGCCGCATTGCGGGGTTTATCCACGGCGTGTGGCCGCCGCTCTACCGCCAGATCAGGCTTGCCGTCTTCGCGGTCATTGCCTTTTCCTCCTCGGTGGTCGATGTCGCGGCCATCCTCGGCCCGACGACGCCGGCGCCGCTGGCCGTGCGGCTGGTTGGCTGGATGAGCGACCCGGAACTGTCGATGCGGTTCTTTGCGTCTGCCGGCGCGCTGCTGCAGCTTTGCATCACGGCACTGGCGATCATCATCTGGATCGGGCTTGAGCACATCGGCGCAGCCATGCGCGATCATCTGTGTGATCGCGGCCTGCGTTTTCGGCGCGATGCGTGGCTGGCGCGAGCGGCCCTCGTCGCCATGATTACCTCGGCGTTGACGATCTTCGCCGGGCTTGCGACGCTGGCCCTCTGGTCCTTCGCCGGGCTGTGGCAATTCCCCAACGCGCTGCCCGACAGCTTCACCGCTAGCGCCTGGATGAAGACCGCGCCGCGTATCGCAGCACCGCTGGCGACGACGCTGCTGGTGGCAACGCTTTCGACGCTGCTTGCCGTCGCGCTGACCCTGCTCTGCCTGATCCGCGAGGACGAGACCGGAAAAAGGGCGGGCCGGCGAGCGCTGTTCCTGATCTACCTGCCGCTGCTGGTGCCGCAGGCGGCGTTCCTGTTCGGGCTGCAGCTGATTTTCGTCGGCACGGGAACGGTGGCCAGCCTGCCGGCGCTGGTGCTGGCGCATCTGGTCTTCGTCATGCCCTATGTCTTCCTGTCGCTCGGCGACCCGTGGCGCGCCTTCGACCGGCGCTACGAGGCGGTGGCGGCGGGGCTTGGCAAATCCCGCGCAGCGACGCTTCTGCGCATCCGCCTGCCGATGATGCTTCGTGCCATCCTAGTTGCGGCGGCGGTCGGCTTTGCAGTCTCGATCGGCCAGTATCTGCCCACCGTGCTGATCGGCGCGGGACGGCTCGAAACCATCACCACCGAGGCGGTAGCGCTTGCCTCCGGCGGTAACCGCCGCATCATCGGTGTCTATGCCTTCCTGCAGATGCTGCTGCCGGTGATCGGCTTTGCGGTTGCCACGCTCGTGCCGGCGCTGATATTCCGGCATCGCCGCGCCATGCGCGTATGAGCGCGCGGTGCTGAAACTTAAGACCGGTTGGGTGATGGCCGAGAACGGGCTCTTTCTGGACGATGTGTCGATCGCGCTGAACGGGCACAGGCTCGTGGTGCTGACGCATCGCGTCGCGCCCGGCGAGGTGCTGACGGTGATGGGGCCGTCCGGTTCGGGCAAGTCGACATTGCTTGCCTATATCGGCGGCTTTCTTGCGCCGGCTTTCGAAGCCTCCGGCAAGGTGTTCTCAGACGGGCTGGAGCTTACCGCTCTGCCGGCCGAGGACCGGCACGTCGGCATATTGTTTCAGGACCCGCTGCTGTTTCCGCATATGTCGGTCGGCGGCAATCTGGTCTTTGCCATTCCGGCAAGTGTGAAGGGCAAGGCGGCGCGTCATGCGCTTGCCGAGGCAGCGCTTAAAGGTGTCGGCCTCGCCGGCATGGCGCCGCGCGATCCCGACACGCTGTCCGGCGGCCAGAAGGCGCGGGTGGCGCTGGCGCGTGCGCTTTTGTCGGCGCCGCGCATGCTGCTGCTGGACGAACCCTTTTCCAAGCTCGACGCCGAATTGCGCGGCCAGATGCGCGAACTGGTTTTTGCCAAGGCGCGAGCCGGCAGCCTGCCGGTGGTGCTGGTGACGCATGACGAGGCCGATGCCGACGCCGCAGGCGGGCCGGTCGTCCGCATCGGGAATGCGCGATGATCGCCTTGCCCGAACTTCCCGTCACGGCAGTGCTGCCGGCGCTGCTCGATGCTCTGGCGGCAGGCTCGAGCGCCGTGCTCGTCGCGCCGCCCGGTGCCGGCAAGACGACGCTGGTGCCGCTGGCGCTGCTCGACGCGCCATGGCTGCGCGGCGGAAAAATTTTGCTGCTGGAACCGCGCCGGCTGGCCGCCCGCGCCGCCGCACGGCGCATGGCACAGCTGCTTGGCGAGGAGCCGGGCGGCACCGTCGGTTACGCCATGCGCATGGAGAGCCGGCAGACGGCGCGCACAAGAATCCTCGTCGTCACCGAGGGCATTCTGGCGCGCATGATCCTCGACGATCCGGAATTGCCCGGCGTTTCGGCGGTCATCTTTGACGAGTTCCACGAACGCTCGCTCGATGGCGATTTCGGGCTGGCGCTGGCGCTCGACGTGCAGGGCGCGCTGCGCCCGGAATTGAGGCTGCTGGTGATGTCGGCGACGCTGGACGGCGCGCGGGTCGCGCGGCTGCTCAGCAGGGCTCCGGTGATCGAAAGCGAGGGCCGCAGCTTTCCCGTCGATGTCCGCTATCAGGAGCGGCCAGCCGGCACGCCGGTCGAGGATGCCATGGCGAAAGCGATCCGCGAGGCGCTGGTGGACGAGCCCGGCAGCGTGCTCGCCTTCCTGCCCGGCCAGCGCGAGATCGAGCGCACGCGCGAGCGGCTCGAGGGGCGCATCGAGGCCGACACCGATATCGTGCCGCTCTACGGCATGCTCGACGGCAAGGCGCAGGATGCGGCGATCAAGCCGGCCCCTGCCGGACGCCGCAAGGTCGTGCTGGCGACCGCGATTGCCGAGACCTCCATCACCATCGACGGCGTGCGCGTGGTGATCGATTCCGGCCTGTCGCGCCTGCCGAAATTCGAGCCGGCGAGCGGCCTGACGCGGCTGGAAACGGTGCGCGTTTCCCGCGCCTCCGCCGACCAGCGCGCCGGCCGCGCCGGGCGCACCCAGCCGGGTGTCGCGATAAGGCTGTGGCGCGCCGAGCAGACGGCGGCGCTGCCTGCCTTCACGCCGCCGGAAATCCTGGAGGCCGATCTGTCCGGCCTCGTGCTCGATTGCGCTGCCTTCGGCGTCGCCGATCCGGCAAGCCTCGGCTTTCTCGATCCGCCGCCCGCACCCGCCCTGGCCGAGGCCAAGGCGCTGCTCGGCGCACTCGACGCCATCGACGCCGACGGTCGCCTGACGCCGTCCGGCGAGGCCATGCGCAAGCTGGCCCTGCCGGTGCGGCTGGCGCATATGGTGGCGGAAGCGGCCGGCGACGGTCATGCCGGCGAGGCGGCGCAGCTCGCCGTTCTCCTGACCGAGCGCGGCCTCGGTGGCGACGGCGCCGATCTTGAGCGGCGGCTGTCGCGGTTTCGCGGCGAAAGATCACCGCGGGCGACTGCGGCAAGGCAATTGGCGGAGAGGCTGGCGAAGGCCTTACCCTCCCCCTTGCGGGGAGGGTCGGACCGAAGGTCCGGGGTGGGGGTGGCCGGGGCCGGGCTCTCGGCTGACGTTCACTCGCCCAGATCTGCTGCGCGGTCCGACCCGTCCCTCAAGGGGGAAGGTAAAGTTGGCGTGCTGCCTCTACCGACCCCCTCCGCCGCCTTCGGCGGCACCTCCCCCTCAAGGGGGGAGGGGAATGCCGGCGCGCTCCTCCTCCACGCCTGGCCCGATCGTGTCGCCAAGGCGCGTGGCGAGCGCGGGCGTTTTGTCCTTGCCAATGGCAGCGGCGCGGCACTCGATGCCGCCGATCCGCTGGCCGGCGAAGCCTTCCTTGTCGTCGCCGACCTGCAAGGCAAGGCGCAGAATGCGCGCATTTCCGCCGCCGCGTCCGTTTCGGAAGCCGATATCCGCGCCGCGCTCGGCCACCGCATCGAGAAGAGGCTGGAGACGGCCTTCGACCGCGACAAACGCGCCGTGCGGGTGCGCGAGATCGTGCGGCTCGGCGCTATCCTTCTGTCGGAGCGCATGCTGCCGCCGCCGACGGGCACTGACGCCGACCATGCCATCATCGACGCGCTGCGCGAGGATGGGTTGTCGCTGCTGAACTGGGGCAAGGAAGCGGAAATCCTGCGCCATCGCCTGCAATGGCTGCATCAGGGCCTCGGCGCGCCATGGCCCGATGTTTCCGACGAAGCGCTGATTGCCGCGCTGGACGACTGGCTGCTGCCCTTCCTGACCGGCGAGGCGAATTTCGCGCGCATTGCGTCGAGCGTGCTTCAGGCCGGGCTGATGTCGCTGGTGCCGCAGGACCTGCAGCGAAAAATTTCCGCACTTGCCCCGACGCATTTCGATGCGCCTTCGGGCAGCCATGTGCCGATAGACTATGAGGGCGAATGGCCGGTTCTGGCGATCCGCGTGCAGGAGCTGTTCGGGCTGGACAAGCATCCATCGATCGCCAACGGCACGGTGCCGCTGACGCTGGAACTGCTGTCGCCGGCGCACCGGCCGATCCAGACGACGCGCGACCTGCCGGGCTTCTGGCGCGGCTCCTGGGCCGATGTGCGCTCCGACATGCGCGGGCGCTATCCCAAGCATGTCTGGCCCGACGATCCGCTGGCCACGGCAGCCACCGCGCGGGCAAAACCCCGCGTCAAATAGCGCTTGGCGCACAACGCCTCTCCAGCGCATAAAGCCGGCATGATCAAGAAGCTGCAAACGCCCGATTTCCAGCAGACCCACCGCCTGAGGCTGAACACGCTGATCCGCCTGCGCTGGCTGGCGATCATCGGCCAGAGCGTCACGGTGATGTTCGTCGCCTACTGGCTCGATTACCCGCTGCCGGTGAGCCTGTGCTTTGCGCTGATCGCCTGCTCGGCCTGGCTGAACCTGCTGCTGACCTTCCGCTTTCCCTCCGCGCACCGCCTGCAGCCGCTGGCAGCACTCGGTATCCTCACCTTCGACGCGCTCCAGCTTGCCGGCCTGCTCTACATGACCGGTGGGCTGACCAATCCGTTTTCGCTGCTGATGACCGTGCCGGTGGTGATTTCCGCGACCTCGCTGCCGCTGCGCATGACCGCACTGCTCGGCGGCTTCGTCATGGCGATGGCGACGCTGCTGGTCTTCGTTCATCTGCCGCTGCCGTGGACGGCAGGTGCGGAGCTCGCCATGCCCTTCGTCTATGTCGCCGGCATGTGGACGGCGGTGATGTCGAGCATCGCCTTCACCGCCATCTATGCCTGGCGCGTTGCCGAGGAAGCGCGGCTGCTGGCCAACGCGCTCGCCGCCACCGAACTGGTGCTGCAGCGCGAACAGCATCTGTCGGCGCTGGACGGGCTTGCCGCCGCCGCCGCGCACGAACTCGGCACGCCGCTGGCGACGATCGCCCTGGTGGCCAAGGAGATGGAACGCGCGCTCGGCAAGGACACCAAGTTCCATGAGGATGTGACGCTGCTGCGCTCGCAGAGCGAACGCTGCCGCCAGATCCTGAAGCGGCTGACCAGCCTGTCGTCGGAAAGCGAGGAGCATCTGGCGCGGCTGCCGCTGACCTCGCTGGTCGAGGAGGTGATCGCGCCGCATCGCGATTTCGGCATCTCGATAAAGCTGGAGCCGGGCGAGCGCATCGGCGCGGAGCCGGTCGGGCGGCGCAATCCGGGCGTCATCTACGGGCTCGGCAATCTGGTCGAGAATGCCGTCGATTTCGCCGCCAGCGCAGTCACCATCCGCTGGCGCTGGGACGACCGCAGCGTCGTCTTCGAGATCGTCGATGACGGGCCGGGCTTCCCGCCCGAGATCATCGACCGCATCGGCGAGCCCTATATGTCGACGCGGCAGGGGCCGGAGTCGGGCGGGGGTCTCGGGCTCGGCCTGTTCATCGCCAAGACGCTGCTGGAACGCTCCGGCGCCACGCTTGCCTTCTACAATGCCAATGAGCGCGGCAAGGGTGCGGTGGTGCAGATCGACTGGCCGCGCGAAGTGTTCCTGAACCCCGGCTCGGCATCGTCCTCGATGTTCGATACCGCTTAGAGACCGTGAAAATAAAGGCTGTTTCGCCTGAAAGGACGGCGTTTAACCCTGCGCAGTGGCAAAACAGGCGTTACACGCTTATATTCGCTTAAAAATTAGACAGATGGATGGACGATGATGATCGCGGAAGAAACAGTTGATGGCAGCATTACCGGCGGCGACACCTCGCTGCTGATCGTGGATGACGACAAGCCGTTTCTGACCCGACTGGCCCGCGCCATGGAAACCCGCGGTTTCCAGGTCGAGACCGCCGAGAGCGTCGAGGAAGCGGTCGCCAAGGCGCGCGCCCATGCGCCGGCCTATGCCGTGGTCGACATGCGGCTAGCCGACGGCAACGGCCTCGACGTGGTCGCGGCGATCCGCGAGAAACGCGACGACGCCCGCACCATCATCCTCACCGGCTACGGCAACATCGCCACCGCCGTGACCGCGGTGAAGCTCGGCGCCATCGACTATCTGTCGAAGCCGGCCGATGCCGACGACGTCTTTGCCGCCCTCACCCGCACCGGCGGCGAGCGCGCCGCCCCGCCGGAAAACCCGATGTCGGCCGACCGCGTGCGCTGGGAGCATATCCAGCGCGTCTACGAAATGTGCGAGCGCAACGTGTCTGAGACCGCACGCCGGCTCAACATGCACCGGCGGACGTTGCAGCGGATATTGGCCAAGCGCGCGCCGAGGTAAGGGTTTCTTTCGCGCGCTTTCGGTAGCGCCTACGACGTAAACCCCCTCTCCGTCGCGCTTCGCCGAGCCACCTTGCCGGGGCGAGCCGTGGGTCTCGCCCGTCCTTCGGACCCCCGCTTTGCGGGGGCGAGGAACCGGCACCCGCCGAGGTCGCGGCGTTCCAGAACCTGGGTTCCTCGCCCCCATGAAATGGGGGAGAGGTGGCGCGCGAAGCGCGACGGAGAGGGGGGCGGCGTTGCAATCGCTCCCGCGAAAACTTACTCGCTCTCACCCTCCAGCGCCGGCACCGAAACACCCGCAAGCTCCGCCGCCAACAACCGCGCCGCACCGGCCCGCGCAATGCGCAGCATCAGCGCCTTGCGCGTCGCCGCCGCCATGCGGTGCTCGGGCGCGTCGCGCATGATCTCCGCGCCATAGCCGTCGGAGAGAATGAACCCGCATTCCTCGGGAAAGATTTCCGCCGGCACGTCCGGGTGCGTGGCAAAGAAGAACCGGTCCGAATGCAGCCGGTAGTCCGGCCATTTGCGGTCGACGCGGAAATCCTCGATCGACGATTTGATCTCGATGATCCAGATGTCGCCCTGCCGCGTCAGCGCGACGAGGTCGGCCCGCCGCCCGGTTGCCAGCGACAGTTCGGGCAGCACATGCATGCCCATCTGCATCAACAGCCGCTGCACCCCGCGCCGCACGATCATCGCACGCTCGGACTGGCGGCCATCGACAAGCGGGTTGACGGGAATCGGCAGGACAATAGGCATGGGGACAGTGTGCCACCGAATGTTCTCGTTTTGAACCTGTTTTTGGGAGGTCGTGTATTTAACAAATTCATCGACTCACATACCTTCCGCATCATGCCAAACGTGCCCGGACACTGCGCTGACTGCGATCTCGTTTTTGACGGGGCCGGAGGAATTCACATTGAGAATTCCTCCAATGTTACCATAAGGGGCACCAGCATGACGTGCCCTCAATGTGGGCGTTTGGCGAAATTGGCTGAAGGCACATTTAATGTGCATGGCGATCAGTTCGAACTTGTCTCAGGTCCGCCCTTGACTGCCGAGATTCTCGCTCGATTGCGCTATATCGGAGAACGAGCGCGCGCCGGAGAAATAACGCCAGAGACGGCCGTCCGCGAGGCCAAAGAACTCGACCCGGTGCTGGGTCGACTCTTCGAGAGATTCATGGTTCTGGGCATGCCTGCACTGACCGCCTTGATTGCGCTGGTTGGCATCTATTTGCAGCATCAATCGATCAAACTTCAGAAGGAAAGTCTTGAACTGCAATCCCAGAGTTTGGAATTACAACGCCAGGATAGCCGGGCTTCTGGCGACTTTTATCGTGATGCTCTGCAAATGCTAGACCAGCAGACGGCAACATTGGGGCAGTCGATCCACTCAACAGAAGCGAGAAAAAATCCTATGGCGGTAAGACCGAAATCTAATCGTCGTATGGAAGTGAACAAGAAACGGCGAGAAGAACTTCTGGAACGGCGAAGGGTGATTTCTCCTCGCAGGACTCGTGGTGCCGGTTCTTAGCCCGACCTTTGCGTTTGTAGACGCTTTCTCTGCGACATCCTCTATTGCCACACCGTGGACTTCCTCGCGATCTCTCTGGCGTAGCTTGTGAAATTTGCAGGCTCTTAGGCGTGCCAGATATTTTCCCCTCTCCACCCAAAACCCCGCCAATTCTGTTGCAAAAGCGCCACAGCCTCAACTTACCCGTGCGTCAAGCCCGCGCTGGCGGGGCCGTGCTCTTGGCAATGGTTAAAAACGCCCGTTAAGAATGAAGGCGAAAATGCGGCCCGAATCGGGCCGGCGTGGTCGGGTTGGAGCAGCGGATTTATTCATGCGCATGAAACCACTTTTCGTTGCGGCAGCCCTGGCGCTGACTACAGCCCTGGCAGGCTGCACTTTCGACGGCGGGCTCAGGACTTTCTCGGGCGACTACGGCACGCGCACCGACGCAGGCTACCAGCTTCCGACGATCCCGATCTACAAGGTGCCCAAGCAGTTCCATCGCCAGGTCGTGCGCTATGACACGGCGGAAGCGCCGGGCACGATCATCGTCGATACGAGCAACAAGTTCCTCTATTTCGTGCTGCCGGAAGGCAAGGCCATGCGTTACGGCATCGGCGTCGGCCGCGAAGGTTTCGAGTGGAAGGGCTCGGCGCGCGTGGCGTTGAAGCGCGAATGGCCGGTCTGGACGCCGCCCTCGCAGATGATCGGCCGCCAGCCCGAGCTCGCCAAATGGCGCCAGGGCATGCCGCCCGGCCTGACCAACCCGCTCGGCGCGCGTGCGCTCTATCTGTTCAACAAGGGTGGCGACACCGGTTACCGGCTCCACGGCACGCCGGAATGGTTCTCCATCGGCAAGGCAATGTCGTCAGGCTGCATTCGCCTGATGAACCAGGACATCATCGATCTCTACAATCGTGCCGAAGTCGGCGCGAAGGTGGTGGTGCTCTAAGTATTTGTTTTTACGCAGTTCCGGACGGAAAGCCGTTTCACACTTTTCCTGGAATTGCTCTGACGAATTAGGGGGCCGTCCGGAAAGTTGCAGGCTTTTCGGATGGTGAAAGTGGCGACAGACTGCACACGGACCGTCTCGGCAACACGGACGTCCAAAACAGGAAACCGGGCTTTTGGCCCGGTTTTTTGTTTTTTAGAGGTTTTTGGTGCGGCTAAAAATCAGCTGATCTGTTCGACCTGCTGAACCTCGGGCACGAAATGGCGCAGCAGGTTCTGGATGCCGTGTTTCAGCGTCGCGGTGGACGACGGGCAGCCGGCGCAGGCGCCCTTCATGTGCAGGAACACGGTGCCGTTCTCATAGCCGCGGAAGGTGATGTCGCCGCCGTCCTGCGCCACGGCCGGGCGAACCCGGGTGTCGAGCAGTTCCTTGATGGTGGCGACGATCTCGGTGTCTTCCTCGCCAAAAAACTCGCCACTCTGGTCGGCCTTGTCGGTTGCCGCCTGGCCGCCGACGGCCATCACCGGCGCGCCGGACATGAAATGCTCCATGATCGCGCCGAGGATTGCCGGCTTCAGATGCTGCCAGTCCGGGCCGTCCTTGGTGACGGTGACGAAGTCATAGCCGAAGAACACGCCGGTCACGCCCGGAATGTCGAACAGGCGGCCGGCCAACGGCGAGGCTTCGCGCGCAGCGTCTGCATCGCGGAAATCGGCCGTGCCTTCGAGCAGGACTTCCTTGCCGGGCAGGAATTTCAGCGTGGCGGGATTGGGGGTCGCCTCGGTCTGGATGAACATGGCCGCATCTCCGTGCGTATAGTTTGGAATAATTCTAAATAGGCTTTATGCCGGCGACATTCAAGCGAAACCGGTCGTCGGCAACCCTGCCGGACAGATGATTTGCTTAGGCCAGGCTTTCAAGGTCTTCGTCGGAAAGATTCTGCGGCACGACGGTGACGGGAATGGGGAAGGCGGCACCCTTGCCGGCAATCGAGGCAACCAGCGGTCCCGGTCCTTCCTTGGCCGCACCCGCCGCAAGCACCAGGATGGCGATATCCTGGTCCTCTTCGATCAAAAGATGGATCTGTTCGGCCGGCTTGCCCTCGCGCACCACCAGTTCCGGCTCGATACCCAGCGTCTCGCGCACCTTCACCGCATAGGTGTCCAGTGCTGCCTTGGCGGTGGCCGTCGCCTCCTCGCGCATGATCTTTTCGACGCCAAGCCAGTGCTGGAAATCGCCGGGCTCGATGACGTAGAGCAGCACGACCACGCCGCCGGTGCTTTTCGCGCGGCGCGAGGCGTAGGCCACGGCGCGCTCGCATTCCGGCGTGTCGTCGATGATCGCGAGGAATTTGCGTCGGTGTCCGGCTTCCCGGCTGAGACGTTTAGAGACCATTTTCCAACCCTATCGCGGGAAAGCCTGTTTCGGCGCAATCTGCCATTGGCGCCCGCCATCGGCAAGCGCCAGCATATGGCCCCGAAATGCTGCTGACATTTCGGGGGTCACTAGGCGGTTTGGAAGCAAGGCGCCGGCGGCTCGTCAGCTGCTGACGAGCCCGATGATCTCGCGCACCGTTTTCATGGTGGTCTCTGCAAGCTTGCCGGCGCGCTCGCCGCCGTCCTTCAGCACGCTGTCGATATAGGCGGTATCGGCCGAAATGCGGCGCATCTCGGTGGCGATCGGCGCGAGCTTGGCAACGGCAAGATCGGCAAGCGCCGGCTTGAAGGCGGAAAACTGCTGGCCGCCGAATTCGGCGAGCACCTGGTCCTTGCTGGTTTCGGCAAGGGCGGCATAGAGCACGACGAGGTTTTCGGCTTCAGGCCGGCCTTTCAGCCCGTCCGCTTCCGACGGCAGGCCGTCCGGGTCGGTCTTGGCCTTGCGGATCTTCTTGGAGATCGTCTCGGCATCGTCCGTCAGGTTGATGCGCGACAGGTCGGAAGGGTCGGATTTCGACATCTTCTTCAAGCCGTCGCGCAGCGACATGACGCGCGGCGCCGGGCCCTCGATCAGCGGCTCGGTCAGCGGGAAGAAGCCGTTCACCTTCTCCTCGCCCGACATCATCTCCACGCCGACATCGAGATCGGCGATGCGGCTGGAATAGTCGTTGTTGAATTTCTGGGCGATGTCGCGGGTCAGCTCGAGATGCTGCTTCTGGTCGTCGCCAACCGGCACATGGGTGGCGCGGTAGACGAGGATGTCGGCAGCCATCAGGCTCGGATAGACGAACAGGCCCGCCGAAGCGTTCTCGCGGTCCTTGCCGGCCTTTTCCTTGAACTGGGTCATGCGGTTCAGCCAGCCCATGCGGGCGACGCAGTTGAACACCCAGGCCAGCTCGGCATGCTGCATCACCCGGCTCTGGTTGAAGACGATGTGCTTCTTCGGGTCGATGCCGGCGGCCAGGAACGCCGCGGTCACTTCGCGCGTCGCCTTCATCAGCTCGACCGGGTCGGGCGCGATGGTCAGCGCGTGCAGGTCGACGACGCAGTAGATGCAGTCATGGCTGTCCTGCAGCATGACGAAGCGGCGGATGGCGCCGAGATAATTGCCGAGATGGAGATTGCCCGTCGGCTGGACACCGGAAAAGACGAGCGGCTTGAAGGCGGTCATTTGTGTTCCTCGTGGCTTGTGGAGGGCCGTTTCGCGCGCGGCGAAAATCGATGCGCGCTTATGAACGAAGGCGCGGATGCGATCAAGTGGCTTCAAATGTCTTCCGTTGCACCTTATAACGTTATGCGTTATATATTGAGTAATGATTGCAAGCTTCGCTGATCCCGAGACGGAGAAGATATGGAATGGTCTGCGAAGCCGCAGGTTGCCGCCCGACATCCAGAACAAGGCGCTGATCAAGCTCAGGCTCATCAATCAGGCGCGGCAACTGGACGATCTGCGCGTGCCGCCTGGCAACAGGCTTGAGGCCCTGAAAGGAGATCGCAAAGGGCAATTCTCGATCAGGATAAACGATCAGTGGCGCATATGTTTCCAATGGAAGGAAGGGCAGCCGAGCGATGTCGAAATCACCGATTACCACTGACGAGCATCTGCACAATCCGCATGCCGGCGAGATCCTGCTGTCCGAGTTCCTGGAGCCTATGCATCTGAGCCAGAATGCGCTGGCGCGCGCCATCGGCGTTTCGCCGCGTCGGATAAACGAGATCGTCTTGGGCAAACGGGCGGTGACCGCCGATACCGATCTGCGGCTGGCCCGCTATTTCGGCATATCGGAAGGGTTTTTCCTCGGTCTTCAGCATGATTTCGAGCTCATGGAGCAAAAGCGCCGGCTCGGTGACGAACTTGCCAAGATCCAACCGCGCGCCGCGTAGGCGTCACTCCGGTTCCGGCGCGGGCGGCTTTCCTCTCCCCCGCTTGATACTCCGCCGCAGCATGCCGATATCGGCGCCGCCGGTGCCGAAGGCGACGATGAAATAGATCAGCGTGCCGGCGCCGACCAGAATGGCCAGCGTCGCGGCCTGCGTGTAGACCGGCGAGGACGAGGCGAGGTAGGGCGCGAGCCACTGGATGGCGAAATAGAGCGCAAGGCCCATCACCGCTGCCGCCAGCACCAGCCGCGGGATGCGGGTCAGCAGCGGAAGATCGGTGCCCCAGTGGCCGCGCCTGATCAGCACGCCGAAGAGCATGGCCGCATTGACCCAGCCGGCAATAGCGGAAGCAACCGCGATGCCCGGCGCGCCCATTTCGGGAAACAGCGTCAGCGCGACGGCGATGTTCACCGCCACGGAGATCGCGGCGAAGATCATCGGCGTGCGCGTGTCCTCGCGGGCGAAATAGCCGGGCGTGAAGGCCTTGATCAGCACGAAGGCCGGCAGGCCGAGGCCGAAGATGGCGAGGATCGCGGCGACCGTCGGCGTGCTGTTGGTGGCGGCGAACTGGCCGCGCTCGTAGAGCACGCGCACGATCGGTTCCGACATGACCAGTAGGGCGGCGGTTGCCGGCAAGGTCAGGAACAGCGTGAACTCGACCGAGCGGTTCTGCAGATTGGCGGCCTCTTTCAGATTGCCGGATTTCAGCGCGCGCGCCAGTTCCGGCAGGAGCACGATGGCCACCGCCACGCCGACGACGCCGAGCGGCAGCTGGTAGACGCGGTCGGCCAGCGCCAGCGAGGAGACGGCGCTGTTCTGCCCCGACGCGATGGCTGTGCCGATGAGCTGGTTGATCTGGGTGATGCCGCCGGTGATGGCGGCGGGCAGTGCGAGGATCAGCAGGCGCTTGACGTTGGGCGTCAGGCGCGGGCGGCGAAAGCCGATCGAGATGCCGGCGTGGCGCACAGCGATCCAGACGATGGCGAGCTGCACCAGCCCCGCCGCCAGCACGCCCCAGGACAGCGCATAGCCGACGGTCAGGCCGTCATGACCCTTGTGCCAGGCGTTGGCCAGCACGCCGATGAGGATGAAATTGAGGAATACCGGGGCGATTGCCGCAGCGAAATAGCGGCGCAGCGAATTCAGCATGCCGCTCATCATCGCCGCCAGCGACATGCAGATGAGATAGGGGAACATGATGGTGGCCAGCGCCACGGTGAGATCGTATTTCTGCGCGTCGTCGGCAAAGCCCGGCGCGATGACGAAGCGCACCAGCAGCGGCATCGCCAGTTCCATGACGATGGTCAGCGCCAGAAGTGCGGTGAACAGGACGCCGAAGACTTCTTCGGAAAAGCGCTTGGCGCCATCGGTGCCGTTGGCCTCGATCTCCTTGGCGAAGAGCGGCACGAAGGCGGCATTGAAGGCGCCTTCGGCAAACAGCCGGCGAAACGTATTGGGAAACTGGAAGGCGGCGTAGAAGGCATCCGCAATCGGCCCGGTGCCGATCGCCGCCGCCATCAGCATCTCGCGGATGAAGCCGAAGGCGCGGCTCATCAGCGTTCCGGACGCGACGGTGGCGAATTTCTTGATCAGGCTCATGGGGTGGTCTCCCTCCCCCTCGAGGGGGAGGCGATTGCATGTGAAATTCGACCCCCACTCCGTCTCGGCTTCGCCGAGCCACCTCTCCCCCGATCGACGGGGGAGAGGAACCACACGGCCGCGAGGCTGGCTCCCTTCCTCTCCCCTTTTGAGGGGGAGAGGTGGCGCGCGAAGCGCGACGGAGTGGGGGTAGGCCGTGCCATATCCAATTGCCCTGCCGTCGAGCGGCCGGGTGGGGTCGGTGCGGCAGTGCTCGACGTTCCTTTGCGTCGAGCGCGGCGTCTGCCGACCCCCTCTGTCGCCTTTGGCGACATCTCCCCCTCGAGGGGGGAGAATAGCGGCGCGGCGCTCATTCCGCTGCCGCCTTGGCCTTGGCTGCGCGCTGGACGGCAGCCTCGCCGCCGAGCGTGGCGATCAGCCTGGTGCGGATGGTCTGGAGCCGGGTCGGGTTGTCGATCTTCTGGCCGGTCAGGTCGGTCACATAGAAAGTGTCGATCACCTTTTCGCCGAAGGTGGTGATGTGCGCGGACGCAATGTCCAGCGACAGGTCGGACAGCGCGCCGGTGATTTCCGACAGCAGGCCCGGCCGGTCGAGGCCGGACACGTCGATGACGGTGAAGCGGTTCGACAGCGTGTTGCGGATATCGACGCGCGGCTCGCGACGGAAGGCCTTGGCGCCGCGCTTCGGCTTGGTCCGCTTCTCGATCATTTCCGGCAGCCAGCTCTTGCCGGACAGCACATCCTCGATCAGCCGGCCGACGCGCTCGGCGCGGCGGCGCTCATCCTCGTCGCGGTCGAATTCGCGGGAAATAAGGATTGTGTCCAGCGCCCGCCCGTCGGAGGTGGTGAAGATCTGCGCGTCGACGATGTTGCCGCCGGCTGCCGCACAGGCACCCGCAATCACCGAGAGTAGGCGCGGATGGTCCTGCGCCAGCACGGTGATTTCGGTCACCGCCTCGAACTCATGGGTTTTCACCATGGTCGAGAGCTTTTTCTGCGCCGCATCGGCCTCGCGGATGAACTGGGCATGCCGGATCTGGTCCTTGAGATCGACAGCCAGAAGGTAGTTCTCATAGGGCAGCCCGACGATGCGCTTGCGCTCGTTCTCGGGCCAATCGGCAAGGGCCTCGGCCAGTCTTTCGCGTGCCTGTCCGGCACGCTGCGCCCGCGACACTTCGGAGAAGCCGCCGGTCAGAAGCAACTCGGTCTCGTAATAGAGCGTGCGCAGAAGCTGGCCCTTCCAGCCGTTCCACACGCCCGGCCCGACGCCGCGAATGTCGCAGACGGTCAGGATCAGCAGCAGCTTCATGCGCTCGACCGACTGCACCAGATCGGCGAAATCGGCGATCGTCTTGCGGTCGTTGAGGTCGCGCGTCTGTGCCGTCATCGACATGACGAGGTGGTTTTCCACCAGCCATGCCACGGTCTCGGTGTCGGCCGCCGACAACCCCATATGCGGGCAGAGACGACGGGCGATCCGTGCGCCGGCCTCCGAATGGTCCTCGGGACGGCCCTTGGCGATGTCGTGCAGCAGCACGGCGACGTAGAGCGCCTCACGCTTGTTCTTCAGCCCCGCCATCAACGAATGCGACAGCGGGTGGATTTTCTCGCCGTCGCCGCGTTCGATTTCCGACAGCACGCCGATGCAGCGCAGCAGATGCTCGTCGACCGTGTAGTGATGATACATGTTGAACTGCATCATCGCGACGATGCGGCCGAAATCCGGGATCAGCTTGCCGAGCAGGCCGGCCTCGTTCATGCGGCGCAGATTGAGCTCGGGGTTGCGGTCCGACGTCAGGATATCCAGGAACAGCCGGTTGGCTTCCTTGTTGCGGCGCAGGTTCTTGTCGACCAGCGACAGCGACCGCGTCAAAAGCTTCAGCGCGTCGGGGTGGAATTCCAGCCCGTGCCGGTCGGCGAACCAGAACAGGCGCAGCATGTTGACCGGGTCGCGCTCGAAGACATGATCGTCGGCGACGTTGATGCGGTGATTGTCGACGATGAAGTCGGTGGTGCCGGCCAGCTTGCGGCGGCGACGCGAGAAGGTCAGGAAGATGCGGTTGAAGCCCGGCACATGCTTGGCCTGCTCCTCCTCCAGACCGGCGCAGAAGATGCGGGTCAGGTCGCCGACGGTCTTGGCGATGAGGAAGTAGTGCTTCATGAAGCGCTCGACCGCCGACAGGCCGGGATGGCTGGTATAGCCGAGCCGTTCGGCGATATCGCGCTGGATGTCGAAATGCAGCCTTTCCTCGGCCTTGCCGGTGAGGAAATGCATGTGGCAGCGCACCGCCCAGAGAAAATCCTCGGCCTTGAGGAACTGGTTGTATTCGGCGCGGGTGAAAACGCCCTGGTCGATCAGCTCATCGCCATTGCGGACGCGGTAGAAATATTTGCCGATCCAGAACAGCGTCTGCAGGTCGCGCAGGCCGCCCTTGCCGTCCTTGACGTTGGGCTCGACGAGATAGCGGCTTTCGCCGGCCTTGGCGTGGCGGTCATCGCGTTCGGCCAGCTTGGCCTGGACGAATTCAGGGCCGGTGTCCTTCACCACTTCCTTGTCGAAACGCGAAAGCAGTTCGTTGAAGAGCTTTTCCTCGCCCCAGATGAAACGGGCTTCGAGGATGGCGGTGCGGATGGTGATGTCGCCGCGCGACAGGCGCAGGCACTCTTCGATGTTGCGGGTGGCGTGGCCGACCTTCAGCCCGAGGTCCCACAGCATGTAGAGCATGTATTCGACGATCTGCTCGCCCCACGGCGTCTGCTTGTAGGGAAGGAGAAACAGGAGATCGATGTCGGAACCGGGCGCCAGCGTGCCGCGGCCATAGCCGCCGACGGCCACCACCGCCATGCGCTCGGCCGATGACGGGTTCTTGGCGCGATAGACATGGGTGACGGCGAAATCGTAGAGCGCGCGGATGATCTCGTCCATGAGATGGGAAATCCGCGCCGCACAGGCCGTGCCGCCGCCATCCTCCATCAGCATTCTTTCGGCGACCGCGCGGCCGGCAACGCTGGTCTCTTTCAGCAGCTGCAGCACCTTGCCGCGCACGGCCAGCGACGAGCCATCGCCGCCGGTCTCGGCTGTGAGTGCCGTCAGTTCGCGGCGCAGGGTTTCGCCGTCGACCATCTCTTCGAGCTTGAGGGGAATCTTTGCCATGCCTGAGTAGAAGACTCGCTTTCCGGGCGGCGTCTATACCGCGTTTTTCCTTATGTGGGTATGGGGTGCGAAATCGTGGCGGGGCAAGCAAAAAAACCGGCCTGCAGCCTCGACATTGTCGCCCGCCTTGTGTAACCGCCTGTCTCCCCGCGCCGCGGCCGCAATCAAAGACAAGGAAGCACCCCATGAAACCGATCAGCGGTGGCATCGACTTTGGCACGTCCAACTCGACGGTGGGCGTCATGGATCAGGGCCGGCCACGGCTCGTGCGGCTGGAGAACGAGCATGTCACCATGCCGAGCGCGGTCTTCTACAATTTCGAGGACAACGGCACCTATTTCGGCCGGCGCGCCATCGAAGACTATACCGAACATGCCGAAGGCCGCCTGCTGCGCGCGCTGAAAAGCGTGCTCGGCTCGTCCCTCATCCACGAAAAGACCCGCATCAAGGCGCGCTATCTGGCGTTCTCCGACATTATCGGCACTTTCGTCGGCTATCTGAAGCAGCGGCTGGAGCACGCCGCCGATGGCGAAGTCGCCAGCGTCGTGCTCGGACGCCCGGTGCATTTCGTCGATGACGACGAGGCAGCCGACCGTGACGCGCAGGGCCAACTTGAAAAGGCCGCCCGCGCGCAAGGTTTCCAGCACATCGCCTTCCAGTTCGAGCCGATTGCGGCTGCCCTCGATTACGAGCAGAGCGTGCGGCGCGAGGAACTGGCGCTGATCATCGATATCGGCGGCGGCACGTCGGACTTTTCCATCGTGCGCGTCTCGCCAGAGCGGGCACGCGCCGTCGACCGCAAGGACGACATCCTGGCCAACACCGGCGTCCATATCGGCGGCACCGATTTCGACCGGCTCTTGTCCATGGCGCATCTTATGCCCGAGCTCGGCTACAAGACGCAGACCAAGGACGGCAAGCGCAACTTGCCAGCCGGCTATTTCTTCGACCTCGCTACCTGGCAGCGCATTAACCAGCTCTATACCGCCAAGGCGGCGACCGACCTGCGCCAGATCCGCTACGAGGCGGCGCGGCCGGAACTGGTCGAGCGCATGATCGACATCGTCAGCCACAGGCAGGGCCATGCGCTGGCCGGCAAGGTCGAGCGCGCCAAGATCGAACTGACCGACAACGCCGAGGTGTTGATGGATATTCGCCTGACCCACGAGACGCTGAGCGTGCCGATGACGCGCGCCGGCCTGGATGCGGCGATCGAGGAAGCCGTGGGCCGCGTCACCGCCACGGTGTCCAGGACTCTCGAGGACGCCGGTCTGAAGGCGGGGCAGATCACGACGCTGTTCCTCACCGGTGGCTCGACGGCGATCCCGCTGCTCAAGCAGAGCGTGCTTGCGCTTTTTCCGGGTGCAACGGTGGTGGAAGGCGATATGTTCGGCTCGGTCGGGCTCGGCCTCGCGCTCGACGCGTCACGGAAATTCGGCAGCGCCTAAAGCATGATCCCAAAAAGTTGCAGACTTTTTGGGGCAAGATCATGCTTCAGGAATAAGAAGGTCGTCCCGCCCCAAGAGGGAAACTAACAGGTATGGAACTTCCCGCGCCGCTTCGGCAGGCGGTCGATCAGGTTCTGGAAGGCATCCCGCTGCCGAAGCTGAAGCAGGCGGCGGACACGCTGTCGCGCCGCTATCGCGCCGAGACGCGCGACGGCAGGCTGCATCTTTCCGACGATCTCGCGGCGAAAGCCTATCTGGCGACGCGGCTGCCGGCGACTTTTGCTGCGGTTCGCGCCAGCATGGAGATGGTGGCGGAAAGCCTGCCGGACTTCTCGCCCAAAACCCTGCTCGATGTCGGCGCCGGTCCCGGCACGGCGTTCTGGGCGGCGCGCGATTGCTGGGACGGCCTGGAGGAGGCGGTTCTGGTCGAGACCAGCCCGTCCATCCGCGCGGTTGGAGCGGGGCTAGCCGGTCATGCTACGCCAACAATTGCGCGCTATGTCGCCGCCGATGTGAGCGGCGGTCTGCGCGATTTGCAACCCGTCGATCTGGTGACGCTGGCCTATGTGCTGGACGAACTCGACCCGGCAAAGATTGATCCGCTGATCGACCGGTTGTGGAGCCTGACGACGGGCACGCTGGTGATCGTCGAGCCCGGCACGCCGGCCGGCTGGCAGCGCATATTACGCGTGCGGGCGCGGTTGATCGAAGCCGGCGCGCATCTTGCAGCGCCTTGCCCGCATCAGGTAGCTTGCCCGCTGGTTACACCCGACTGGTGCCACTTCTCCCGCCGCGTTGCCCGCTCGCGCCTGCACCGTCTGGCCAAGGGCGGCGAGGTGCCGTGGGAGGACGAGAAGTATATTTTTGTCGCGGCGTCGCGTGTGCCTGCAGATGGGCCCGATGCGCGCGTGCTGGCACCGCCGCAGGCGAGTAGCGGCATGGTTCGGCTGAAGCTGTGCGAGGCGGATGGCTCAGTTGGCGAAAGGCTCATCACCCGGCGCGAGGGGGCTGCGTTCAAGTCTGCGCGCAAGTTGGACTGGGGCGATGGGATGTGGGTGGAGTAGGCTTGATGGCTGCTACGCTATGGTGGCAACCCAAACCACGTCTGCCGCATTCCTTCGCGCCCCCCTCTGGCCTGCCGGCCATCTCCCCCACAGGTGGGGAGATTAGCAGCTTTGCTCGCGCCGCCCTTTCTGCAACGCTGAAGGCCCACTCTGCCACGCTGCAGATTGGCGAAAGTCGTCATGAAGGCTGATCTCCCCACCTGTGGGGGAGATGGCCGGCAGGCCAGAGGGGGGCAACGTCGAGCGGCAGCTTGAACAATAAAACTGCAATCGAACGCGACGTTCCTCACCCCTTCCCCAGCATCTCCTTCAGCCGATACAACGCCTCCTGCGCCTGGCGTGGGGTCATTTCATCGAGATTGAGAGCCGCGAGCGCGCCGCCCAGCGCGTCGTTCTTCGCCGGGGCAGGCGTTTCCTTTTTCACCACCGCAGAAAACAGCGGCAGGTCGTCGACGAGGCGGTCGGCCTTCCCTGATGTCTCGCCGGCCTCGAGCTGGTGCAGCACGTCCTTGGCCCGTTGCACCACGGCGTCCGGCAGGCCGGCAAGACGGGCCACCTGCACGCCGTAGGAACGGTCGGCGGCACCCTTGCCGACTTCATGCAGGAAGACGACGTCGCCTTCCCATTCCTTGACCCGCATGGTGACGTTGTGCAGCCGCTCCAGCTTGCCGGCGAGTGCGGTCATCTCGTGGAAATGCGTGGCGAAGATCGAGCGGCAGCGGTTTTTCTCGTGCAGATATTCGACAGCCGCCCAGGCAATCGACAGGCCATCGAAGGTCGCGGTGCCGCGCCCGATTTCGTCGAGGATCACCAGCGCGCGTTCGCCGGCCTGGTTGAGGATGGCTGCGGTCTCGACCATCTCGACCATGAAGGTCGAGCGCCCACGCGCCAGATCGTCGGAGGCGCCGACGCGGGAAAACAGCCGGTCGACCACGCCGATGCTGGCCGATTTCGCCGGCACGTAAGAGCCCATCTGGGCGAGGATGGCGATCAGGGCGTTCTGGCGCAGGAAGGTCGATTTACCGCCCATATTCGGGCCGGTCAGCAGCCAGATCGCGCCGGCCTTGGCGCCGCCTTCCGGCGACAGGTCGCAGTCATTGGCGACGAATTCATTTGCCGCCGCGCGCCGCAGCGCCTGCTCGACCACGGGATGACGCCCACCGACGATCTCGAAGGCAAGGCTGGCATCCACCACCGGCCGGCACCAGGCTTCAGCAAGCGCCAGTACTGCAAGCGAGGCCGACACGTCGAGCACGGCAAGAGCTGCCGCTCCTGAACGGATCACGTCGGCATGGCCGACCGATTCCGCCACCAGCGTGTCGAACACGCCAAGCTCGATCGACAGCGCGCGCTCGGCGGCGTTGGCGATCTTGGTTTCCATCTCGGCAAGTTCGGTGGTGGTGAAGCGCATGGCGTTGGCCATGGTCTGGCGATGGATGAAGCGACCCTTGGCGTCGTCCGTGCCCATCATGATCGCCTGATGGTTGGCGGTCACCTCGATGTAATAGCCGAGCACATTGTTGTGCCGGATCTTCAGCGAGCGGATGCCGGTTTCCTCGATCAGGTCGCGCTCCATGCCGGCGATCACCCGGCGCGATTCGTCGCGCAGCGCCCGCATCTCGTCGAGTTCGGCATTGTAGCCCGAGCGGACGAAGCCGCCGTCGCGCTTAAGCAAGGGCAGTTCGTCGCCAAGCGCTGCCGTCAGATGGTCGGCAAAGCGGATCGGCAGCGCCGAGATCGCCTCCAGTGCCGCCGTCACCTCGGCGGGCGCGATGACGTCGGTGAACAGCGTGCGCAGCGCAAGGGCTGCTTCGAAACCCGAGCGCAGCGCGCCGAGGTCGCGCGGGCCGCCGCGGTTCAGCGCCAGCCGCGTCAGCGCGCGCGGCATGTCGGCCACGCCTTTCAGGCAGGCGCGCAGGCTTTCGGAGAGCCGCCGCTCGGAAAGGAAAAAGGCGATGGAATCGAAGCGCTGGTTGATCGTCTTGGGGTCGGTCAGCGGCGACATCAGCCGGTCGGCCAGCATCCGCGCGCCGGCACCGGTGACGGTGCGGTCTATCGCCTTGAACAGCGAGCCCTCGCGGCTACCGCCCATGGTGCGCAGCAGCTCCAGATTGGCCCGCGTCGCCGGGTCGATGAACAGCGTCGAGCCCGACTGCTCGCGTTCAGGCCGTGACAGCGGCGGGCGCTCGGCCTTCTGCGTCTTCTCGACATAGGCAACGATGCCCGAAATCGCCGAAAGCTCGGCGCGGGAGAATGTGCCGAAACTGTCGGGCGTCGCCACCTCGAAGAAACGGGCGATGCGGGCAGGTGCGGAGGCCGAATCGAACAGGCTCGGCGGTTGCGGGCTGGCGACGCGGCCGACGAGATCGAAGACCGGCTTCAGCTCCTCGTCATAGAACACCGGCTCGGCAATGATCAGCTCGCGCGGGTCGACACGAAAGATGTCGGCGAGCAGGTTGTCGGCTGAGGTTTCGGCAACGCGAAAAATGCCGGTCGAAAGCTCGATCCAGGCCAGCGCATAGCTTCCTTGGTTCCCTGTCGCGCTAGCGCGCTCCCCGCCTCTTGTGTCCGCTCCACCCTTCACCCGCCCCAGCGCCATCAGGAAACTCGATTCCGACGGCGCCAGCAGCTTTTCCTCGGTAATCGTGCCGGGTGTGACGAGCCGGACGACGTCGCGCTTGACCACCGATTTCGAGCCGCGTTTCTTGGCCTCGGCCGGGTCCTCGATCTGCTCGCAGACGGCGACGCGAAAGCCGAGCGCAATCAGTTTCTGCAGATAGTCGTCGGCCGCATGCACCGGCACGCCGCACATCGGAATGTCGTGGCCCTGGTGCTTGCCGCGCTTGGTCAGCACGATGCCGAGCGCGCGGGAGGCAGCTTCCGCGTCGTCGAAGAACAGCTCGTAGAAATCGCCCATGCGATAAAACAGCAGCGAATCCGGGTTCGCCGCCTTTATCTCGATAAATTGCTCCATCATCGGCGTGGCGGCTGCCGCGTTCAAAGCGGGCGAGCTGCCTTCGATGCGGATCGGCGTTTCGTCGTTCACTGTCTCATCCAAAAAAGAGCTTTGTCCTGCTTGGCGGTTTACAGAGCGGAAGTGTAGCCTTAATCCCGAACACTCCACAAAAAGAAGCACGTTAGGGAAGGGACTGCGCTTAATCATGGCATCCGGCAAGAAATCCGACAACGCAGGCCCCTCTGTCAGCGCCGAGGAGGCGCTCGATTTCCACGCTTCCGGCAGACCCGGCAAGCTGGAGATCAACCCGACCAAGCCGATGGCGACGCAGCGCGACCTGTCGCTCGCCTATTCGCCGGGCGTCGCCGTGCCGGTTCTGGCCATCGCCGAAGACCCGAGCCGCGCCTTCGACTACACGACGCGCGGCAACATGGTCGCCGTCATCTCCAACGGCACGGCCATCCTCGGCCTCGGCAATCTCGGCGCGCTGGCCTCCAAGCCGGTGATGGAAGGCAAGGCGGTGCTGTTCAAGCGCTTCGCCGATGTCGATTCCATCGATCTCGAGGTCGATACCGAGAATGTTGACGAATTCATCAACTGCGTCCGCTTCCTCGGGCCGTCCTTCGGCGGCATCAATCTGGAAGACATCAAGGCGCCTGACTGCTTCATCATCGAGCAGCGCCTGCGCGAGCTGATGGATATCCCGGTCTTCCACGACGACCAGCACGGCACCGCGATTATCGCCGCGGCCGGCCTCATCAACGCGCTGGAGATCACCGGCCGCGACATGAAGACGGCCAAGCTCGTCTGCAACGGCGCCGGCTCGGCCGGAATCGCCTGCATCGAATTGATCAAGTCGATGGGCTTTACGCCGGAAAACGTCATCCTGTGCGACACCAAGGGCGTGGTCTATCAGGGCCGCACCGAAGGCATGAACCAGTGGAAGTCGGCCCACGCCGCCAAGACCGATGCGCGCACGCTGGCCGACGCGCTCGACGGCGCCGACATCGTCTTCGGCCTGTCGGCCAAGGGCGCGCTGACCACGCCGATGATCCAGTCGATGGCGAAAAACCCGATCATCTTCGCCATGGCCAATCCCGATCCGGAAATCACGCCGGAGGAAGTGGCGGAAATCCGCACCGATGCGATCATGGCGACCGGGCGCTCGGACTATCCGAACCAGGTCAACAATGTGCTGGGCTTCCCCTATATCTTCCGCGGTGCGCTCGATGTGCGGGCAACCACCATCAATGACGAGATGAAGGTCGCCGCCGCGCAGGCGCTTGCCGCGCTGGCACGGCAGGACGTGCCGGACGATGTCGCCGCCGCCTATCAGGGCATGCGGCCGAAATTCGGTCCCAACTACATCATTCCGGTGCCGTTCGACCCGCGCCTGATCTCGGCCATCCCGGTGGCAGTGGCCAAGGCTGCGATGGAAAGCGGCGTCGCGCGCCGGCCGATCCTCGATCTCGGCAAATATGCCAACGAGCTTTCGGCCCGCCGCGACCCGATCGCCTCGACGCTGCAGCGCATCTACGACCGTGTGCGCCGCCAGCCCAAGCGCGTCGTCTTCGCCGAGGGCGAGGAGGAGCAGGTCATGCGCGCGGCGGTGTCCTACGCCAACCAGAAGCTCGGCACGGCGATCCTTGTCGGCCGCGACGATGTCATCAAGGAAAACGCCCGCCATGCCGGCGTCGATCTCGACAAGCCGGGCATCGAGATCATCAATGCGCGGCTGTCGCGCCGCAACGCCGTCTATGCCGACTATCTCTATGAACGCCTGCAGCGCAAAGGCTTCCTGTTCCGCGACTGCCAGCGCCTGATCAACAACGACC
Source organism: Mesorhizobium sp. YR577 (assembly GCF_900116595.1). Classification (NCBI taxonomy): domain Bacteria; kingdom Pseudomonadati; phylum Pseudomonadota; class Alphaproteobacteria; order Hyphomicrobiales; family Phyllobacteriaceae; genus Mesorhizobium; species Mesorhizobium sp. YR577. The sequence goes on along the minus strand of NZ_FPBI01000003.1, from coordinate 322,915 downwards.
GCAACCACTTCGCCTCGACCATGGTCGCGCTGGGCGATGCCGACGCCATGGTGACGGGCGTGACCCGCAACTATTCCACCGTGCTTGACGATGTGCGCCACGTCATCGACGCCAAGCCGGGACACCGCGTCATCGGCGTGTCGATCGCGCTGTGCCGTGGCCGCACGGTGATCGTCGCCGACACCGCCGTCCACGACATGCCCAATGCCGAGCAGATCGCCGACATCGCCGAGGAAGCTGCCGGCTTCGCGCGGCGCATGGGCTATGAGCCCCGCGTCGCCATGCTTGCCTATTCCACCTTCGGCCACCCGCAGGGTGAGCGCTCGGAGCGGGTGCAGGAGGCAGTAAAAATCCTCGACAAGCGCCGCGTCGATTTCGAATATGACGGCGAAATGGCCGCCGACGTCGCGCTGAACCACCGGCTGATGCAGCAGCAATATCCGTTCTGCCGCCTGTCGGGTGCTGCCAACGTTCTGGTCATGCCGGCGTTCCACTCGGCCTCGATCTCGACCAAGATGCTACAGGAACTCGGTGGCTCCACCGTCATCGGCCCGCTGCTGGTCGGCCTGAACAAGCCGGTGCAGATCGTGCAGCTCAACGCCAAGGATTCCGACATCGTCAACATGGCGGCAATCGCGGCGTATAACGCGGGGGCGTGAGAGGCCGAAAACCGCTCGACCGCGTCGCTCCACGGATAGCGCAGCGAACCGGGGCAGGCTGTTAATCCGCAGCAGATATTGCTGCGGAGAATTGTCTGCATGAAAGCCTCCTTGTCCCTCGACCCAATGAAGGCGGCGTTGCTCTGCATCGACCTGCAGGAGGAGCATCGCGGCGATCCGCGCCTGCTCGCCGTGGATTACGACCGGGTGCTGGCCAATGTGGTGCGGTTGCAGGAGGCCGCGCGCGCCGCCGGCGTGCCGGTGCTGCATTTCGCCTATGTCGTGGATGCGGCGGCAAGGCGGCCGTTTCACCCGGTTCTTGCCGATGGCCGTTCCTATTTCAGCGACAAGGACGATCCGCTCACCGCAATCTGCCCCGAGGTTGCGCCGCTGGGCGACGAGCCGCTGCTGATAAAATCCGAGGCGAGCGCTTTTGGCGACGGCCGGCTGGCGGCACTGCTGCGCGAGCGCGGCGTCGAATGGGTTTTTGTCGCCGGCGTCTGGACGGAAGCCTGCATCGACGCCACCGTCAAGCATGCGGTGGCAACCGGCCTGCGTGTCGTGCTGGTCAAGGATGCCTGCGGCAGCGGCAGCGTCGCCATGCACCAGACCGGCATCCTCAACCTCGCCAACCGGCTCTATGGCGGCGCGGTTGCCGATACCGACAACGCCTCCCGGCTGATGGCAGGTGAGACGGTTCAGGCGTGGATGGTCGAGGGCGCGGTGCCGCTGCGCTTCACCTACGAGAATGCGGCGGAGCTTTACGCCGGCCTTTGAAGCCGGCGAGGGGATGTTCCCTCTAAACCACCCGGCGCGTAGGCTCTCCGGCGTCTGCCTTGCGGCGGACGCCATCCTTTGTCCGGCGCTTCTTCAATCCGAAGTAGCGACAATGTGAACGCCGTAGCCGCCGCAACTGGCGGTGCAGGCAGTTGATTTCCGTCACGCAGCGCTCAAAATTAGGGAGGGCCGTGAAACCGGCTTAATAATCGGCGATGGCTTTGCTGATCGAAACAGGACGCGCTCCTCATGAAGATGGACCGCCGGGCTTTTCTCTCCCATGCAGCCGCTGCCGGGTTGCTTCTTCCTGCAACCGCCGCCAGGGCCGAAGGTGAGCCGAAGCTCGTTCGCGAGGACTATGCGGTGGCGCGCGAGCGGTTTCGCACGCATCTGACCCAGACTGGCCCGTCGCCCGATCCGCCGCAGCCGCTTTCCCCGCCGCATGGCGCCCGCCGGCTGGACTACAGGTCCGGCCCGCTCAGGCTTGCCGCGTGGGTATCGGAGAACGCCGATGTGTCGAGGCCCCGGCCGGGCGTGCTCGTGCTGCATGGCGGCAACGCATTGTGGCCGGGCCATTGGGACGATCTTGCGCATCCCTTCGTGAAAGCGGGCTATGTGGCGATGATCCCCGCCATGCGCGGCGAGAACGGCTTGCCGGGGAGCTTTTCGGGCTTTTATGACGAGACGGCCGACGTTCTTGCCGCCGCCGACGTCCTGCGGGCCTATCCGGGGGTCGATCAGGCCCGCCTTTACATTGCGGGGCATAGCGTCGGCGGAACGCTGACCTTGCTTGCGGCCATGAGCAGGCACCCCTTCCGGGCAGCCGCCGCTTATGCCGGCAACCCGGACGCGCGGGCTTTCTTCCGCCATTTTCCCGAGGACATCCGCTTCGATGCCGATGATCCGCAGGAGTTCGACATGCGCTCGCCGGTCTGTTTTGCCGGCAGCTTCAAGTGCCCGGTGCTGATGCTCCACGGCAGCAAGGAGATGAACAGCGATCACGCCGTCCGCCTGACGGTATCGCGGGCGCGTGCGGCCGGCCTGGATGTGCGCCGTGCCATCGTTGAAGGCGATCACTCCTCTGCCATACCCGGCGAAAGCGCGGAGGCGCTTCGCTTTTTCGAGACCATCTGACGATCCTGGCGACAGAACTGCAGGGCTCTGCGCAGCCAGTTTTGCTGTGCCGGGTTTCAACCCGCGTTCAACTTGTGTAATCCTGCCGCCATCATTCATGAGCGGGAATATCAATGGCCTTTTCGGACATCTTTGCGCGGCTGGTTGCAATGGTTGGCGCAGGCGTGATCCTGTTGCGTCATCGGGGTGACCAGGCCTTGCCGCAGGCTGTCGGGGACAGGCCGGCGATTCCGCCAGCCAGACCGCAAGGCATTCCGACGCTGAAGATGCCGACAGCAAGGGGCTGGCATGAGGGGCGGACGCCGGTTGCCGCGCCCGGCCTCAAGGTCAACGCCTTCGCGCGCGGATTGCAGCATCCCCGCTGGATCGAGGTTCTGCCGAATGGCGACGTGCTGATCGCCGAGGCACTGAGCACGCCCGGCGGCATACGCTCGGCGTTCGACTATGCGATGTACAGCACCATGAAGCGGGCCGCCGCCGTCGGCGTCAGCGCGAACCGCATCACGCTGCTGCGCGACGCGGATGGCGACGGAGTTGCCGAGACGCGGGAAGTCTTTCTCTCCGGGCTCAACCAGCCCTTCGGCATGGCGCTGGTCGGCGACACTTTCTATGTCGGCAACACTGACGGCCTCTTGGCCTTTCCCTATAGAACCGGCGAGACACAGATTTCGGCTACCGGCCAAAAAATATTCGACTTCAAGCCGGGCGGCCATTGGACGCGCAGCATCCTTCCCAGCCGCGACGGCACCAGGCTCTATGTCGGCGTCGGATCGCAGAGCAATATCGGTGATGAGGGCATGGAGGCCGAGAAAGGCCGCGCGGCGATCTACGAATACGACATCGCCTCCGGTCAGGGCCGCATCTTCGGCGCGGGCCTGCGCAATCCGGTCGGGCTCGCCTGGGAGCCGCAGACGAACGTGCTCTGGACGGTCGTCAACGAGCGCGACGGCCTCGGTGACGAGACGCCGCCCGACTATCTCACTTCGGTTCAGGATGGTGGCTTCTACGGCTGGCCCTACTGCTACTGGGGCCAGACGGTGGACGACCGCGTGCCGCAGGATGCGGCTTTGGTGGCTCGTGCCATCCAGCCGGATTTCGCGCTCGGCGGACATACGGCGTCGCTCGGCCTGTGCTGGATGCCGGCCGGCACGCTGCCGGGATTTCCGGACGGCATGGCAATCGGCCAGCACGGCTCGTGGAACCGCAGCAAACTGTCAGGTTACCGCGTCGTCTTCGTGCCGTTCGAGGGGGGAAAGCCGTCCGGCCCGGCGCGGGACATACTGACCGGCTTCCTCGCCCCGGACGAAAAGGTTTCCTACGGCCGTCCCGTGGGCGTCGCCATCGGGCCGGATGGTTCGCTTCTGGTGGCTGACGACGCCGGTGATGCCATCTGGCGCGTGACGGGAGCTTGAGAGACCGTTTGGAAACTCTACTTTGGCGGCCATCTGATGGCGTTTTCTGCGCTTACTAGAGCGTCCTTTGCGCGTCCGGTTGGACGCGCAAAGGACGCTCTAGAACTTTGCTTGGCGCATGATTCTTTCCGAAATCGATTCCGATTTCGGGGTCATGCGTTGCTCACGGACCCGAATGTCCGCTGCGCTACGGTTCTCGAAACCACCACCACATGACTCGCCAAAGCGAGTTTCGAAACAGTCTCTGAGAACGGCCGGAACGGGCTGGCGTTAGATCAGCCCGACCTGCTCGGCGGCCTCGCGCAGATTCTTGCGTGGGCGCGGGCCGATCTGCTGGATGACCAGCCCGGCTGCCAGCGAGCCGAGCTTGCCGCAATCGGCGAGGCTTCGGCCTGCCGTGTAGCCGAACAGGAAACCGGCGGCGTAGAGATCGCCCGCGCCGGTGGTGTCGACGAGTTTTTCGATCTCGATCGCATCGACGGTGACGGTTTCATCGCCGCGCACGATCACCGAGCCGAGCTCGGAGCGGGTGACGGCTGCGATCTTGCAATCCTTGCGGATCAGCTCCAGCGCCTGCTCGAAGGATTCGGTCTGGTAGAGCGATTTCGCCTCACTCTCATTGGCAAACACGATGTCGACCGTGCCGGTCCGCATCAGGTCGAGGAATTCGTCGCGGTAGCGGTCGACGCAGAACGGGTCGGACAGCGTCATCGACACTTCGCGGCCGGCGGCGTGCGCGTGGCCGGCGGTGAGGCGGATCGCTTCCTTGGCCAGCGGCGGGTCCCACAGATAGCCCTCGAAATAGGTGACCTTTGCACCGCTCGCCTTGTCGGCCTCGACATCGTCCGGGCCGAGTTCGACGCAGGCGCCGAGATAGGTGTTCATCGAGCGTTCGCCATCGGGCGTGACGAAGATCATCGAGCGCGCCGTCGGCGGTGTGCCGGTCAACGGGCTGGTGTCGAAGGCGACGCCCTGGGCGTGGATGTCGTGGGTGAAGATCTGGCCGAGATGGTCCCGGGATACCTTGCCGAAATAGGCCGAGCGCCCGCCGAAGCTCGCCACGCCCGCCGCCGTGTTGCCGGCGCTGCCGCCCGAAGCCTCGATCGCCGGGCCCATGCGGCTGTAGAGCAGCTCGGCGCGCTCGGCGTCGATCAGGTTCATCGCCCCCTTGATGATGCGGTTTTCCGTGAGAAAGGCGTCGTCGCATTGGGCAATGATGTCAACAATGGCATTGCCGATGCAAAGCACGTCATATTGGCTCATGAAAATCTCCGCAGAACCGCGCAGGAAAGATGAATTCCTTTGGCACACCGGCCGCGCGTGGGTCTAGACCATGATCTTGAAAAGTGGAACCGGATTTTCACAAAAGATCATGGTCGACCGGAAATGCGGGGCGGTTTTGCAAAGCCTGCCGGCTGCGCATTCTTGCGGTCGGCAGAAAGCCTGCCTATCTCTCGGCGGTTGCAAGCGCCCTCTGGACGCGAAAGGAACTGTTGCCGATGATCCTCGACGCCGCCCGCGCCGCCGCCGGCAAACTCTTCACCGCTGAATTCCGCACGGTGTTTTTCAAGACGATCGGCATCACGCTGCTGGCGCTGGCCGCATTGTGGTTCGGCCTGCATCAGGCCTTCGATGCGCTGGCCCTGCCATGGATCGATGCGCTGCTGCCGGGATTTCCATCCTGGGCCGGCTGGCTCAGCCTGATCGCCGCGATCCTCGCCGGCATCGGGCTGGCGCTGGGATTGGCCCTGCTGATTGCGCCGGTGACGGCCGTGGTAGCCGGCCTGTTTCTGGATGATGTTGCCGAGGTGGTCGAAAGAAACGATTATCCGCAGGACAAACCCGGCCGCGCGGTGCCTGCCGTTCGGGCGCTGATCCTGTCGCTGAAGTTCTTCGGTATCGTCGTCCTGGGCAATCTGTTCGCCCTGCTTTTGCTGCTGGTGCCGGGGGTCAATATCGGCGCCTTCTTCGTCGTAAATGGCTATCTGCTCGGTCGCGAATTCTTCGAATTCGCCGCCATGCGCTTCCGGCCGGAAGCCGAGGCCAAGGCGCTGCGGCGCAAATATGCCGGCACGGTGTTCATGGCCGGACTGGTGATAGCGGCGTTTCTGGCCGTGCCCCTGCTCAACCTGCTGACGCCGCTCTTTGCCGCCGCCATGATGGTGCATCTGCACAAGATGGTGTCGGCAGAAGAGAACGGAAATGGTTTGAGATGAAACTGCCCCTCACGGCAGGGAAATCGCGACGAATGGCGCGCCTCATGAAACCCCCACCCCTAACCCCTCCCCACAAGGGGGAGGGGAACTTTGCCGACCTCGACGCAGCGCGAAATCGCAGAAGATTTTCACCATGTGGAGATGCAGACCGGTTCCCCTCCCCCTTGTGGGGAGGGGTTAGGGGTGGGGGTGTTTACGCGATAGCCTTTGTACTTAGGGGAGAAGGTCGCGGTGCCGAAACCCGAGTAGGCAATCACGTCACCAGAAATCCCCGACCCAATTCGTCGTCTTCTTCGCGAAAGAACTCGGCTTTCCCGGAGTAAAAAGCCCGTCCGCCGACCCGCGCGACGATTGCGTCATGCATGCCAGCTTTGGTGGTCCTTGCCACCGAGCCGGTGAACCGCGAGCCGACGATGCTTTCGAACAGGCGCGTCTCGCCGACTGCCAGTTCGCCCTTTGCATGCATGGCCGCCAGCCGCGCGGTGACGCCGGAGCCGGTCGGTGAGCGGTCGACCTCGGCCTCGGCGAAGACGCAGACGTTTTTCGTCGCGCGGCCGGCCGAGCCGTCGCCGCCATCGGTCAGGATCGTGCCGTAGAGAAAGGCGAGATCGTCGTGATCGGGATGCGAAAGCGGAAAATCCCGCTTCAGCGTTTCGGTCAGCGCGGTTGCGGCGTCGACGAAATCGCGGGCGCGGTTCCGGCCGAATTCCAGCCCGAACTGGCGGCAGTCGGCAAGGGCATAAAACGCGCCGCCATAGGCGATGTCGAAGGCGATGCTGCCATGGCCCGGCAGGTCGACACCCTGGTCGCGCGCAAACAGAAATGCCGGCACGCTTTCGAATGAGACGGCACCCGACTTGCCGTCCTTCACCTCAACCGAGGCGACGACCATGCCGCAGGGGCATTCGATGTTGACGGTGGTCACCGGCTCCTGCGCCGCGACGATGCCCTGATCGATCGCGTAGCGGCCGAGCGCGATGATGGCGTGGCCGCACATGGTCGAATAGCCCTCATTGTGCATGAACAGCACAGCCAAGTCCGCGCCCGGCAGGTCGGGTTCTACCAGCAGCGCGCCATACATGTCGTAATGGCCGCGCGGCTCGAACATCAGCAGTTTGCGCAGGTGATCGAGATTGTCCCGCACATAGGCCCGCTTCTCAAGGATCGTGCCCGCGGGAATCTTGGGATAGCCGCCGGTGACGATCCGAAGCGGCTCGCCACCGGTGTGCATGTCGACGACGGTGATGCTTTCGGTCATGCGTCGGCTGTCGAGAACATGGTCTGCAATGCGCCGAAGGCCATGCCGTCGCGTGAGAACTCGAATGTGCCGTTATCAAGCATTTCGCGCGATGCCTTCTGCAGCATGCCGAAGGCATAGGTCGTCAGCTTCGAGCCGAGCGAGATGCGTTTCGCGCCGGCCTGGGCGAGCCCGTCCACGGTGAAACCCGGCACGACCAGCACATTGACCGGCTTGGACACCGCCGAGCAGATCTTGCGGACCGTGTCGATGTCGGTGATGCCCGGCGCATAGAGAACGTCGGCACCCGCCCGCTCAAAAGCTTGCAGCCGCGCGATCGTGTCGTCGAGATCGGGGTTGTCGCGCAGGAAATTCTCCGCCCGTGCGGTGAAGACGAAATCGTGCCGCAGCGCGCGCGCTGCCTCCACCGCGGCGGTGACGCGCTCGACCGCATGTGAGAACTCGTAGACCGGCTTGGCCGGATCGCCCGAAAAATCCTCGATCGAGCAGCCGGCAAGGCCTGCCGCTTCGGCGGCGAAGATGGTTTCGGCAGCACTTTCCGGGCTGTCGCCCTTGCCCTTTTCCAGGTCGGCCGAAACCGGCAGGTCCGTTGCGCCGGACAATTCCTTGCAATGGGCGATCATGACGTCGAAAGGCACGCCGCCGTCGGGCAGGCCGCGCGAAAAGGCAAAGCCGGCGCTGGTCGTGGCCAGCGCCTTGAAGCCCGAGGCTGCCAGCAGCTTGGCGGTGCCGATATCCCATGGGTTGGGGATGACGAAGGCGCCCGGCGCCTCATGGAGCTTGCGAAAAACCGCGCCCTTGTCCATTGCAGATGACCTCGATCAGGGTGAATTGAAGCCAAGTCTACGCTGGAGATTGTGGCACGGCAAACCCGATTCAGGCGATCGGAATCAATCCTGACAGCGCGCGCATGTCGTCGAACAGAATACCGCCCGACGCCGCCATTCCATCCCGGTCCGAGTGCGGATCGCCGTGATAGGCAAAGACGCGCATACCGGCTGACACGCCCGCCGTGACGCCCGCGACGGTGTCCTCGATGACGATGCAATCAGCAGGCGAAAGGCCCATCTGTCGGGCGGCGTGAAGGAACAGGTCGGGGAATGGCTTGCCGCGTTCTACCATCGTCGCGCTGAACATGGCATGCTCGAAATAGGGCAGAAGCCCGGTGCCGCCGAGCGTCATCTTCATCTTTTCCGGCTTGCCGGAGGAGGCGACGCAGAAGGGGATGCCTGCTGCCTTAACAGTCTGGATGAAAGTCTCGACATGGGGAATGGCCTGCACGCCATCGAGAATGCGCGGCAGCTCGGCATAGATGTCGTCGACGAAATTGCCGATCGTAATGCCCGTCGCCTCGATCTCCTGCTGGACCGAGACGAGCGAGCGGCCAACGAAGCGCCGCCGGCATTCCTCATAGGTGACCGGAAAGCCCCGCTGCGTGAGCACGGACGCCATGAACTCGTTGGCCGGCCGCTCGGTGTCGACCAGGATGCCGTCGCAATCGAAGATGACGAGCTTTGGCGTCGTCACGCGCTGCCCGTCGAGCCGAAGCCACCGGCGCCGCGCTCGGTCGAGCCGGCAAGGCTGCGTTCCTCGATCGAGGCGCGCGTCACCGGAGCAAAGATGATCTGGGCGATGCGCATGCCGCGCGTGACGGCAAAGTCCTCGTCGCCGAGATTGACCAGCAGAACCTTGACCTCGCCGCGATAGTCGCTGTCGATCGTGCCCGGCGTGTTGAGGCAGGTGATGCCGTGCTTGAAGGCAAGGCCGGAGCGTGGCCGTATCTGCCCTTCGAAACCTTCCGGGATTTCGAGGATCAGCCCGGTCGGCACCAGAGCGCGCTTGCCCGGCAGGATCAGCAGCGGCCGGTCTTCAGGCACCGCCGCGCGCAGGTCCATGCCGGCCGCCCCCGCCGTCTCATAGGCCGGCAGGTCGAGGCCATTGCTGTGGGAAAGCCGGACGACGCCGACGACAGGAGAATTTTGGGAAGCCGTTTTCATGGCGCGATCTATCGTCCGGCTTGAGGGTTTCGTCAATTCCAGTGGCCGTTCCTTCAACGGATTTCGACAGGAACGACCGTCGTCTCCTTGATCTCTTCCATGACGAAGGAGGCGGAAACGTCCGACAGCGGCACCCTGGCGATCAGCCGCTGGTAGAGGCGGTCATAGGCTTTCACGTCCGACACGCGGGCGCGCAGCACATAATCGAGGTCGCCCGACATGCGGTAGACGCCGGTGATTTCCGGAAATGCGGTGACCGCGCTGCGAAACTTCACCAGCCATTCGGGGTCGTGATTCGAGGTGCGCACGATGATGAAGACCGAGAGGCCGAGGCCGAGCTTTTCGGCGTCGACCAACGCTACGCGCCCGGTGATGAAGCCGTCATCCTCCAGCCGCTTGACCCGCCGCCAGCAGGCATTGCGCGAGAGGGCGACGCGTTCGGAAAGCTGATCGACCGAAAGCGTCCCGTCCCGCTGCAGTTCGGCGAGCAATCTTCGATCGATCGTATCTATTTTATCGCTCATTTGGGATGAATGTCCCAAAATTATCCTTCAGGCAAGGACAAATTGGGACGAATCGTCACTTCAAGCGCGCTAGTGTCTCGTCAAATCAGAAATGGGAGACAGACATGAACCGCGTCGCAAGGATTTTCACCCATCATCCGGCTTCTGTCGATGAAACCTATTTCGAGCACATGGCCTTTGCCGGCAAATTCTCGGGAAAGCTGTTCCTGGCCGCCTTCGCCGCCCTCATTCACGCTTTGTTACCCTTCCTGTTCGAATCTACGGCGAGCGGGATCATTCGCCAGCTCTACGAGCGGACGCATAATCGCGCGAAAAACGCATGACCTTCATCCGAAAAGTCTGCAACTTTTCGGGGCCATGCTTGAGGGGCAAGTAAATCGATGTGCCGATGGGCGGCCTATCTCGGACCTGAAGTCTTTCTCGAAGACATCGTCGCCGCGCCCTGCCATTCGCTGATCGCCCAGAGCCACCATGCGCTGGAGGCCAAGTCGCCGACCAATGGCGACGGGTTCGGCGTCGCCTGGTATGGCGCGCGGCCCGAGCCCGGCCTTTACCGGGACATCCTTCCGGCATGGTCGGACCCCAACCTGAAGAGCCTGTGCCGGCAGATCCGGTCCGGCCTGTTCCTGGCCCATGTCCGCGCCGCGACCGGCGGCGCCACCAGCCGCATGAACTGCCACCCCTTCGTGTCGGGCCGCTGGGCCTTCATGCATAATGGCCAGATCGGCGGCTTCGAGCGCGTGCGCCGCGGCCTCGAAAATTCGATCAGCGACATGCTCTACGACCAGCGTGAAGGCACGACCGATTCCGAATTGTTTTTCCTGATGATGCTTCAGGAGGGGTTGGCGGAAGACCCGCAGGGTGCTGCGTCCCGCGCGACGGCGCGCGTGCTGGAAGCCTGCCGCCGTGCCGGGCTGGAGCCGGCGCTGAAGCTCACCGCCGCCTTTTCCGATGGCGAGACGCTTTACGCGATCCGCTATTCCACCGACGCCCATGCGCCGACGCTTTATGCGGGCTCGTTCCGCGAGTCCGGCGGCCGCTGCCTCGTCTCCGAACCGTTCGACCGCGAAGGCCCGAACTGGCAGCCGATCCCGCCTTCGAGTTTCGTCACCATGACGGCAGACGCGATGACGATCCGGCCGTTCGAGCCGGAGGCAGCGGCGATCTCTGCGCCAGCCACTCGCCAACGCGCCCCGGCCTGAAAGCTAATTCACCGGGTAAGGACCGTCGGCAAAAACCTCGTCGTGATAGCCCTTCGAGCCGATGGCCTGTGCCAGCGGGCTGCGTGGATCATCGCCCGCCTTCAGCCGTTCGATGATCGAGGCGAAATCGTAGCGCGGCTGCCAGCCGAGCTCGCGCCGGGCGCGCTCATTGACATAGACGCGCCCGATGCCCGGAAACATCGTCCAGCCCCGGCGCCGGTATTCGGCCTCATAGCCCGGCACCCGCCGCCGCACGACGCCGGGCGCATCGGTGCGCAGTTCGGCCAGGTCCTCCGGCAGGAAGGGCGTGGTGGCGCTGATGATATATTTGCCGAAGCCGATCGCCGGCGCGCGCTCGATGGCAAGCAGATGCGCATCGACGATATCGCTGATGTCGACGCGCCGGTTCAGGAACTCGTTGACCTTGACGTTGGCATCGTCGGGATAGGTTTTTCGCACATCGCTGTCGTCGTCCTCCTCGGGGAAGAAGCGCGAGGTGCGCAGCACGATTGCCGGCAGCTTCTGGTTTCTTGAAAACAACTGGCACAGATCCTCTGCCGCCGCCTTGGTCACGCCGTAGATGTTCTTCGGGACCGGTCTCACATCCTCTGTGATCCAGGCGGCGGGAGCACTTGCCGGCGGCACCAGCGCATCGCCGAAGACGCTCGTCGTGCTGGTATAGACGAAAGCGCTGACGCCTGCCGAAGCCGCCGCCTCCAGCAGGTTCAGCGTACCGCTGATATTGGTGTCGACGAAATCCTGCCGGCTGTGGGTGGCGACATGCGGCTTGTGCAGCGTGGCGGCATGGAGCACCGCCTGCACGCCCTGCATGTGACGCCGAAGGAAGGCACGGTCGGTTATCGAGCCGACACCGGCCGTGGAGGGCGACGCCAGAACATCGAGCCCGATGGCCTCGTGCCCTTGCTCACGCAGGCTGCGCACCAGCGCCTCGCCGAGATGGCCAGCACTTCCCGTCACCAGAACTTTCATCGCGATTCGGTTCCCTTCAGCATGCCGTCGATAGTGCCGAAGCAGGGCTCGGTCGGCCATAGAAAATACCGGGATGTTCGCTCGTAGTTACCTCTTTTGGAAAGGATGGCGCTGCCCGGAAAGCATGCATATAGTTGGTCCAAGAGGAACTGAAGACGGGTTTTCATGCGGGGCTTCGATCTTGGATCTTCAGCGGGGCGCTGGGCGTATATAGTTTTCTGGATTGTTCTTGCGCTCGGCGCAGGCACCACGCTGGCCTATTTCAAACTGCACATCATGATCGGCGCCATCACCGATGCTATTTGCGGCGCGGTCGATACTTGCGAGCCCGCCTCGGATAAGCAGGGAGCCGGTGTCTTCTACGCCTTCTTTGGCTGGCTGAATGCCGTTCTTTACCCGGTGTCGCTTGCGGCCGCATTGTTTCTGCCAAGGCATCGGTCGGTCATGATCGCGATGGCAGCGGTTCTTGTCATCTGCGGCTTCGCGATCGACGCTCTCGGCTTCATCTTCAATGCCGCCCTCACGATGCTGGTGTCAACGGCAGCATGGTCGCCTTTCTTCTGGCTTTCCGTAGGCTTCGCGGCCGCGCATCTCCTGCTCATGTTCGTCTTTCTTGGCAGGGCGTCATCAGGCAGGGAGGCTCCCGATCCTCGGCTGCCGTCTTCCAGGGAGGCGTGAGAGATGGGCGCGACAACCAATTGGTTTTTGCCTGCCGCGGTGATGGCCATATCAGCGCTCCTGGCGCAGCCATTGCGTGCCGAGACGGCAGCCGACGGTGCCTGCAACCTCGAAGGCTGGTCCGTCGCGGGCTCTGACGCGCTTGCAAACATTCACGAAAAACCCGATGCGGCCTCGCCGGTTCTGGGCGTGCTGCCTGCCTATGTCGATAGCGACGACCATCGTTACGGCATCGCGCTTTCCATTGTCGGATCACATGAAAAATGGCTGCTTGTCGAAAATGCACGCGACGATCCGAACCGCACCGGATTGCCGTCGCGACCGACCTTTTCCGGTCGCGGCTGGATAAGCGGCGAGGCGGTGCGGTTCCAGGTGCAGTCCGCGCGCGGCTATGAACGTCCCGACGCATCGAGCAATCGCGTTTTCGATCTGGGCGACAATTGGCTGACCGATGTCGCCGATATCCGCTCCGTAGAAGGCTGTGCCGGAGATTGGGCGCTTGTCAGTTTCGCCGCCGATGCGGAAGCCGTGAGCCGGCTGAAGATCGAGCCGCAGGAAGGCCGTGCATGGTTCCGCCGAATCTGCGCCAATCAGGAAACCACCTGCGACGGCGTCACCGATTGAGCCCGTCCGCCACGAGACAGGAGGAAGGAACATGATGCGAATGCGTTCCCTTGCCGGCGCCCTGATCGGCCTGATGCTTGCCATGGGCGGCGGCCATTCGCAGGATTTTGGCATGGTCATGTTCAACGATTCGATCGACCTTACGAACAGCTATGTCGCGCAGTCGGCAATGGCCAGCGTCGCCAACGCCAATGCGAAAGCCAACGCCAGGCGGCCGGGTTCGACGGCCGGCAAGAAAGCCCTGCGCACACTCGGCTTTCGCAGGGATCCCGCCGTGTCAGCCAAGGTAAAGGCGCGCTTCAGGTCGCAGCTGGTGCAATCCAATCCTGCCCAGGCAGCAATCGTCGACGCCGCGCTGAAGGCCGACTGGCTGAAAGGCTACGGCGCCGAGATCGCCCGGCCCAACGGGCTGGATGCGCGCAATCTTGCCGATGCCTACACCGCCTATCTCGTCGCGAGCTGGGCGCTCGTCAACAATGTCGAGACCCTCAGCGCCCGGTCCATCAAGGCGGTGCGCGACACGATGCGCGCCGCGATGATCGCCGATCCCAAGATCAGCCGTATGACCGACGGGCAGAAACAGGAGGCGGCGGAAGACCTCATCTACAACACCGTGCTTGTGATGGCGAACCGCATTCACATCAGCAAGTCCGGCGATGAATCGCTTCAGCGCAGCGCTGCAAAGAACTACAGCGACCTATTCCAAAAACAGGGCATCGATCTAGCCGCGCTCACGCTTACAGAGGGCGGCTTCGTCCGCCGTTGATCATATCTATCCCGCCTATTGAGAATAGGGGGTCTTTACAAAACCGAAGCGCAGGCGTTCCGTAGAAAAAGTTGTTTGAGGGGACAAGGCAATGCTGCTTGGAATGTCGCTTTCCACATTCACTCTTCTTCATGTCATCATCAGTCTTATCGGCATCGTCACGGGACTGGTCGTTCTCTACGGGCTTTTGAAGTCTCAGCGCATGGATGGCTGGACGCTCATCTTCCTGCTCACCACGGTGCTGACCAGCGTCACCGGCTTTCTCTTTCCGTTCAACGGTTTCACGCCGGCAATCGCTTTCGGCATCCTGTCGATGATCCTGCTGATTGCGGCAATCGCGGCGCGCTATAGCTATCATCTCGCCGGCTCGTGGCGATGGATCTATGTCGTGACGGCGGTGATCGCGCTCTATCTCAACTGCTTCGTGCTGGTGGTGCAGTCGTTCCTGAAGATCCCGGCGTTCAACGCGCTGGCGCCCACCGGCTCCGAGCCGCCTTTCGCCATCGTCCAGGGCATCGTGCTGCTGTTCTTCATCGTGACGGGGTTCCTTGCCGTCAGGCGGTTCCATCCGATCGGCACCTGAGCGTACGTCTCCCGCCATTTCGTATTCGACAGCCTGCCGATGTGCTGCTAGAAGCCCGCGCATCAACAGGATCATCGTAAATGGCTGAAGACATAGCCAAGGCGGTTGCCAGGCGCCGCACATTCGCGATCATCGCGCACCCGGATGCCGGCAAGACGACGCTGACCGAAAAGCTGCTGCTGTTCGGTGGCGCCATCCAGCTTGCCGGTGAGGTCAAGGCCAAGAAGGACCGCATCCAGACCCGCTCGGACTGGATGAAGATCGAGCGCGAGCGCGGCATCTCGGTCGTCACCTCGGTGATGACCTTCGAATATGGCGACAACGTCTTCAACCTGCTCGACACCCCCGGCCACGAGGACTTCGCCGACGACACTTATCGTACGCTCTCGGCGGTCGACAGCGCCGTCATGGTCATCGACGCCGCGAAAGGCATCGAGCCGCGTACGCTGAAGCTGTTCGAGGTTTGCCGCATGCGCGACATCCCGATCGTCACCTTCGTCAACAAGATGGATCGCGAGGCGCGCGACACCTACGAAATCCTCGACGAGATCGAGCAGAAGCTGGCGCTCGACACCGCGCCGATCACCTGGCCGATCGGCCAGGGCAAGACCTTTGCCGGCACCTATCATCTCGCCCAGAACGCAGTGCGCCGCGGCGACGACGAGAAGGAGCGCACGCCGGTCAACGGCCCCGATTCCAACCGCGCCGCCGGCCTGCTGCCCGACAATGACCGGCCGGCTTTCATCGAGGAACTGGACCTGGCGCGCGAGGCCTGCCGGCCGTTCGACCTGAAGGCTTTTCGCGAAGGGCACCTGACGCCGGTCTATTTTGGGTCGGCATTGCGCAATTTCGGCGTACGCGATCTGATCGAAGCGCTGGGCGATTACGGTCCCGCACCGCGCGCGCAGGAGGCCGACACGCGCAAGGTCGAGGCGACGGAGGAGAAGATGACCTCCTTCGTCTTCAAGATCCAGGCCAATATGGACCCCAACCACCGCGACCGCATCGCCTTCGTGCGCGTCTGTTCCGGCACGCTCCAGCGCGGCATGAAGGCCAAGCTGGTGCGCACCGGCAAGCAGATGAGCCTGTCTGCGCCGCAGTTCTTCTTCGCCCGTTCGCGCATCACTGCCGACGAGGCCTATGCCGGCGACGTCGTCGGCATTCCCAATCACGGCACGCTGCGCATCGGCGACACGCTGACCGAGGGTGAGGACATTCTGTTCCGTGGCGTGCCGAACTTCGCGCCGGAAATCCTGCGCCGCGTCAGGCTCGGCGATGCCATGAAGGCGAAGAAGCTGAAGGAAGCGCTCCAGCAGATGGCCGAGGAAGGCGTCGTCCAGCTGTTTCAGCCGGAGGACGGCTCGCCGGCCATCGTCGGCGTCGTCGGCGCGCTGCAGATCGATGTGCTGAAGGAGCGGCTGTCTGCGGAATATACGCTGCCGGTCGATTTCGAGATGGCGCGGTTCTCGGTCTGCCGCTGGATCGATGCCGACGACAAGGAAGATCTGCTGCGCTTCATCGAATCGCATCGCGGCGACATTGCCCGCGATCTTGACGGCGATCCGGTGTTCCTCGCCCAGCACGAGTTCTCGCTGAACTACGAGGCCGAGCGCTGGAAGGCGATCCGTTTCGCTGCGATCAAGGATTATCAGGTCCGCGACAAGGCGGCTTGAAGATCATAAAGAGGCAAAGGTGAAGGCGGCTACCACGTCTCCACCGCCTCCGGCACGCTCAGGCTCTGCAGTGAACTCACCGCCGTGCGGTCGATCGCCCCGATAACGGAGCGCGCGAGTTCGCGGCCGGCGAGCCGGATGTCTTCGTTGACGACGTAGATATTCGACCGCAGCAGATGCAGCAGCTTTGACGATTGTTTCGAGACGATGGCGACATCGGCGCCGACCGAAAGCCCGACATCTTCCGTGCCTGCGACCAGCGCGAATGTCGCCGA
Organism: Mesorhizobium sp. YR577; assembly: GCF_900116595.1. NCBI lineage: Bacteria > Pseudomonadati > Pseudomonadota > Alphaproteobacteria > Hyphomicrobiales > Phyllobacteriaceae > Mesorhizobium > Mesorhizobium sp. YR577. The sequence continues at coordinate 306,147 of NZ_FPBI01000003.1, read as the reverse complement.
GCCGCTGCCGCTGACGATGCCGTCAGGCGGCGTGCGTCGGCGCATCAATTCCCTGGTGTGCTCGCGGATTTCGTCGATCGACTGGTCCAGATTGGCCGTGCTGAAGGAAATCTCGTCCAGTTCGCATTCGGCCAAAGCCGCGAGAAAGCCTTCGCGCATGTGCCGGTAATAGCTGAGGTTCGGCGTCGGCGCGAGCAGGGCGATGCGCTTGCGCCCCAACGCCTTCAGCTTGCGTACCGCCTGAACCGCATAGGCGCGGTTGTCGAAATCGTGGAACGGATGCTCGATCCCCATATGGGTGCGGCCATGGGTGGTGAAGGGAAAGCCGTGCTCGACCATGTAGCGCACGCGGGCGTCGTTCGGCTCGGTGCGCGAGATGATGATGCCGTCCGCCGAGCCCGTCTCGACCACGTAGCGCACCGGCTCCAGCGGATCGTTGGTGCGCGAATAGGGCGTGACGATGAAGTGATAGGGCGTCTGCGCCAGATGTTCTGAAATGCCGTAGATCATGTCGGAGACGAAGCCGCCGACCTGCTCCTCGGTATTGAGCACCAGGCTGATGACATTGGTCTTGCCGGTGCGCAGCCTGACGCCTGCGCGATTCGGGCGGTAGCCGACCTGGCGGGCGACGAGCTGGACGCGCTTGCGCGTCTCCACGCCGATTTCCGGCGCATCCTTCAAGGCGCGCGAAACCGTGGTGACCCCAAGCCCGGTCATGAAGGCGATCGTCTTCAGCGTCGGCCGCTCGTCCGTTCTGGAAGAGGCCGGGCCTGTCGGATTGTCGGATTGTGGTCTGTCATTCATTGCCGTTGCCTGCGGCTCCCCGGAGTGCCCGCATATCGCACTCTAACCTTGGACCTTGCAAGTGTTTCCCGCAATACCTGTAACGTTTCAGAAAATGGTGCGGTGCGGAATCGATCGGCCTTCAAGCATGGTTAAGGCTGGCGCGGTCGCGGAACGGCTGGTTAGCCGGCAAGGCGCGATGAAACGTGTCGCAGCTTTGATTCGAAAAGCAAATTTCTGCCGATTTATTGCGATGCAGCAAGGATTTTTGCATTTGCGGTTCTGGCAGGTGGTTGCGTGATATTTATTCGGAGCACGAAAAAATCACGGCGGCAGGCCACTCTTCTGTTGCGAAGTCATTTTTCTTCGCATAGCGTGCCGGGCTGTAACGTTTCAGATTTCAGGGAGGAGTGACGATGCGTTATTGTCTCACGACCGCTGCGCTTGCAGCGGGGGTTGCATTCATGACTGCCGGCGCCGCTTCGGCGACCGATCTCGAAGTGACGCATTGGTGGACCTCCGGTGGCGAGGCCGCTGCGGTTGCCGAGCTTGCCAAGGCCTTCGATGCGACGGGAAATCACTGGGTCGACGGCGCCATTGCCGGTTCCGGCGGCACCGCCCGCCCGATCATGATCAGCCGCATCACCGGCGGCGACCCGATGGGCGCCACCCAGTTCAACCACGGCCGCCAGGCCGAGGAACTCGTGCAGGCCGGGCTGATGCGCGACCTCACCGATATCGCCACCAAGGAAAAGTGGACCGAGATCGTTCGGCCGAAGAGCCTGCTCGACAGCTGCACCATCGACGGCAAGATCTACTGCGTGCCGGTCAACATCCATTCATGGCAATGGCTGTGGCTGTCCAACGAAGCGTTCGAGAAGGCTGGCGTGGCCGTGCCCAAGGACTGGAACGAGTTCGTGGCTGCTGCTCCGGCACTCGAAAAGGCCGGCATCGTGCCGCTGGCGGTCGGTGGTCAGCCTTGGCAGGCGTCCGGTGCGTTCGACGTTCTGCTCGCCGCAGTTGGCGGCAAGGACACCTTCCTGAAAGTCTATCAGGACAAGGATGCGGAATTTGCCGCCGGGCCCGAGATCGGCAAGGTCTTCAAGGCCGCCGACGATGCCCGCAAGATGTCGAAGGGCACCAATGTGCAGGACTGGAACCAGGCGACCAACATGGTCATCACCGGCAAGGCCGGCGGCCAGATCATGGGCGACTGGGCGCAGGGCGAATTCCAGGTTGCCGGAAAGGTGGCCGGCAAGGATTATTCCTGCCTGCCGGGGCTTGGCCTCAACCCCATGATCGCGACCGGCGGCGACGCATTCTATTTCCCGCTGCTGAAGGACGAGGCGAAAGCCAAGGCGCAGGAAGCGCTGGCGACGACGCTTCTCGACCCCAAGACGCAGGTTGCGTTCAACCTCAAGAAAGGCTCGCTGCCGGTGCGCGGCGACGTCGACCTGAACACCGCCAACGACTGCATGAAGAAGGGCCTCGACATCCTGGCCAAGGGCGATGTCATGCCCTGGACCGACCAGCTCATGTCGCAGGACACCCAGAAGCAGAAGGAGGATCTCTTCTCCGAGTTCTTCTCCAATCAGGGCCTGACTGTCGAAGACGCCCAGAAGCGTTTTGCCGACATCATCTCGAGCGCCGACTGATCTCGCTGACGACACTGCACACCGGCCCGTCTGAAACGGGCCGGTGTGTTCCGGCCTCATATCCGAAAGGATTGCTGTGAGCGAAACCTATCCGAAGCGCCCCAGCCAGTTGTTCAGGAACCTGAGCGCCAAGATCGCCTCCGTGCCGATGATCCTCACGGCGGTCGTGGTCTTCGCCGGCGGCACCGCCTGGACCGTGCTCTATTCCTTCACCAATTCGAAGCTTCTGCCGCGCTTCAATTTCGTCGGGCTCGACCAGTATTACCGGCTCTGGGCAGCACCGCGCTGGACCGTGGCCGTCGAGAATCTTGCCATCTACGGCGTGCTCTCGCTAATCTTCTCGCTGGCGATCGGCTTCCTGCTTGCGGCCCTTCTCGACCAGAAGATCCGCTTCGAGGATACGTTCCGCACCATCTTCCTCTACCCGTTCGCTTTGTCCTTCATCGTCACCGGGCTGGTCTGGCAATGGCTGCTCAACCCGGATTTCGGCGTGCAGGCCGTGGTGCGCGGGCTCGGCTGGGAAAGCTTCACCTTCAACCCGCTCTACGATGCCAGCATCGTCATCTACGGCATCCTGATTGCCGCACTCTGGCAGGGCACCGGTCTTGTCATGTGCCTGATGCTGGCGGGCCTGCGCGGCATCGACGAGGACATCTGGAAGGCGGCGCGCGTCGACGGCATCCCGATGTGGAAGACGTACCTCTTCATCGTCATTCCGATGATGCGGCCCGTCTTCATCACCACCATCGTCATCATCGCCTCGGGCATCATCAAGGTCTACGATCTCGTCGTCGCCCAGACCAGCGGCGGCCCCGGCATCGCTTCCGAAGTGCCAGCGAAATATGTCTACGACTATATGTTCTTCGCCCAGAACCTCGGCCAGGGCTTTGCCGCCTCGACCATGATGCTGCTCAGCGTGATCATCGTGGTCGTGCCATGGGCCTATCTTGAATTCGGGAGGGCGCGGCGTGGCTGATACCGCTGTCCTCGACATGGCGCCCGCCGCAGCCGCGACCCGGATTGAGGACGGTCCGCGCGGAGCAAAGCCGCGCCGGACTTTTTCCCGCCGCAACATCTTTCTCTACGGCACGCTTATAGTCGTCGCCGTCTATTACCTGTTGCCGCTCTATGTGATGGTCGTCACGTCGCTGAAGGGCATGCCCGAAATCCGCCTCGGCAACATCTTCTCGCCGCCGGTCGAGATCACCTTCGAGCCTTGGGTCAAAGCCTGGTCGCAGGCCTGCACGGGCCTGAACTGCGACGGCCTTTCGCGCGGCTTCTGGAATTCGGTGCGCATCACCGTGCCGTCGGTGATCCTGTCGATCGCGCTCGCTTCCATCAACGGCTACGCGCTCGCCAACTGGCGCTTCAAGGGCGCCGATCTCTTCTTCACCATCCTCATCGTCGGCGCCTTCATTCCCTATCAGGTAATGATCTATCCGATCGTCATACTGCTGCGGGAAATCGGCCTTTATGGCAGCCTGTGGGGCCTCGTCATCGTCCATTCCATCTTCGGCATGCCGATCCTGACACTGCTTTTCCGCAATTACTTTACCTCGGTCCCCGAGGAGCTGTTCAAAGCCGCCCGCGTCGATGGCGCAGGCTTCTGGGGCATCTATTTCCGGATCATGCTGCCGATGTCGCTGCCGATCTTCGTTGTCGCGGTCATCCTGCAGGTCACCGGTATCTGGAACGACTTCCTCTTCGGCGTCGTCTACACGCGGCCCGACACCTACCCGATGACCGTGCAGCTCAACAACATCGTCAATTCAGTGCAAGGCGTGAAGGAGTACAACGTCAACATGGCCGCAACCATCCTGACCGGCCTCGTGCCGCTGATCGTCTACTTCGCTTCCGGCAAGCTGTTCGTGCGCGGCATCGCCGCCGGCGCGGTCAAGGGTTGATGGTCATGGCGGCAGGCAAGCCCAGCGTCTCGATCAAGGATCTGTCGCTCAATTTCGGCAACGTGCAGGTGCTTCAGGCGCTGAACCTCGATATCGCCCAAGGCGAGTTTCTGGTGCTGCTCGGGCCGTCCGGTTGCGGCAAGTCGACCTTGCTCAACTGTATTGCCGGCCTGCTCGATATTTCCGACGGACAGATCTTCATCAACGGCAAGAACGTCACCTGGGAAGAGCCGAAGGACCGCGGCATCGGCATGGTGTTCCAGTCCTACGCGCTCTACCCGCAGATGAGTGTCGAGGGAAACCTGTCCTTCGGCCTGAAGACGGCGGGGCTGCCGAAGGAAGAGATTGCCAAGCGCATCGCGCGCGCGTCCGAGATATTGCAGATCGAGCCGTTGCTGAAGCGAAAGCCTGCCGCGCTCTCAGGTGGCCAGCGCCAGCGTGTCGCCATCGGCCGCGCGCTCGTGCGCGACGTCGACGTCTTCCTGTTCGACGAACCCCTGTCCAATCTCGATGCCAAGCTGCGCTCGGAACTGCGCGTCGAAATCAAGCGCCTGCACCAGCGGCTGGCCAACACCATGATCTATGTCACCCACGACCAGATCGAGGCCCTGACGCTCGCCGACCGCATCGCCGTAATGAAGGGCGGCGTCATCCAGCAACTCGACGCGCCGCAGGCGATCTACAATCGTCCGGTCAATCGCTTCGTCGCCGACTTCCTCGGCTCTCCGAGCATGAACTTCATAAGCGGTCAGCTCGAAGGCGGCGAGAAGCCGCATTTCAAGGCGGATGGCGTTTCGGTGCCGCTCGATCGCTATGCTTTCGACAAGTCCGCCGCCGGCGCCGGCGCTTGCATATTCGGCATCAGGCCCGAACATATCGCCCATGGCGAGCAGGCGACCGCCTTGCCGTTCTCGCGCGAAATCCAGGTCGACATCATCGAGCCGATGGGCTCCGACATGCTCGTCTGGACCAAGCTTGGCGGCAGCAATCTCACCTTCCGCGCCGAGGCGGAAAAGCCGCTGAAAGTCGGCGACCGCGTGATCGTCGGCTTCGATCCGGCGCGCGCCTCGCTGTTCGACGCTCCCACCGGAAACCGCATCTGAACTCCCAACATCAAACACGGACAATCGGCATGAACTGGTCATTTCAACTTTACAGCGCCCGCAATTTTCAGCCCTGGAACGATGTCGTCAAAACGCTTGGCTGGCTCGGTTACCGGGAAGTCGAAGGCTTTGGCGGCGTCTATGACGATCCCGCCGGCCTGCGTGCCGAACTCGACAAGAACGGCCTTGTCATGCCGACTGGGCATTTTTCCATCGACATGCTGGAGAACGATTTCGCCAGTGCTGAAAAAATCGCGAATACGCTCGGCATGAAGGTTCTGGTCTGCCCCTATCTGGTCGCTGAGCAGCGCCCGACCGATGCGGCAGGCTGGCAGGCTTTCGGCAAGCGCCTGGCCGCGGTGGGCGACAAGGCCAAGAAGGCCGGCTTCGGTTTCGCCTGGCACAATCACGATTTCGAATTCGCGGCACTTCCGGACGGCTCCGTGCCCCTGACGCATATTCTCGAAACGGCTCCCGATATCGGCTGGGAAGCCGACATTGCCTGGATCGTTCGCGGCGGTGCCGATCCCATGGCGTGGATCGACAAATACGGCTCGCGCATCGTTGCTGTGCATGTGAAGGATATTGCCCGCAGCGGCGAAGGACTGGACGAGGATGGCTGGTCCGATGTCGGCCACGGCACGATCGACTGGAGGGCGCTGACCACCGTGCTGCGCGACCGGACACCAGCAAAATACTTCATCATGGAACAGGACAATCCGAACAATTTCGAGCGCTTCGCCCGGCGCTCGCTCGAAGCCGCCAAGAGCTTCTAGGAGACGACGATCATGGCAAAGAAACTCGGGATCGGCGTCATCGGCTGCGGCAACATCTCCAAGGCTTACTTCAAGCTGTCGCCGCTGTTTCGCGGCATGGAGATGCGCGCCTGCGCCGACATAAATGAAGAAGCTGCAAAGGCGCGGGCCAAGGAGTTCTCATTGCGCGCCGAGAGCGTCGATGGGCTGCTCAAGGCCGACGATATCGACATCGTCGTCAACCTCACCATTCCTGCGGCCCACTATGAGGTGTCGAAGCAGGTGCTGGACGCCGGCAAGCATGTCTATTCGGAAAAGCCCTTTGTGCTCTCGGTCAAGGAAGGGCTCGACCTCAAGAAGCGGGCCGAGAAAAAAGGGCTGCGCATCGGCTCTGCGCCCGACACCTTCTTCGGCGGATCGCACCAGCTTGCCCGCCACATGATCGACGACGGCAAGCTCGGCAAGATCACCAGCGGCACCTGCCATGTCATGAGCCACGGCATGGAGCACTGGCATCCGAACCCGGATTTCTTCTTCCTGCCCGGCGGCGGGCCTATCCTCGATCTCGGACCCTATTACATCACCAACCTGGTCCAGCTCATCGGGCCGGTGAAGCGGGTGGCGGCACTGACTGCTATTCCCGCCAAGGAGCGGACGATCAGCTCCAAGCCGCGCGCCGGCGAAAAAATCCCTGTCTCGACGCCGACGACCATCCACGCCCTGCTGGAGTTTGAGAATGGCGCGGTGATCACCTTCAATGCGAGCTGGGACGTCTGGCACAGCGGCCATGCGCCGATGGAGCTCTATGGCGAGAACGGCACGCTCTACATGCCCGATCCCAACTTCTTCGGCGGCGACCTGCGCTACACCAAGGGCAGCAAGCCGGCCAAGAAGCTGCCGAAATGGGACCATCCTTTCCAGAAGGCCAATGAAGTCCATTCGCAAGGACCGATGGCCAATTATCGCACGGCGGGCCTTGCCGACATGGCGATCGCCATCCGGGAGGGACGGCCGCACCGCTGCTCGCTCGACCTTGCGCTGCATGTCGTCGACATCATGACCGGCATCCTGAAATCGGGAGACAGCGGCAAGTTCGTCGACATGCAGACCAGCTGCGAGCGGCCAGCAGCGCTTGGCATCAAGGAAGCCAAGGCGCTGCTGGCGAAGAAATAAAGCGCCCGAAAAGCGAGGTTGTTTCGGACGATGAATGAATGATAGGTGCGTCCTTCGAGGCTCGCTTCGCGAGCACCTCAGGATGAGGGAGGTTGGTGCGCTTCAAGCCAGGTTCTGGAGAGCGTGCTCATCAGGATCTGGTCGAAGGGTGGCAGAATCCGAGTGAAGGATAGCGCCAACTTTCCTGATCTTTATAGTAGCACCAACCTCCCTCATCCTGAGGAGCGAGCGCAGCGAGCCTCGAAGGACGCACCCAATCTTTTAAGGAAATCACCATGGCCTGGCATCCCGCCGACAACCGCTACGAGACGATGCGCTACAACCGCTGCGGCCGCTCCGGCCTGAAGCTGCCGGCGATCTCGCTCGGGCTCTGGCACAATTTCGGCAATGATACGCCGCACCAGACCAAGCAGGCGATCTGCCGCAAGGCTTTCGACCTTGGCATCACCCATTTCGATCTCGCCAACAATTACGGCCCGCCGCCCGGCTCGGCCGAAACCGCTTTCGGCGAAATCCTCCGTACCGATTTCGCCGGCCTGCGTGACGAGCTGATCATTTCCAGCAAGGCCGGCTACGACATGTGGCCGGGGCCTTATGGCGAATGGGGCAGCCGCAAATATGTGCTGGCGAGTCTCGACCAGAGCCTCAAGCGCATGGGTCTCGACTATGTCGACATCTTCTATTCGCACCGCTTCGATCCGGAGACGCCGCTGGAAGAAACGATGATGGCGCTCGACCATGCCGTGCGCTCGGGCAAGGCGCTCTATGTCGGCATCTCGTCATACAACTCGCAGCGCACCCGCGAGGCCGCCACGATCCTGCGCGAGCTCGGCACGCCTTGCCTCATCCACCAGCCGAGCTATTCCATGCTCAACCGCTGGGTCGAGGATGACGGGCTGCTCGATACGCTGGACGGGCTGGGCGTCGGCTCGATCGTGTTCTCGCCGCTGGCGCAGGGCATGCTGACGACGAAATATCTGAAGGGCATCCCTGAAGACAGCCGTGCCGCGCAAGGCAAGTCGCTGCGCCAGGAGTTCCTCAACGACAAGGCGCTCGCCAACATCAAGGCGCTGAACGCCATTGCCGAGAAGCGCGGCCAGACGCTGGCACAGATGGCGCTGGCCTGGGTGCTGCGCGGCGGGCGCGTGACCTCCGCGCTGATCGGCGCCAGCCGGCCGGAGCAGGTGGAAGATTGCGTCGGTGCGCTGAAGAACCCGGATTTCTCGGATGCCGAGCTTGCTGAGATCGATCAGTACGCCCGCGAGGCCGACATCAATCTGTGGGCTCGCTCAGCCGAGCGCACGGGGCCGGTGCGGAAGAAGTAATTTTCGCGCATTCGCTGAAAACAAAAAAAGGCGCAACCGGATTGCCGGCTGCGCCTTTTGCATTCTGGAGCTTGGGAAGGCTCAGCCGCCGCCGGCCCACGGACCATGATGTGCGCCGGGCGCGTCGATGCGCTCGAAGCCATGCGCGCCAAAATAATCGCGCTGCGCCTGGATCAGGTTGGAGGTGCCGCGTCCCTGGCGATAGCTGTCGAAATAGGCCAGCGCCGACGACAGCGCCGGCGTCGGCAGGCCGGCTTCGGCGGCTTGCGCCACGATGCGGCGCAGCGAGGGGTGCGCCTCCTTCATCATCTCGATGAAAGCCGGTGCCATCAAAAGGTTTGCGAGCGCGCCGCTCTTCTCAAAAGCGTCGGCCAGCGTGCCGAGGAACTGCGAGCGGATGATGCAGCCGGCGCGCCAGATCTTGGCGATCGTCGGCATCGGCAGGTTCCAGCCGAACTGTTTCGAGGCTGCGTCCATCACCGCGAACCCTTGCGCATAGGCTGCGATCTTGCCGGCGAACAGCGCCAGTTCCAGGTCGTGCAGGACCTTGTCGCGATTGCCCGAAAACTTCGAGACGCCGCCGGTGCCATAAGCCTTCTCCGCCGCCAGCCGCTCGTCCTTGAGCGATGACAGAATGCGGGCCGAAACGGCGGCCTCGATCGCGGTTGCCGAAACGCCGAGCGTCTGCGCTTCGATCACCGACCATTTGCCGGTGCCCTTCTGGCCGGCACGGTCGAGGATCATCTCGACGATCGGCTTTCCGGTATCGAGATCGTCAGCAGCAAGAACGGTCGCGGTGATCTCGATCAGGTAGGAATTCAGCCGGCCCTTGTTCCATTCGGCAAAAACCGCACCGATTTCCTTGGGCTTCATGCCAAGCCCGTCGCGCAGCACGCCGTAGATTTCGGCGATCATCTGCATGTCGGCATATTCGATGCCGTTGTGGATGGTCTTGACGAAATGCCCGGCACCCCCGGTGCCGAGCCAGGCGGCACAGGGCTCGCCTTCGAACTTGGCCGAAATGTCGGTCAGGATTTTTTCGACGCGCTTGTAAGAATCTTCCGTGCCGCCGACCATGATCGACGGGCCGTGGCGCGCGCCTTCCTCGCCACCGGAAACGCCCATGCCGATGAAGGTCAGGCCTGATCCCTCGAGTTCGGAAAAGCGCCGGATCGTGTCGCGGAAATTGGCGTTGCCGGCATCGATGATGATGTCGCCCGCCGAAAGCACCTGGCGAAGTGCGGCGATCTGCTCGTCCACCGGCTGGCCGGCCTGCACCATGATGATGACCGGGCGCGGTGGCTGGATCGCCTCGGCGAGTTCGGCCAGCGTCGTGCAGGGCACGATCATCTTGCGCAGGTCGCCGGCGGCCTCGAAGAAGGTGCCGGTGCGGCTGGTGGTGCGGTTGAACACGGCGATCGGGTGGCCGTTTTCGGCGATATTAAGGGCCAGGTTGGAGCCCATGACGCCAAGGCCAATCAGGCCGATTTCGGCTTTTTCCATTTTTTCATCCCGGATTGTTTTTGGTTTGAGAAGTGCCTCACCTTATGGGGCGGATGATCGACCGGCGGGCCGGCCGCGTCAACACGTCACGGCGCGGGTCTGCCCCTGCCATAATGCATGGCAGCGCAGTTTGCTCCCGGCGTAGCGCCGATGTCATTTCGCTGGGCAAGCACGGTTCAGCGCCCGCGCCGCTTGCGGCCATAGAGTTCCAGCCGATGATGGACGATATCGTAGCCCAGCGCCTCGGCGATTTCGTTCTGCAATTGCTCGATGCGGTCGGACTTGAATTCGATGACGTCGCCCGTGTCGAGATCGATCAAATGGTCGTGATGCTCGCCGCTGGCCTGTTCGAAGCGCGAGGGCCCGCCCTCGAAGGCATGGCGGTGAATGGCCCCCAGGCCTTCCAGCACCTTCATCGTGCGATAGACGGTGGACAGGGAGATGCCGGAATCGATCTCGGCCGCACGCCGGAAGATTTCCAGCGCGTCGGGGTGGTCATCTGTCGCCGTCAATATCTCCACGATGATGCGGCGCGGGCGGGTGATCCTGATCCCTGCCTTGCGCAGCATTTTTTCGTAGTCGGGCTTCTGATTCTTCTGCTTTGCCATGCTCGGAATATGCGCCAGATGACACCCAGTTGCAAAGAACTAAGAGCCGGGTCGCGGGAAAGCGGACCTCGGATACCACCGGCGAACCGGCCGGTTTTGACCATACGGTCAAAAGTTAGCTGCATTGGGTCGCTTTCTTCGCTATTACGGCTCACGGGACTCGTGAAGCGTCACTTCACGAGCTATCCTCTACGAAAAGTGTGGAGTGAAAGGGGAGGTGATGAGCAGCAAGTTTCTTGAGGCCGATCTCGGTGCCGAAGAGTCCCAGGGGCTCAAGGTGACTTCGTTGCCGACGCGCGTTGCCGCCAACACAGCCGCCGTGCACGGCATCGCCCGCAACCCCGGCATGGCGCTCGATCTCGGCTTTCTCGAATCCATGCGCAACGTCAACCGCTCGGCACTGGAGCGCCGCGTTGCCTCGCTCACCAAGCGCCGCTCGATCAAGGCCGACAACCAGGCCGCCTGGCTGCTGCGCTCCATAGCCTGCATGGATTTGACGACACTGAATTCGAACGACACCGACGAGCGCGTGCGCCGGCTCTGCGCCAAGGCGATCAACCCGCTGCGCCGCGACATCGCGGAAGGCCTCGGCCTCGGCGACACGGTGATCCGGCCAGCCGCTGTCTGCGTCTACCACCCCTTCGTCGCCACGGCTGTTGAAGCCGTGAAGGGCACCGGCATTCATGTCGCCGCCGTCTCCACCGCCTTCCCGCATGGACTTGCGCCGCTCGCCACCCGGCTTCAGGAAATCGAGGCCTCGGTGAAGGATGGCGCCAATGAGATCGACGTGGTCATCCCGCGTGGGCTGGTGTTCGGCGCCAAATGGCAGGAGCTTTACGACGAGATCGTCGCCATGCGCGCCGCCTGCGGCGAGGCGCATCTCAAGGTCATTCTCGGCACCGGAGATCTGGCGACCTTGCGCAATGTCATGCTCGCCTCGATGGTGGCGATGATGGCGGGCGCGGATTTCGTGAAAACCTCGACCGGCAAGGAAAGCGTCAACGCCACGCTGCCCGTCGGTCTCGCCATGGTGCGCTCGATCCGTGCCTATTTCGAACACACCGGCTATCTCATCGGCTTCAAGCCGGCGGGCGGCATTTCCACCGCCAAGGTCTCGCTCGACTGGCTGGTGCTGATGAAGGAAGAGCTTGGCCGGCCATGGCTGGAGCCGGAGCTGTTCCGCTTCGGGGCGTCCAGCCTGCTCACCGACATCGAGCGCCAGCTTGAGCATCATCTGACCGGCCGCTACTCGGCCAATCATCGCCACGCGATGGCGTGACGGCAAAGAATTCGGGAGATTTTTCGATGAACATTCTCGAACGCTACGCCGCGATGGAATATGACGCAGCCCCCGAGGCCCGCAACGAGGCCGACGCCTGGCTCGCCGGGCGCGATTTCGGCAAGGCGCTGTTCATCGGCGGCGAGTGGAAGGCGGCGGCAGGCGGCAAGACCTTCGAGACCAGCGAGCCGGCAACCGGCAAGCTGCTGGCCAAAATCTCCGATGCCGGTGACGCCGATATCGACGCGGCAGTCGCAGCGGCGGCCAAGGCGCTGCCGAAATGGAGCGCGCAATCCGGCTACGCCAGAGCCAAGGTGCTTTACGCCATCGGCCGCGCCATGCAGCGCCACCAGCGGCTGTTCGCGGCGCTGGAATCGATCGACAACGGCAAGCCGATCCGCGAAAGCCGCGACATCGACGTGCCGCTGGCGATCCGCCATTTCATCCATCATGCCGGCTGGGCGCAGTCGCTCGACAAGGAGTTCCCGGATCACAAGCCGGTCGGCGTCGTCGGCCAGATCATCCCGTGGAATTTCCCGCTGCTGATGCTGGCGTGGAAGATCGCGCCGGCTCTGGCTGCCGGCTGCACCGTGGTGTTGAAACCTGCCGAATACACGCCGCTGACGGCCATTCTGTTTGCCGAGATTTGCGAGCGCGCCGGCGTGCCGAAGGGCGTCGTCAACATCGTGCCCGGCGGGCCGGACGCCGGTGCGGCGATCGTCAATCATCCGGGCGTGCAGAAAATCGCCTTCACCGGCTCGTCTGAAGTCGGCAAGATCATCCGCAAGGCCACCGCCGGGTCGGGCAAGAAGCTGTCGCTGGAGCTTGGCGGCAAGTCTGCCTTCATCGTCTTCGAGGATGCCGATCTCGACAGCGCTGTCGAAGGGCTGGTCGATGGCATCTGGTTCAACCAGGGTCAGGTCTGCTGCGCCGGCTCGCGCCTGCTGGTGCAGGAAGGTATTTCCGACGCCTTCATCGCCAAGGTCAAGACGCGCATGGGCCGTCTGCGCGTCGGCAGCCCGCTCGACAAGAACACCGATATCGGTCCGCTGGTCGACAAGACCCAGCTTGACCGGGTGAGCGGGCTGGTGGCCGAGGGCGCGAAACAGGGCGCCGAATGCTGGCAGCCGGACTGCCCCCTGCCTTCGGCGGGCTACTTCTATCTGCCGACGCTTGCGACAGGTGTTTCGCCGGCTAATATCCTTGCTCAGGAAGAAGTATTCGGGCCGGTTCTGGCGGCTATGACCTTCCGCTCGACGGAGGAAGCGATCGAGCTTGCCAACAACACGCGTTACGGCCTCGCGGCCTCGGTGTGGAGCGAAAACATCAACCTCGCGCTGCATGCAGCCCCGCAGATCAAGGCGGGCGTGATCTGGGTCAACGGCACCAACATGTTCGACGCCGCATGCGGCTTCGGCGGCTACCGCGAAAGCGGCTTCGGCCGCGAGGGTGGCCGCGAAGGCATGTTTGAATATCTGGCGGCAAAGCTGCCGCTGGGCTCGGTGATCAAGCCGGCGACGATCGACAGGGTCACCGAGCGCGCCGAAACCGACGGCATCGGCATCGACCGGACTGCTAAGCTGTTTATCGGCGGCAAGCAGGTTCGGCCGGACGGCAATTATTCGCTCGCTATCGCTGACAGGAAAGGAAAACTCGCCGGCGAAGTCGGGCTCGGCAGCCGCAAGGACATTCGCGATGCGGTGTCGGCAGCGCGGGGCGCCAAGGCCTGGGCCGAGGCCACCGGCTACAACCGCAGCCAGGTGCTTTATTTCCTCGCCGAAAATCTCGCCGCCCGCGCGGACGAATTCGCAGCGCGGCTGGTGCAACTTACCGGCGCAACCGCCAAGGCGGCGCGCGAGGAGGTCGAGCTTTCGATCGAGCGGCTGTTTTCCTTTGCTGGCATGGCCGACAAGTTCGAAGGCCGCGTGCATGCGCCGCCCGCTCGCGCCGTCACACTGGCGCTGCATGAGCCGGTCGGCGTCATCGGCATCGTCGCACCCGACGAGGCGCCGCTGCTCGGCCTGATCTCGCTGGCAGCACCGGCACTTGCCATGGGCAACACGGTGGTGGCCGTGCCGAGCCAGAAGCACGCGCTGCTGGCAACCGACCTCTATCAGGTCATCGAATATTCCGACGTTCCAGGCGGCGCGATCAACATCGTCACCGGCAAGCATGCCGAACTGGCGGCGGTGCTGGCCAAGCATGACGATGTCGACGGACTGTGGTGCGTGGCTGATGCTGACACCTGCAAGCTGGTCGAAGCGGAGTCGATCGGCAACCTCAAGCGGGTCTGGACCAGCGGCGGCAAGAATGTCGACTGGAGCTCAGATCTCGTCGCCGGCGATGCCTTCCTGCGCCGCGCCGTCGAGGTGAAGAATGTCTGGGTTCCTTATGGCGACTGAGCGGTCTTCTCATGCGGCAATCGGGCTTGACGCTTCTGGTCTTGTTCTTTACCGATAAATAAACAATTTGATGGCCTGGTCCGCCAGGGGGCCAGCTTTGCGTCGGGAGGAAGCATGACGGGGACATTAGCCGGCAAGAGCGTGGTGATTACGGCTGCGGCGCAGGGCATCGGCCGGGCGACTGCGCTTGCCTTTGCGCGCGAAGGCGCAGCGGTGACCGCCACCGACATCAACGAGACGCTGCTTGCCGAACTCACGCGGGAAACCGGTATCGTGACGCGAAAACTCGACGTGCTCGACGACGCGGCAGTGGAAAAAGCCTTTGCCGAGACCGGGCCGGTCGACGTTCTGTTCAACTGCGCCGGCTTCGTCCATTCGGGCTCCATTCTCGAGATGAAGGACAGCGATCTCGACTTCGCCTTCAACCTCAATGTGCGGGCCATGATCCGCACCATCCGCGCTGTGCTGCCCGGCATGATCGAGCGCGGCGGCGGCTCGATCATCAACATGTCGTCGGTCGCATCGAGCATAAAGGGCGTGCCGAACCGCTTCGCCTACGGCACCACCAAGGCAGCGGTGATCGGGCTGACCAAGGCGGTCGCCGCCGACCATATCGGCCAGGGCATTCGCTGCAACGCCATCTGCCCCGGCACGGTGGAGAGCCCGTCGCTGGAGAGCCGTATGCGCGCCGGCGGCGACTATGAGGCGGCGCGCGCCGCCTTCATCGCCCGCCAGCCGATGGGCCGACTCGGCACGCCGGATGAAATCGCTGCACTCGCCGTCTATCTTGCCGGCGCCACCTACACCACCGGCCAGGCCTATGCCATCGACGGCGGCTGGACGATCTGATTTTCATTGAAGGAGTTTTGACGTGAAATTGCTGCGCTATGGAGAAGCGGGACGCGAGCGCCCGGGCCTGATCGATGCGGATGGCGTGATCCGCGACCTGTCACAGCATATTGCCGACCTCGGCGGCGATACCATCGATCCCAAGGAACTCGACCGGCTGGCGCGCATCGACCCGGCTTCGCTGCCCGTGGTCACCGGCAATCCGCGCATCGGCCCCTGCGTGCATGGCACGGGAAAATTCATCTGCATCGGCCTCAACTATTCCGACCACGCCGCCGAGACCGGCGCCACCGTGCCGCCGGAACCGATCATCTTCATGAAGGCGACATCGGCCATTGTCGGTCCGGACGACGATCTGCTGATCCCGCGCGGCTCGGAAAAAACCGACTGGGAAGTCGAACTCGGCGTCGTCATCGGCCGCAAGGCCAAATATGTCTCCGAGGCCGACGCGCTCGACTATGTCGCCGGCTATTGCACGGCACATGACGTGTCCGAGCGTGCCTTCCAGACCGAGCGTTCCGGCCAATGGACCAAGGGCAAAAGCTGCGACACGTTCGGGCCGATCGGGCCATGGCTGGTGACCAAGGACGAGGTGCCGGACCCGCAGAACCTGAAAATGTGGCTCACCGTCAATGGCGAGAAGGTGCAGGACGGCTCGACCAAGACGATGGTCTATGGCGTGCGCTACCTCGTTTCCTATCTCAGCCAGTTCATGTCGCTGCATCCCGGCGACATCATCTCGACCGGCACCCCGCCCGGCGTCGGCATGGGCATGAAGCCGCCGCGCTATCTGAAGGCGGGCGACGTCGTCGAACTCGGCATCGAAGGCCTTGGCCAGCAGCGGCAGGATGTGAAGGCTGACGCCTGAGCCAAACCCGACCGGAAATTGTCAGCCGGCGATTTCCGGGTCGAGTGTGAACAGTTCCTGCGCCTTGCCGACCCCGCGCAGGGCGTAGCGTCCGACCGAGACGAGTTTTGCCCTTTCCGCGTCCGGCAAGGTGTCGCGAAATGCCGAAGAAAAGAGCGTGCCGCGCCCGGCCGAGCGGCACATCGTCTCGATGCGGCTCGCCTCGTTGACGGCCTGGCCGACCACGGTGAAGTCCAGCCGGTCCTTGCTGCCGATGTTTCCATAGAAGACATCGCCGATATGCAGCCCGAGACAAATGCCGGTGACCGGTTGGTTTTCGGCCGACCGCCGGCTGTTGAGTGCTTCCAGCCTCAGCCGAAGGTCGGCTTCGGCTTGAAGTGCGCAAGCGCAGGCGTTGGCCGGATCGTCAGCAGTGAAGATAGCCAATATGCCGTCGGCCATCAGCTTCAGCACGTCGCCGCCTGCACCCTGCACTGCCGTAATGACGATTTCCGCATAATCATCCAGAAGCGGAATGAGCTGGTCGGAATCGATCCTCTCCGACAGCGCCGTATAGCCCCGCATGTCGGAGAACCAGATGACGGCGTTTATCCTTTCGACGATGCCGCGCGATATTCGGCCCTGCAGGACGCGCTGGCCGGCATCGCGACCGAGATAGGCCTCCACCAGCGACTGGGCGATGCGCGCGAGCGATGTCGATTTGATCGCCAGGCAGAGCACAGGAACCAGACGCCGAAGCGCTGCGACATCGGCTTCGCTGAACCCGCCGGCGCGGTCCGTCGTCCAGCGCGACAGGATGCAGTCCAGCTCGCCGATGGCGGCGTCGCGGCCGAACCGGTGTACCATGGCCAGGTAGTCCGTCTGGCCTTCCCGCTGCAAGTCGCTGAAAAGGGAGAAGCCCTCGGTCTCGCCGTCGCAGAGCCGCCGCCGCATTTCGTTCTCGCCGCTCTGAAGCAACTGGTAGAACGGGCTCTTCTTCCACTCCTCCAGGCCTTCGCCCTGATTGCTGGGGCCGTATTCCACGACCGGCGTTTCAAGCAGCTGGTCGCGTGCCCAGAAAAAAGCCCGGCCCTCATAGACAGGGTGCAGCGTGTCGACGATGGCAACGCTGCGGGAGAGATCGAGCCCGGCCTCGACGCAGCGATCGCAAAAGCCGTGCAGAAGCGCGATCTCGCTGTCGCCGGCGAGACCGCGCTGGACGATCCAGTCTGCAAGGTGGTTCAGGCTTTCTTCGTTCATCGACACCGCACCGTTTCAACAGGCAGGATGCAGCGGCCGAAAGCAGCTTTCAAGCCAGCGTCTTGCCTTCCGCGTCGAACCGATAGGTCCGCGCGGGATCGGGCGTAGCATAGAGCGTCGCACCCGGCTCGGCGTCGTAGACGCCGAAGATGCGGATGGTCAACAGGCCGGCCTTTTCCGTGTCGATATAGAGATTGGTGTCGGCGCCGAGATGCTCGGCATGGATGACCGTGCCTTTCCAGGTGCCGGATTTGACGTCGACGGTAAGATGTTCGGGGCGAACGCCGACAGTCTTGGCCTTTGGCTCACCAAGACGCGCGCCATCGATGAAGTTCATCTTCGGTGAACCGATGAAGCTTGCGACGAATTCATTAGCCGGCGAATTGTAAAGCTCCATCGGCCTGCCGATCTGCTCGATGCGGCCGCCATTCAGCACGACGATCCTGTCGGCCAGCGTCATCGCCTCGACCTGATCATGGGTGACGTAGATCATCGTTGCCGACAGCCGCCGGTGAAGCTGCGCAATCTCGAGCCGCGTGTTGACGCGCAGGGCAGCGTCCAGATTCGACAAGGGTTCGTCGAAGAGAAACAGTTTCGGTTCGCGTACCACGGCGCGGCCGATGGCGACGCGCTGGCGCTGGCCGCCGGAGAGCTCGGCCGGCCGGCGTTCGAGGTAGGGTTCCAGCGACAGCATCGACGAAGCCGTGGCGACGCGGCGCGTGATCTCCTCAGTCGGCGTCTTGGCCTGCTTGAGACCCAGGCTCATATTGTTGCGCACGGAGAGATGCGGATAGAGCGCGTAGGTCTGGAAGACCATGGCGATGCCGCGATCGGACGGCGGCACGGCATCGACCTTGCGGCCATCGATCAGCACATTTCCGGAGGTTGCGTCCTCCAGCCCGGCAATGACGCGCAGCAAGGTCGACTTGCCGCAGCCGGAGGGGCCGACGAAAACGACGAACTCGCCGTCGTTCACTTCCAGGTCGATGCCTTTCAGCACGTCGACACTGCCGAAGGATTTTTTGACGTTCTCGATTTTGAGCGAACCCAACTGGTCGTTACCTTCCGTTTCCTACAGCGTAACAGCGCGGCCGGTGCGCACACTTTCATCCGCCGCGAGGCAGACGGCGAGCGATTTCACGGCGTCACTCATATGGCGGGTGAGGTCGATGTCCTCGCGGATGGCCTTCAGCAGAAAGGCCTGCTCGAGGTCGCACAGATCCTGATGGCCGGGCTCGCCGCTCATCGACAGGTTCTGGTCCGGCGCTGCAAAGCGGCCATCCTTGCCGGTGGCGGCGTGGTGCACGCGGATCATATTGGTCTTGGTGTGCGCATCGACATCGTCGGATTTCGCCTTCTCGTCCATGACGATCGAGACGCAGCCATTGGGCGAAATGACATCCTTTACGAAGAAGGCGGTTTCGGAAATCATCGGCCCCCAGCCGGCCTCATACCAGCCGACCGAACCGTCGTCGAACAGCACCTGCAGATGGCCGTAATTATACATGTCAGAGGCGATCTCGTCGGACAGGCGCACGCCCATGCCGCGCACTTCGACCGGCCTGGCATCGGTGATCTGGCACATGACGTCGAGATAATGCACGCCGCAATCGACGATGGGCGAGGTCGTCTTCATCAGCTGCTTGTGGGTTTCCCAGGTGTGGCCGCTCGACTGCTGGTTCAGGTTCATGCGGAAGACATAGGGCCCGCCAAGTTTGCGCGCCTCGGCGATCAGCCTGATCCATGACGGGTGATGGCGCAGTATGTAGCCAATCACCAGTTTTTTGCCATTGGCCTTCGCCGCCGCCACGACGCGCTCGGCATCGGCAACGGTCGTTGCCAGCGGCTTTTCGACGAAGACGTGGCAGCCGGCATCGAGGGCAGCGACTGCGTAATCGGCGTGGCTGTCGGAATAGGTGTTGATCGAGGCAACGTCCGGCTTCAGCTCGCGCAGCGCATCCTCGAAGGAACGCCGGATTTCATAGCCCGAGAGTTCAGCCGGAAGCGGCACGTCCGAGCGGTTGACCAGCGATGCGATCTCGAAGCCGGGATTGTTGTGATAGGCCAGCGCATGGCTGCGGCCCATATTGCCGAGCCCGGCAACGACGACGCGCAGGGGCTTTTCGGTGGAGGCACTCACTTGACGGCTCCCGAGGTGATGCCGCGGATCAGTTGCCGCGAGAATATGAGGTAAAGCACCAGCACCGGCAGGATCGCCAGCGAAAGCGCTGCCAGCACCGCATTCCAGTTGGTGACGTACTGGCCGATGAAGAGCTGCGCGCCGAGCGTCACCGTCTTGGTCGCTTCCGAAGGCGCCAGGATCAGCGGGAACCACAGATCGTTCCAGATCGGGATCATGGTGAAGACGGCAACGGTCGCCATGGCCGGGCGCACCAGCGGCAGGACGAGGCGGAAGAAGATGCGGTATTCGCTGAGCCCGTCGATGCGGCCGGCATTCTTCAAATCGTCGGACACCTGCTTCATGAATTCGGACAGGATGAACACGCAGAGCGGCAGGCCTTGCGCGGTATAGACGAGGATCAGCGCTGTCAGCGTGTTGACCAGCCCGCTCGCCACCATCAGCTGCAGGATCGCGACGGTGCCGAGACGGATCGGGATCATGATGCCGAGCGCCAGGTAGAGCCCCATCAGCGTATTGCCCTTGAAGCGGTACTCGGCAAGCGCGAAGGCCGCCATCGCGCCGAACAGCAGCACGAAGAACAGCGAGGCGACGGTGACGATGAAGCTGTTCTGGAAATAGAGGAAGAAATCGCCTTGCGCCAGAACGGTGGTGTAGCCGACGAGATCGAAGGTCTCGGGCGTCGGCGGCGACAATGGCGTGCGGAAGATCGCATTGCGCGACTTCATCGAGTTGATGATGATCACCACGACCGGAAACAGCGCGATCACCGTATAGGTGATCAGCACCGCATGGGCGGCGATGGTGCGGGGGAGGGAGTGTGTTGCCTTGCTCATCGCGCCGCCCTCAGAACTGATACCGACGCAGGCGCGTCTGGATGGCGAAGAGGTAGAGGCAGACGCCGGTGAGGATGATGAAGAACATCATCGAGGCGATGGTCGAGCCCATATAGGGATCGCCCGTCTGCAACTGGAAACCGAAGAAGGTGCGGTAGAGGAAGGTGCCGAGAATGTCGGTCGCGTAATTCGGGCCGGCGAGCGCGCCTTGTGCCGAATAGATCAGGTCGAAGGCATTGAAATTGCCGACGAAGGTCAGCACCGAAATGATGCCGATCGAAGGCAGGATCAGCGGCAGCTTTATCTTCCAGAACTGCGACATGCCGGTGATGCCGTCGCATTCGGCGGCCTCGATCACCTCATCGGGAATCGACAGCAGGGCGGCATAGATCAGCATCATCGGGATGCCGACGAATTGCCACACGGATATCAGGCCGAGCGTGGTCAGCGCATATTCCTCCTTGCCGAGCCACGGCACGAACAGGCTCTTCAGGCCGACGAGGTCGAGCAAGTTCGGCGCCACGCCCCAGAGCGGGCTGAGGATCAACTTCCAGGCAAAGCCGACGATGACGAAGGACAGCACGGTCGGGATGAAGATCGCGGTGCGGTAGAAAGCCGAAAAGCGCAGTTTCGGGCTGGAAAGCAGGGCTGCCAGCGCGATGCCGATCGGGTTCTGCACCAGCATGTGGATGATGAAGAACCAGGTGTTGTTCCACAGCGCATTCCAGAAGGTAGCCGACCAGCGCGGGTCGAAGAACAGCCGGCGGAAATTGTCGAGCCCGGCAAAGATGCGGGACTGGTGGCCGTCGGCAGTGAACAGCGAAAGCTGCAGCGTGCCGAACAGCGGCAGGATCATGAACGCCGTATAGACAAGCACCGCCGGCGCCAGGAAAACGGCGATATGCCAGCGGAATGGGCGCCTGTTCTCGATGTTTCCGGCCATGCTCTAGCTTTCCAAACTCTGCGCTGGAACTGATCTGATAGGTGGGCGCTGCCCCTCATCCCCCTGCCGGGACCTTCTCCCCGTGAACGGGGAGAAGAAGGAAGCTCCAACGTTGACGACCCCCTCTCCCCGTCCTCTACGGGGAGAGGGTAAGGGTGAGGGGCAGCGCCGACAATTGCGATTGTTAAGCCGGGCCGCGCATGATGCGCGACCCGACCTGCTGCCTGAGCTTTACTTTGCCGGCTTGTACCAGCTGTCGAGGCCGTCCTGCAGCTTCTTGGCTGCCACATCGGGCGTATCGGTGCCGTTGATGACGTTTGCCGATTCGACCCAGGTCTCGTTTTCGAGGTTCGGCGTGCCGCGCGACAGGATCTGATAGGTCGAGCGGATCGTCGGCTTGCACTTCTCGCGCCAGGACACGAATTCCTGCGCCAGCGGATCTTCCATCTTCACCGGCGTCGAGGACAGGCTGAAGAAGCCAGGCAGCGCGTTGGCGTAGATGGTGGCGAACTCGGGCGAAGCGACCCAGGACAGGAATTTCTTCGCTGCTTCGGGGTTCTTGCTCTTGGCGTTCATGCCGATGCCGATGTCGTTATGGTCGGAGATGTAGCAGGTGTCACCGGCCTTGCGCACCGGCGGCGGGAAGGCGCCCATCTTGAACTGGGCCTGCGTGTTGAACACCGAGATTTCCCACGAGCCGGCCGGGTAGATCGCGGCGCGGCCGAGCGTGAACAGGTTCTGGCTGTCCGGATAGCTCTGCGCCTCGAAGCCGTCGCCGAGATAAGGCTTCCACTTGGCAAGCGTCGCATAGGGCTCGACCCAGTCCGGATCGGTCAGCTTCTGGTCGCCCTTGATCAGCGCCAGGCGGCCTTCCTCACCCTTCCAGTAGGTCGGGCCGATGTTCTGGTAGCCCATGGTCGCGGCTTCCCAGAGATCCTTGGTGCCCATAGCCATCGGGATGTAGGTGCCGTCGGCCTTGATCTTCTCGAGCGCTGCGAAGAACTCTTCCTCGGTTGCCGGCGGCTTGATGCCGAGCTTGTCGAAGGCTTCCTGGTTGTAGATGAAGCCGTGGATGACGGAGGCCATCGGCACGCAGAAGGTCGCCTTGCCATCGTCGGTCGTCCAGGCCGACTTGGCGACGTCGGAGAAATTCTCCATGCCGGGCAGGCTGGCGAGATCGGCAAGCTGGCCCTTGTTGTAGAGTTCGAGCGAGGCATCGAACGGGCGGCAGGTGATGAGGTCGCCGGCGGAACCGGCATCGAGCTTGGCGTTCAACGCGGCGTTGTATTCGGTCGGCGCGGATGGCGCGAAGGTGACCTTGATGCCGGGATTTGATTTCTCGAAGGCGGGGATGAGCTTTTCCTGCCAGATGGCAAGGTCGTCATTGCGCCAGCTTTCGACGGTAAGCGTGGCATCCTGTGCAGCCGCAAACCCGGCCGAGCCGAGGATGCTGGTTGCCATCAGAAGCGTGGTTAGTGCCGTACGTTTCATTTCGGTTCTCCCTGTTGACCTGTTCAGGTTCGATTTTGATGAGAGCCCTCGCTCTCCTCCATTCTCGACAAGACGGGCGAAACTCGGCCCGCATTTTCGAGCAGTCTCAATGCTGCGCCGGCATTCGAATGCCGGCGGCAGGCAGGATCGCGTCCGCGTCGGAGGATAGCTGGTGCGTGTTCGCAGGCGCTCGCACTTGCAACGCGCCGGCCCTTTCGTGCACCATTCCGGTACGCGTGTCGGCCATCAAATCTCCTCCCTGGATCGACAATACCAAAAAAATACCACTTGTCCAGCCGCGTTAACGAATTAGCCGAGATGACGATGGGGAAGGTGTATAAAATTGTTATAAATCAATAGGTTTCGCTTCTGTCGTCGTTGCTCGGAAATTAATCCTTGGCTATTGGTATTTTATTGGTATCATGACCGACGAGGAGACTTCACAGTGAATCTGGTGCTCGGGATAGATGGCGGCGGCACAAGCTGCAGGGCCGCATTGGCGACGGCTTCCGGCGACGTCGTCGGCCGCGGCAAGAGCGGCCCGGCCAACATCATGACCGATCTGGACGGCGCCCGCCACAACATCGTCGAGGCGGCGCGGCTGGCCTTCGTCGAGGCGAGCATGGACCCCGGCCTCATCCCTGACACGTCGGCAGTGCTCGGCCTCGCCGGCACCAATGTCGGCGGCTACAAGCAGCAGCTCGAAGCGATCCTGCCCTTCCGCCGCAGCCTCGTCGAAAGCGACGCGCTGATCGCCATGAATGGTGCGCTCGGCGACCATGACGGCGCCATCGCCATCATCGGCACCGGCTCGATCTTCATGTCGCGCAAGGGCGACGCGATGCAGACCATCGGCGGCTGGGGTTTTTTGCTCGGAGATCTCGGTGGCGGCGCGCGCATCGGCCGCGACCTGCTGCAGGAAACGCTGCTCGCCCATGACGACATCCGTCCCGGCTCGGCGCTGACGCAGGCGGTGATGGAGAAATTCGCCGGCGATCCGCGCGACATCGTCAAGTTCGGCGCGGCATCGAAACCGGCCGATTTCGGCACTTTCGCGCCGATGGTTTTCGAGCATGCCGGCAAGGGCGACCCGGTCGCCGCGCGCGTGCTGCAGCGCGCCGTCGGCGATCTCGAGGAAGCGTTGGATGCGCTGAAGCTCGAACCCGGCCAGCGGCTTTGCCTGCTCGGCGGGCTCGCGGGCCTCGTCGCGCCCTATATGTCGGCACGCTATCAGGCGATGATGCATGCGCCGCTGCAGGACGCACTGGGCGGCGCCGTGACGATGGCGGCGCGGTTGTTCGGCAATGCCGGAGCGCCCGCCCATGCCTGACGTCGCGGAACAGATTTTCTCGACCGTGAAGGCTTCTGCGCGCAATGGCGCGCCGCTCTACCTGCAACTGAAAAAGAGCATCGAGGACGCGGTCCAGCGCGGCGTCATCGGGCCGGGCGATGCCTTGCCCTCCGAACGCGATATCGCGGTGAAAGCCGACGTTTCGCGCGTGACCGTGCGCAAGGCGGTGCAGGATCTGGTCAAGGGCGGCATTCTGGTGCAGCGCCACGGCTCCGGCACTTTCGTCGCGCCGCGTGTCGAGCGTGTCGAGCAATCGCTGTCGCGGCTCACCTCCTTCACCGAGGATATGGCCAGGCGCGGCATGGCGGTCACCTCGACCTGGCTCGACCGTGGCGTCTATCCGCCTTCGCCCGACGAGATCATGGTGCTCGGCCTGTCGGCCAAGGAACTGGTCGCCCGCATCAGCCGCCTGCGCATCGCCAACGACACGCCGCTGGCGATCGAACGCGCTTCGCTGTCGGCCACCGTCCTGCCGGACCCGGCAGCCATCGGCTCCTCGCTCTATGCGGTGCTGGAGCGCACCGGCAACCGCCCCGTTCGCGCCGTGCAGCGGATTTCCGCGGCCAATCTCGGCGAAGCGGACGCAAAGCTGCTCGACGTGCCGCCCGGTTCGGCCAGCCTCAACATCGAGCGTATTTCCTATCTGGCGACCGGCAAGGTCATCGAATTCACCCGCTCCATCTATCGCGGCGACGCCTATGATTTCGTCGCCGAACTGCGCCTGGCGGGTTCGGAATAGCATCTCGGAGACTGTAAGTGACTGACACCACCCATATGCGGCGCGAAATCGTCGAAATACCCGACGCCGTGGCGCGATTGCTCGACGGTTCCGGTCAGGCGCTGACCGAGGCCGGCCGCGACATCAGGGAGCGCGATCCGCGCTTCATCGTCACCGTCGCGCGCGGCTCATCCGACCACGCTGCTTCCTTTCTGAAATACGCGATCGAGCTTACCGCCGGTCTGGCGGTCGCCTCCGTCGGCCCCTCCGTCGCCTCGATCTATGGTGCAAAGCTTCGCCTTGCCGGTTCCGCCTGCCTGGCGATCTCGCAATCCGGCAAGAGCCCGGACATCGTTGCCATGGCGGACGCCGCCCGCAAGGCGGGCTCGCTGACGATTGCGCTGACCAACACGCCGGATTCGCCACTGGCAAAAGCGTCCGACCACACGATCGACATTCTTGCCGGTGTGGAAAAGAGTGTCGCGGCAACCAAGACCTTCATGAATTCGGCGGTCGCCGGGCTGGCGCTGATGGCGCATTGCACCAATGACGACGCGCTGATGAATGCGCTCCGCGACCTGCCGGTGCATCTGGCAAAGGCGGTCGATTGCGACTGGATGGAACTGGCCGCAGCACTTGCCGATGAAAGCTCGCTGTTCATTCTCGGCCGCGGGCCGTCCTTCGCCATCGCCAACGAGGCAGCGCTGAAGTTCAAGGAAACCTGCGCCATGCATGCCGAATCCTACAGCGCGGCGGAGGTCATGCACGGCCCGCTGGCGCTGGTGCGCCCCGGCTTCCCGGTGCTGGCGCTGGCGGCGCGGGACGCTTCCGAGCCTTCGATGGCCGATGTCGTCGGCCAGCTCGCCGAAAAGCACGCGGCGGTCTTCATGACATCGGAAAAAGCGGGTAAGGCGGTGCGCTTGCCCTACGTCGCCACCGGCCATCCGCTGACCGACCCGCTGGCGCTGATCGTTTCCTTCTACGGCTTCGTCGAGGCCTTCGCCCGCCATCGCGGGCTGAACCCCGACGAACCGCGTAACCTGAGAAAAGTGACCGAGACCCTATGACCGATCGTTTTGCCATCGCCGGCGCACGCATTTTCGACGGACAGGCGTGGCATGAAGACTCCGCGCTTGTCGTTCGCGACGGCAGCGTCGAGCGCATCGCGCAGCGCGGCAGCCTGCCTTCTGACATTCACCTGATAGAACTCGACAGCGGTATCCTTGCGCCTGGTTTCATCGACCTTCAGGTCAATGGCGGCGGCGGCGTGATGCTGAATGATGGCCCGTCGCTGGAAGTGATCCGCACCATCTGCGCGGCCCACGTGCCTTTCGGCACCACGGCGCTGCTGCCGACGCTGATCACCGATACGCCGGAGATCACCGAAGCCGCCATCGCGGCCGGCGCGCAGGCAGCGTTGCAGAAGGTGCCGGGTTTCCTCGGCCTCCACCTCGAAGGCCCGCATCTGTCGAAGGCCCGCAAGGGCGCGCATGACCCGGCGCTGATCCGGCCGATGACCGACGAGGACGAGACAAGGCTGATCGCCGCACGCGAAAAGATGCCGGTGCTTCTGACCACCGTTGCGCCCGAGTCGGTCGATGAGCGTCGCGTCGCCGGGCTTGCAAGCGCCGGCGTCATTGTCAGCCTGGGCCACTCCGACACCAGCTACAGCAAGGCGCAGGCAATGGCCGCCGCCGGCGCCACCATGGTCACGCATCTGTTCAACGCGATGAGCCAGATCGGCAATCGCGAGCCGGGTCTTGCTGGCGCCACGATCGACACCGGCACGCTGTCGGCCGGCCTGATCGCCGACGGCATTCATGTCGATCCTGCGACCATCGGCATTGCGCTGCGCGCCAAGCAGGGGCCGGCGAAAATATTCCTCGTCACCGACGCCATGGCAACCATCGGCACCGACATGAAGTCGTTCACGCTGAACGGCCGGCTGATCCGCCGCGAGAATGGCCGCCTGACGCTGGAAGATGGAACGCTTGCCGGCGCCGATCTCGACATGATCTCGGCGGTGCGTTTCATGCATGAGACCATCGGGCTTGAGCTTGACGAGGCGCTGCGCATGGCCTCGCTTTATCCGGCGCAGAGCGTCGGACAGGCCAGCCGGCTTGGCCATCTCGGCGAGGGCGCTGCCGCCAGCATCGTGCATCTGTCGGATGCGCTGGATGTGGAGGGGGTTTGGATCGAGGGCGAGAAGGTTTTCGCGGCGAACTGAACCCGTACTCGAAACTACCCCTCTCCGTCTCGGCTTCGCCGAGCCACCTCTCCCCATTTCATGGGGCGAGGAACCGGCACTCGCCGAGGTCGCAGCATAGCAGGACTTGGGTTCCTCGCCCCCGCAACGCGGGGGAGAGGTGGCGCGCGAAGCGCGACGGAGAGGGGGCTCGCCGGCGCAGTGCTCGACTTCCGAGCAATGTTGAGCGCTGCCTTGACCGACCCCCTCTGGCGCTACGCGCCATCTCCCCCTCGAGGGGGGAGATTACAGAGCCCGGTCAGCCGCCGTCCTGATCGCCTCGATATTCGCGCGGTAAGCCGCTTCCGAGCCGCCCTTGAAGATCGCAGCGCCCGCCACCAGAACATTGGCACCAGCAGCCGTGACCAGCGGTGCAGTCTCCGCACTCACCCCGCCGTCGATCTCGATGTCGATCGGGCGGTCGCCGATCAGCGCCTTGATGCGCTTCACCTTCTCCACCATCGCCGGGATGAAAGCCTGGCCGCCGAAGCCGGGATTGACGGTCATGATCAGCACGAGATCGAGCCGGTCGAGCACATATTCGATGACGCTTTCAGGCGTCGACGGGTTCAATGAAACACCGGCCTTCTTGCCGAGATTGCGGATCGCCTGCAGCGAGCGGTCGAGATGCGGGCCGGCCTCGGCGTGAACCGTAATGATATCGCAGCCGGCGTCGGCGAAGGCGGCGAGATAGGGATCGGCCGGCGTTATCATCAGGTGGCAGTCGAACACCTTGTCGGTGCGGTCGCGGATCGCCTTGATGACCGGCGCGCCGAAGGTGATGTTCGGAACAAAGTGGCCGTCCATGACGTCGAGATGGATCCAGTCGGCACCGGCTGCCGCGACAGCCGCGACCTCGTCGCCAAGCCTGGAGAAATCCGATGCCAGCACCGAAGGGGCGATCAGGGTTTTTGTGCGCATGCCGGGCCTTTCAGGGTCGGGGAAAGTTTCCTCGCCCCGTAAAGCCTGGCCTCGCGATTGTCGATAGAGAAAGCCGCTCAGCCCGGCGCGCCGGCGATCGAGCCGCGCACGACGAGGTCGACCGGCCAGATTTCGCCACGTGCGCCGGTTTCCAGGCCCGAAATCCGTGCTGCCAGCCGTTCGGCAATGCGCTGGCCGGCCGCGCGGATCGAAGAGCGCGTCGTCGACAGCGGCACGGAAAAATTTTCCGGCTTGAGCCATGGGAAGACGTCGTCATGGGCGATCAGCGACAGGTCACCGGGAATGGTCAGGCCGAGATCGCGCACCGCACGCACCGCGCCCAGCGCCATGATCAGGCTGGAGCAGACGATGCCCGTCGGCGCCTCGCTCTGTTCGAGCAGGCTGCGGGTGGCGCGGTAGCCGTTTTCCTCGGTCATTGCCAGCGATCGCAAAAGATGAGGCGGCAGGGCAATGCCACTTGCCGCCAGCGCCCGCCGCACGCCCCGTTCGCGGAAGATCGCAAAGGTCTGCGTATCGTCGCCATTGATAAGCGCGACGCGCTTGTGTCCAAGTTGCACGAGAAGCCGCGTCGCTTCGTGAAAGGCGGCCTCGTTGTCGATGTCGAGATAGGGATAATCGAAATCCAGCCCCTCGCTGCGTCCGTGAACGATGAAGGGCATGCCGAGCTGATGGATGAGCGCCACCCGCTTGTCGCCATGGCGCGGTGCGGAGACATAGACCGCATCGACCTGCTTGTTGGCGACGATGCGGCGGTAGGTCGTTTCCTCGTCGCGGGCGTCTGCCGGACTCAGCACCAGATCGAGGTCATGCGCGCGGGCATAGTCGCCCAGCCCCGACAGGAATTCGACGAAATGTGGATCGATGTCGACGCTGGCGCCAGTCGGCATGACATAGCCGATCATGCCGGCCTTGCCGGTCGCCAGACGGCGCGCGCTGGGGTTGGGGCGATAGCCGTGGCGCTTTGCGGCGTCCGCCACGCGCCGGCGCGTTTCCTCGCTGACTTCGGGATAGCCGTTGAGCGCCCGGCTGACCGTGGTCTGCGACAGGTCGAGCATCAGCGACAGTTGCTTGAGGTTCACGTCCCTATCCTCAAAGCGCTTTTAAACATCGGTATTTTCCTTTGCCCTTACCCAAATCCGGAATTTCCAGTCTAGGTGCAGAAAGCGCGTTTCAGAAGTGAAATTCGCTGTTGCGACGCAAAAAACGATGACGCAACGCAGCAAATTTGCAATTTAAATCGGTTTATGTAACATGACGCTTGACTCTGACCCGTTTCGGCGGCGATGATAAAAGTAGCCAAAGCGCTTTGGAAGACTTTCGGCCAGTACGGGCGGGAGTTGACGGTTCCGCAAGGCGGACGCGACCAGGGCGACATCGGCACGGCGAAATGGAGGTTTCGCCGATGACCTGTGACCACTGGGAGGAAAGTCGATGAGAAAGAGCCTTTTCATAGGCGTGGCGCTGGCAGCGCTGGCGCTCGGTGCGCCCGCTCAGGCGGAATTGAAATTCAAGCCGGGCGAGGACGCCCGTTTCCACTGGGCCGATTTCGAAACATTGAAGAAAGTCGACCTCAAGGGCCAGACGCTCTCCATTTTCGGACCGTGGCGCGGTGAGGACGAAGCGCTGGTCCGCAACGTTCTCGAATATTTCAGCGAAGCCACCGGCGTCGATCTCAAATACTCCTCGTCCGAGAATTACGAGCAGCAGATCGTTATCGATACGCAGGCCGGCAGCCCGCCCGACATCGCCATCCTGCCGCAGCCCGGCCTGATCCAGGACCTGGCCTCCAAGGGCCTGCTGACGCCGCTCGGCGACGAGACGGCTGCATGGGTCAAGGACAATTACGGCGCCGGCCAGTCATGGGTCGACCTCGGCACCTTCAAGGACAAGGACGGCAAGGCCGGCTATTTTGCCTTTCCCTACAAGGCCGACGTGAAGTCGCTGGTCTGGTATTCGCCGGATAATTTCGAGGAAGCCGGCTACGAAGTTCCCAAGACGCAGGAAGAACTGCAGGCGCTGTCGGAAAAGATCATCGCCGATGGCGGCACGCCGTGGTGCATCGGCCTGGGTTCGGGCGGCGCCACCGGCTGGCCGGCGACCGACTGGGTCGAAGACATCATGCTGCGCACGCAGCCGCCGGAAACCTACGACAAATGGGTCAAGAACGAGATCCCGTTCAACGATCCGGCTGTGATCGGCGCGCTCGATATCTTCGCCAAGATCGCCACCGACGACAAGATGGTCAGCGGCGGTGCCGCCGCAGTGTCCGCAACCGATTTCCGCGACAGCCCGAAGGGTCTCTTCTCGGTGCCGCCGAAATGCTACCTGCACCATCAGGCATCGTTCATTCCTTCGTTCTTCCCGGAAGGCACCAAGCTCGGGCAGGATGCGGACTTCTTCTACTATCCCACCTATGCCTCGAAGCCCGAACTCGGCACGCCGGTTCTCGGCGCCGGCACGCTGGCGATGATCACCAAGGACACCAAGGCCTCGCGCGCCTTCATCGAGTTCCTGAAGCTGCCGCTGGCGCATGAGCTGTGGATGGCGCAGGGCAGCTTCGTGACGCCGTTCAAATCGGTCAACAACGACGCCTATGCCAGCGACGCCCTGAAGAAGCAGGGCGAGATCCTGTCGGGCGCCTCGACCTTCCGCTTCGATGGTTCGGACCTGATGCCCGGCAAGATCGGCGCCGGCGCCTTCTGGACCGGCATGATCGATCTGGTCGGCGGCAAGCCGGCAGCCGACGTGGCAGCCGACGTCCAGAAGAGCTGGGACGCGATCAAGTAGGGCCAATCAGACGCAAACAGGATTCGGGCCAACGGCCCGGATCCTTCCGGCAGGACGCCTAAGCAATTCCAGGAAAAGTGTGTAGCGGTTTTCCGTCCGGAATTGCGTAAAAACAAATAGTTAGAGCGGTTCAACGTTTCTATCAAAAAGCTGAACGGTTCTAAGGAAATTATCGCAAGTCTGATCAGGGGGGACGATCCCATGACGGCACAGCTTCTCTCAGCGGTTTTCACGATCATCATCGGCGTCGGCGGCTGCGTGGTCTATTTCTGGACAGCAAACCGCCTACTCGATGTCATCTTCCCCTCGCGTGGTGTGTCGGGCGCGGCTGCTATCGATAACCTTCGCCGGCAGGGCTACATCCGGCCATGGCTGTTCGTCGGCCCGGCGATGATCATCCTCGCCGTCTACCTGATTTACCCGGTTGTCGCGACGCTGATCCTTTCCGTTCACGACCGCACCGGGCAGAATTTCGTCGGCATGGCCAATTACAGCTGGGCCTTCGGCGACCGGGAGTTCCTGCAGGCGATCTTCAACAACATCCTGTGGCTTGCCGTCGTGCCCGCCGCCTGCACCTTCCTCGGCCTCATCATCGCGGTGCTCACCGACAAGATCTGGTGGGGCAATATCGCCAAGAGCCTGGTCTTCGCCCCGCTCGCCATCTCCTTCGTCGGCGCCAGCGTCATCTGGAAATTCGTCTATGAATATCGCGGCGAGGGCCAGCCGCAGATCGGCATCCTCAACGCCATCGTCCAGTATTTCGGCGGCAATCCGCAGGTCTGGATATCGACGCCGTTCTGGAACAACTTCTTCCTGATGGTCATCCTGATCTGGATCCAGACCGGCTTTGCCATGGTCATCCTGTCATCGGCGCTGCGCGGCATTCCCGACGAGACGATCGAGGCGGCGACCATCGACGGCGCCAGTGGTTTCCAGATTTTCTGGAAGATCATGATCCCGCAGATCTGGGGCACCATCGCCGTGGTCTGGACCACCATCACGATCCTCGTGCTGAAGGTCTTCGACATCGTCCTGACCATGACCAACGGCCAGTGGAATTCGAACACGCTGGCCAACCTGATGTTCGACTGGATGTTCCGCGGCGGCGGCGATTTCGGCCGCGGCGCGGCCATCGCCGTCATCATCATGCTGGCCGTCGTTCCGATCATGATCTGGAACATTCGCCAGGCAAATCGCGAAGGCGGAGGACACTGAGATGGCCAGCTCCACCGGAAAATCCTTCCTCGGCCGCTTCGGCGTTCACATCGCGGTTTTGATCTTCGTCGCGATCTGGACGATCCCGACGCTCGGCATCCTCGTCAGCTCGCTGCGCGACAAGAACCAGCTCGCCGTCACCGGCTGGTGGACGTCGCTGGTCACCTCCTCGCAGAACGACGACGGGCGGCTGGGCACTGCCGCCGACCAAGTTCAGAAAGACGGCAAGTTCCTGATCATGGGCAATCTGCTCAAGGCCGGCGACAACCGCACGATCAGCGCCTTCGGCATCAAGTCGCAGGCCCCGACCGAGTTTGCCGCAGGCGCCGTTGCCGACCTCGGCGATGGCGTGACGCTTCAGGTCAATGACGACGGCTCCTATGTGCAATCCTCGCCGGTTGCCTTTGAGGGCGATCGCGGCCGCCGCATCTATTTCGCCTCCTCGATGCCGCCGCGCTTCACCACCGACAACTATCAGACCGTGCTGTTTTCCGAAGGCATCGGGCGCTCCTTCATCAACTCGCTGACGGTGACCATACCGGCCACGATCATCCCGATCCTGATTGCGGCCTTTGCGGCCTATGCGTTGGCCTGGATGCGCTTTCCCGGCCGTGCGCTGCTGATCGCCACCATCATCGGCCTGCTCGTCGTGCCGCTGCAGATGTCGCTGATTCCGTTGCTCAAGCTCTACAACGGCGTCGGCGCGTTCTTCGGCGTGCCGGCAAAGACCTATCTCGGCATCTGGCTGGCGCATACCGGCTTCGGCCTGCCTTTCGCCATCTATCTGCTCAGAAGCTACATAGCCGGCCTGCCGCGCGAGATCATGGAATCGGCGCGCATCGACGGCGCCAGCGATTTCGAGATATTCATCAAGATCGTGCTGCCGCTGTCCTTCCCGGTGCTCGCCTCCTTCGCCATCTTCCAGTTCCTCTGGGTCTGGAACGACCTTCTGGTGGCGATGGTGTTCCTCGGCTCCGGCTCGGACCAGCTCGTGCTGACCGGCAAGCTCAACGCCCTGCTCGGCTCGCGCGGCGGCAACTGGGAAATCCTTACCACCTCGGCCTTCGTCACCATTCTGGTTCCGCTGGCCGTATTCTTCTCGCTTCAACGCTATTTCGTCCGCGGCCTGCTCGCGGGTTCCGTCAAAGGAGGCTGACCGCCCATGCATGCTGCACGCATAATCGAACATCCTGAACCGGCGGTCGACCGCGACTGGTGGCGTGGCGCGGTGATCTACCAGATCTATCCGCGCAGCTATCAGGACTCGAACGGCGACGGCATCGGCGACCTGAAAGGCATCATCCAGCGCCTGCCCTATATCGCCGGGCTCGGCGTCGACGCGATCTGGATTTCGCCGTTCTTCAAGTCGCCGATGAAGGATTTCGGCTATGACGTGTCGGACTATTGCGACGTCGACCCGATGTTCGGCACGCTTGCCGATTTCGACGCGATGATTGCCGAGGCGCACCGGCTGGGCCTCAAGGTGATGATCGACCAGGTCATCTCGCACACTGCCGACGAGCACCCATGGTTCCGGGAAAGCCGCGCTTCGCGCACCAACCCCAAGGCTGACTGGTTCGTCTGGGCCGATGCCAAGCCGGACGGCACGCCACCCAACAACTGGCTGTCGATCTTCGGCGGCTCGGCCTGGCAGTGGGATGCGCGGCGTCTGCAATATTACCTGCACAATTTCCTGGCAGAGCAGCCTGATCTCAACTTCCATAATGTCGAGGTTCAGGACGCCGTGCTCGATGCCACCCGCTTCTGGCTGGAGCGCGGCGTCGACGGCTTCCGCCTCGACACGATCAACTTCTACTTCCACTCCGCCGGGCTGGAAGACAATCCGCCGCTGCCGAAGGAGCAGCGCAACGATTCCATCGCGCCGGCGGTCAACCCCTACAATTATCAAGACCATCTCTACGACAAGAGCCAGTCCGACAATCTCGGTTTCCTCGAGCGCTTCCGCGCTCTGCTGGACGAGTATCCGGCGGCTGCCGCAGTCGGCGAAGTCGGCGATGCACAGCGCGGCCTCGATATCGTCGCCGCCTATACCGCCGGCGATAACCGCGTGCAGATGTGCTACGCCTTTGACTTCCTCGCCCCGGAAAAGATCACCGCCGCCCGCGTGCGGACCGTGCTGGAAACGTTCGGCGACGTTGCCAGCGACGGCTGGTCGTGCTGGGCCTTCTCCAACCACGACGTGATGCGCCATGCCTCGCGCTGGGGCGGGGGCGAGGCCGATCGCACCGCCTATCTGAAGGTGCTTTCGGCTCTGCTCATGTCGCTGCGCGGCTCGGTCTGCATCTATCAGGGCGAGGAGCTTGGTCTCGGCGAGGCCGATCTCGCTTTCGAGGATTTGCAAGACCCCTACGGCATCCGCTTCTGGCCCGAATTCAAGGGCCGCGACGGCTGCCGCACGCCGATGGTTTGGGATGGCAACGCTGCCAATGGCGGGTTCTCGACCGCGAAACCATGGCTGCCGGTGTCGAAGGATCATCTGCCGCTGTCGGTCAGCGCTCAGGAAGGCGACGAAGCGTCCTTGCTTGAGCATTACCGCCGCTTCCTCGACTTCCGCCGTATGCATCCGGCACTCACCAAGGGCGATATTTCCTTCCTCGCGGCAGAGGGTGACGCGGTCGCCTTCACCCGTCGCGAAGGCAATGAGGAAATCGTCTGCGCCTTCAATCTGGGCTCGGCGCCTGCGGTGATCGATCTCGGCGGAAACGGCACGGCGCAGCCGCTGTCGGGTCATGGATTTTCGGGAAATGCCGGCGCCGGCGCGATCCGGCTTGGAGCTTACGAAGCCTGGTTCGGGCGTCTCGCCTGATCGGGGAACAAAGGAAATCGGGAGGATATTATGGCCGATCTCACATTGACCAGCGTCAAGAAGGCATATGGCAACCTCAACATCCTGCACGGCATCGATCTCGACATAAAGTCCGGCGAATTCATCGTCTTCGTCGGACCGTCGGGCTGCGGAAAGTCGACGCTTCTGCGCACCATCGCCGGGCTGGAAGAAATCACCGGCGGCACGCTTGAGATC
Organism: Mesorhizobium sp. YR577; assembly: GCF_900116595.1. Classification (NCBI taxonomy): domain Bacteria; kingdom Pseudomonadati; phylum Pseudomonadota; class Alphaproteobacteria; order Hyphomicrobiales; family Phyllobacteriaceae; genus Mesorhizobium; species Mesorhizobium sp. YR577. The sequence continues at coordinate 270,990 of NZ_FPBI01000003.1, read as the reverse complement.
GCCGGCGAGAAGGTCAACGACGTGCCGCCATCCAAGCGCGGCATCGCCATGGTGTTCCAGTCCTATGCGCTCTACCCGCATATGACCGTCTACGACAACATGGCTTTCAGCATGCGGATCGGCCGCGAAAACAAGACCGAGATCGACAAGCGCGTGCGCCAGGCCGCCGAAATCCTGCAGCTCACCAAATATCTCGAACGCCTGCCCAAGGCGCTTTCCGGCGGCCAGCGCCAGCGCGTCGCCATCGGCCGCGCCATCGTGCGCAATCCGAAGGTGTTCCTGTTCGACGAACCGCTGTCCAACCTCGACGCAGCACTGCGCGTCGCGACCCGCATCGAGATCGCCAAGCTCAAGGAGAGCATGCCGGAAACGACGATGATCTACGTCACCCACGATCAGGTCGAGGCGATGACGCTTGCCGACCGCATCGTGGTGCTGAAGGATGGCCGCATCGAGCAGGTCGGCTCACCGATGGAGCTTTACCGCCACCCCGGCAACCTGTTCGTCGCGCAGTTCATCGGTTCGCCGGCAATGAACATTTTGCCGGCAACGATCGAAAAGACGGGCCAGCCGACGATCGTCAGCCACGTCGGCGGACACAACGTGTCCGTTCCCGTGGCAACGCCGGCAGATGCTGCAGGCACCAAGGTCAGTTTCGGCGTGCGCCCGGAAGACCTCAACATCGCGACGGGCAAGGATTTTCTCTTCGAGGGCGTCGTCGATTACATCGAACAGCTCGGCGAAGTGCAGATGGCTTATATCCAGGTTGGCCGCGTCACCGAACCGCTGGTGGCGAAGCTGCCCGGCAATGCCGAGATCACGCGCGGTGCCGTCTTGCGGCTGACCGCCGATCCCGGCGACCTGCATATCTTCGACGCTGATGGACGCTCCTTCGCGCGCGACCGCCTGGCTGCGAAAGCGGCCTGATCCCAAGACGCGCATGACAACGGCGGGGTTTTGCCCCGCCGTTGTTGTGTCTGCAACCTCTCAGGATATTCTCGCCTCGGTCAGCCTGCGCTCGGCGCGGGCGGTCTTCCAGCGCGAGTAGATGAAGGCCGCGATGAAGGCGACGCTCATCAGAAGCACGATGGTCGGCGCGGGCGCGCTGTCGATGAAGAAGCTGAGGTAGACGCCGAAGAAGGATGCCGCCACCGCGATGATGACGGAGACGAGCATCATCCGCGAGAACCTGTCGGTGAGCAGAAAGGCGATGGCCCCCGGCGCGATCAGCATGGCGATCGCCAGGATGATGCCGACGGCTTTCAGCGCTCCGACGATGGTCAGCGACAGGATCGCCAGCAGGCCATAATGCAGCAGCCTCACCGGCAGGCCGATCGCCTGTGCATGCTGCGGGTCGAAGGCGTGCAGCAGCAGGTCGCGTCCGAAGATGCCGATGGCGCCAACAGTGATCACGGCGATGATGCCGGTCTGCGCGACATCGCCCCAGGTGATGCCGAGTATGTCGCCGAACAAGATGTGGTCGAGGTGAACGTCGGTCTGGATCTTGGTGTAGAGCACGATGCCGAGGCCGAACATGCCGGAAAAGACGATGCCCATGACCGTGTCTTCCTTGACCCGGCTGTTCTCCTTCAGGAAGCCGGTGGCAAGCGCGCAGACCATGCCGGCGGCAAACGCGCCGATGGCGAGCGGAATGCCGGCGATATAGGCAAGCACGACGCCCGGCAGCACCGCATGGCTGATGGCATCGCCCATCAGCGACCAGCCTTTCAGCACCAGGAACGCCGACAGCATCGCCATGGGGATGGCGACCAGCACGGCGATGACGAAAGCCTGCTGCATGAAGGGGAATGCGAATGGCATGAGGAGGGTTTCGGTCATGATTGTTTGCCCCTCATCCGCCTGCCTGCACCTTCTCCCCGTGAAGGACGGGAAGAAGGACGAAGCTGCAACGCTGACGCCTCCCTCTCCCCGTCTTTTACGGGGAGAGGGTAAGGGTGAGGGGCAGCGCTGCTGGTCCCGAAGTAAATCATACCCCCGCCTCCAGAGCTTCGCGCGCCTTGCGTCGCGCTGCCAGCATTCCGTGCTTGGGGGCGAAGACGAAGGCGGTGAGGAAGATCAGCGTCTGCAGCACGACGATGATGCCGCCGGTCGCGCCGTCGAGGAAATAGCTGGCATAGGCGCCGACGAAGCTGGTGACCGCGCCGATGGCGACGCTGGTGGCGATCAGCCGCGGAAAGCGGTCGGTGAGCAGATAGGCGGTTGCGCCCGGCGTCACCACCATGGCGATGACGAGAAAGGCGCCGACCGTCTGCAAGGCAGCAACCGTCGAGGCCGAAAGCAGCGTGAAGAACAGCACCTTCAGCCAGTCCGGGTTGAGGCCGATGGAGCGGGCGTGGTTCTCGTCGAAGAAGGCAACCATCAGGTCCTTCCATTTCGCCAGCAAAATCGCCAGCGAGACGCCGCCGATGATGACCAGCTGCAGCGTGTCGCCCGGCGTGATGGCGAGGATGTTGCCGAGCACGATGGTCTGGATGTTCACCGAGGCCGGCGACAGCGAGATCATGAACAGGCCGAGGCCGAAGAAGGAGGTGAAGATCAGGCCGATAATGGCGTCCTCCTTCAGCTTGGTGCGCTGGTTGAGGAACAGCATGGCCGCAGCCGCAAGCCCGCCGGACAGGAACGCGCCCAGCGCGAAGGGCAGGCCGAGCATATAGGCGCCGGCAACTCCCGGCACGATCGAATGCGAGAGCGCGTCGCCGATCAGCGACCAGCCCTTCAGCATCAAATAGGCCGAGAGAAAGGCGCAGACGCCGCCGACAAGCGCCGACACCCACATGGCATTGACCATGTAGCCATAGCCGAAGGGTTCGAGGAGGACACTCATGCAGTGACCTCGCGTAGAAACGGTAGTGAATTGCGGGAGGGATTTGCCTTCGAGTCTCTAGCTTTCCGACCCCCACCCCTTACCCCTCCCCACAGGGGGGAGGGGGGCGTCAGCGTCTCAGAAAACCCCTCCCCCCTGTGGGGAGGGGTAAGGGGTGGGGGTGAAATGGCATGCGCCGATCGAGGAAGGTAGAGCAGATGAAACACGGTCATTTCTCTTTTCCGATACGATCTTTTTCTGTCTCTGACATTTCTGCCCTGTTCGCCGTTTGAGGCTCGTCGCCATAGATGACGAAGGGGCGCTCGTCGTCGGTCAGAACGGTGACGCGGCGCTTGTCGGCGTCGGCGTGGAGATCGGCACCGCCGAGGATGAACTGGCGCAGCACGCCGCCAAAGGTCTTTTCGAGATTGGCCTGCGTGAACACTTCCGCCGTCGGTCCGGCGGCGAGCACCGTGCGGTTGATCAGCACCGCGCGGTCGCAGAAGCGTGGCACGCTGCCAAGATTGTGGGTGGAAACCAGCATCACCCGGCCCTCGTCGCGCAGCGCCTGCAACAGCGTGATGATTGCTTCCTCGGTGCGCACATCGACACCGGTGAAGGGTTCGTCGAGCAGGATGATTTTTCCTTCCTGCGCCAGTGCGCGGGCGAGGAAGACGCGCTTTTTCTGGCCACCGGAAAGCTCGCCGATCTGGCGCTTGCGGTAGTCGGCCATGCCGACACGCTCCAGCGCCTCGTCCACCGCCTGCCGGTCGACGGGGCGGGTCATGCGCAGAAAATTCATGTGGCCGTAGCGGCCCATCATCACGACATCCTCGACCAGAACCGGAAAGTTCCAGTCGACATCCTCGCTCTGCGGCACATAGGCAACAGCATTGCGCTTCAGGGCGTAGGCTGCCGGCTGGCCGAAAATCTCGACCGTGCCGGCGGCCAGCGGCACGAAACCCATGATCGACTTGAACAGCGTCGACTTGCCGCTGCCATTAACCCCGACCAGCGCCGTGATGGTGCCGGTGGGAATGGCGAAGCTGGCATCGCGCAGCGCGGTGTGGCCGTTGCGATAGGTGACGGTGATGCTGTCGACGCGTAGTCCGCTGCCGTCTTCCGTTCTGCTGGCTGGGTTCGCCCTGGCTAAAGCATTCATTGCACGAGCGCTTTCGTGATCGTCTCGGTCGTGACGCGCAGCAGGTCGAGATAGGTCGGCACCGGGCCATCCTCGTTGCTCAGCGAGTCGACATAGAGCACGCCGCCATATTTGGCGCCGGTTTCGCGGGCGACCTGCTCGGCAGGCGAAGCCGAAATGGTGCTTTCGGAAAACACGGCGGGAATGTTGTTGGCGCGCACGGCGTCGATGACCTTGCGCACCTGCTGCGGCGTGCCCTGCTGGTCGGCATTGATCGGCCAGAGATAAAGCTCCTTCAGGCCGAAGTCGCGGGCGAGGTAGGAGAATGCGCCTTCGCTGGTGACCAGCCAGCGCCGTTCTTCGGGAATGCTGGCGATCTCGGTGCGGATCGGCTCGACAGTCGCCTTGATCTTTTCCGAATAGGCGGCGGCGTTCCTGGCATAGGCCTCGGCATTGTCCGGGTCCTGCGCGGCAAAGGCCTTGCGGATGTTCTCGACATAGACCAGCGCCGCCTCGGGCGACATCCATGCATGCGGGTTCGGCTTGCCGGTATAGGGGCCTTCGGCGATGCCCATCGGCTCGACGCCTTCCGAAACCACGACGCTCGGCACTTCGCTCAGATTGGCGAAGAACTTTTCGAACCAGAGCTCGAGGTTGAGCCCGTTCCACAGGATCAGGTCGGCCTTCTGCGCCTTGATCATGTCGCCCGGCGTCGGCTGGTAGTTGTGGATCTCGGCGTCAGGCTTGGTGATGGATTCAACGGTCGCGGCATCGCCGGCAACGTTGCGGGCGATATCGGCAATCACCGTGAAGGTGGTGACCACATTCATCTTGTCGGCGGCCTGGGCGGCGCTGGCCGAGAAAGCCGCAAGCGCCATGAGCGATAACGAAACAAGAAATGCGCGAATGCCTGTCATGAAAAATCCTGTCGGGTGGAGTTTGGGCGCGCGGAAGTCCCGGCCCTTGTGCCTGGAGATAAAGCAGCAGCGGCCAGCTGTCAATGCAATTGCAAATCGTTTGCAATAAGAAGCGAGCTTTGCGGGCATTTCCCTCCCGTGAGACGCGGTCGCTAAAGGCGATCAATCGACAACGATTTGTCGATTGAAGCGACGAACGCCCGAAGCGTAAGCAAAGGGCCGGGTAGGGTGGCTGCGGTAGTGTGCTCGACGTTCTTTTGCGGCCGCGCGCTGCCTTGACCGACCCCTCTGGCGCTTCGCTTCGTTGCTAGGCGGCAGGGGACAGTTTACTTTTTGCCCCTTGCGCGATCGCAGCCGCCGCTGCCTTTCCGGGCAAGAAAGTAAACTGTCCCTGGTGCGTCCTTCGAGGCTCGCTAACGCTCGCACCTCAGGATGAGGGAGGGTGTGCCGGCAAAGCCGTTCTTCTGAAATGTGCTCACACTTCAGGATGAGGATCGTAGGAAACTCGCATCCTCATCCTGAGGTGCGAGCGTAGCGAGCCTCGAAGGACGCACCTATTCATCGCCACGCCCGGTTTTCACCGTCTGGCCATTGTCAAAGAACTCCCTCTACGAGGGTGGGAAGCGGGGCGCATGGCCGTGCCTTCCTAATGTTTAGTAAGTGGCGCAGCTTCCGCGCCCCGCCGGCGATTTCTGTTCCCGTCCGTTCCGCTGCTCCCTGCAAACCTTTTGGTTTGCAGGGCCTATGTGCTCGTCCAGCACGCGCGGGCCGTATTACCCGCAGGGGAACCCTTGGACGGAACCTCCCCGGCCTTGCTGCTACGTTTGCCGCAAGACGGAAGCGCCGGTTCCTCCCCACAGATCACCGTCGCGACCGGCGTTCCCGCGGGAGGAACTGGCTGGATTATGAAAGATGCTCGAAGGGTGTGGAAAAATCGGGCGTGAGAAAGTGTGTGGTGTGAGCGGAAACAATGGGTTGCTGGGAAATCGGATGGAAATCTTTCCCACAGTTCGCAAGCTTCAGCTTCGGCAGTTCTGCACCGCTGTAGCCTCATTTGATGTTCCGGCATGGATCCCCGGGTCTTCGCCCTTCGCTTCGCTCGTGCTTCGCCTGGGATGACGAGCTTGTTATTTGCCGCCTTCGTAAACCGTCAACGCTAAGCCGCCAACACACCAAACCGCCAGCGCCAAGCGGCCAACGCCAGCGGCCAACGCTTGAGATTGGCGGCAAGCCTAAATGCAATTCGTCATTCTCGACCTCGTGAGCGAGGGACGAGCGGAGAGTGTCGGGAATCCATGCCTGAATGTAGAAGAGCTTCAACGGTACAGAACGCGCGTCAATATCAGGACCAGGCCGTGCCTGACGATGCTGCGGCCAATAGGTCCCGGATAACCTCCGCTTCGCTGCGGTTTCCGGGAAGACGACGTCATGGTTGGCATCGCTGATCGTCAAGGTTGACGTTGGCGATGTCACGGACGTAGTCACCAACTACCGACGCTGAAGCTTGCGTCCGAAGATTTCCGGAGAAAATCGGCCAAAACGAGCGACACCCGCCACTCGCCAAAAACTCAGCCGACGAAAGCGCGCTCGACGACGAAGGTCGAGGGGTGGCTGAGGGAGCCTTCGTCGAAGCCGAGGCTTTCGGCGAGTTCCTTGACGTCCTTCAGCATGTGCATCGAGCCGCAGATCATGATGCGGTCGGTTTCCGGGTTCAGCTTTTCGATGCCGAGGTCGGTATAGAACTTGCCCGAGCCGATCAGCGCGGTGATGCGGCCCATATGGGAGGACTCTTCGCGCGTCGTCGTCGAATAGAGCGTGACGCGGCCATGGGTGAGTTCGCCGATCAGCGGGTCGTTCTCCAGCCCTTCAACCAGCTCCTTGCCATAGGCGAGCTCTGCCACGTCGCGGCAGGTGTGGGTGAGAATGACCTGATCGAACTTTTCGTAGGTGTCGGGATCGCGCAGCAGGCTGGCGAAGGGCGCCACGCCGGTGCCGGTCGAGATCATGAACAGGCGTTTGGCCGGCGTCAGCGCATCAACCACCAGCGTACCGGTCGACTTCTGGCGCATCAGCACCGTGTCGCCGGGCTGGATCTTCTGCAAATGCGAGGTCAGCGGGCCGTCCGGCACCTTGATCGAGAAGAACTCCAGCTCTTCGTCCCAGGCCGGGCTGGCGACCGAATAGGCGCGGAACACCGGCTTCTCGGCATTGGGCAGGCCGATCATGACGAACTCGCCCGAGCGGAAGCGCAGCGACTGCGGCCGGGTGATGCGGAAGGAGAACAGGCGGTCGGTATAGTGCTTGACCGAGACGACGGTCTCGGCGTGAACATTGGCCGGTATAGGGAAGTCGAGCGGCTTGGCGCCAACGGTATTCAGGGCAGTCGCGGTGTTCATCGAAACCAAACCTTGTGCCTGCGGCGGCGCAAAAACATCGCCCTGCGAACCATGGCCTGACTGCCCGGCGCGCCACCACAAATCTCGAAACGGTAGACTCTTGTGTCCGAAATTTATTAGTATACAAACGATATTGACGTCAAGATAGCGACGTGAAACACCTTTCCAATCTACTTCCCATCCTTAGGCCGGACATTTCGGGTTTCGAGCATGGTTGAGAATTATTCCGCAAATGCCGGAAGTGTGGTCGCCGGCATCGATGTCGGCGGGACCTTTACCGACCTCTTGATGATCGACGGCCGGGGCGGCGGCCGGGTGCACATCGCCAAGACGCCGACCACCGTTCACAACCAGGCTTTCGGCGTGGTTTCGGCCCTTGCCGACACCGGGTTTCCCATTCCCGAGATCGACCTGATCGTGCATGGCACGACCACAACCACCAACGCCGTGCTGGAGCGCCGGCTGGCGCGCACCGGCATGATCACCACGCGCGGCTTTCGCGACGTGATCGAGCTTGGCCGCCGCACGCGGCCGCAGGCCTACGGCATGACGGGCGTGTTCGTGCCTGTCATTCCGCGCGACTTGCGGCTGGAAGTGTCCGAGCGCGTGGAAGCATCGGGGGCAGTTCGCATCCCGCTCGACGAGGCGGAGATGCGCGAGGCCGTGCGGCGGCTGATCGAGGCCGGCTGCGAATCCCTCGTCATCCACTTTTTGCACGCCTACGCCAATCCGGAGCACGAGAAACGTGCAGCCGAGATCGCGCGGGAAAGCTGGCCGAACGGCTACATCACCACCGGCCACGCGCTGCTTTCGGAGGCGCGTGAATTCGAGCGTGGGGTCACCGCTGCCGTCAACGCCTCGGTGCAGCCGATCCTGGAGCGCTATGTCGAGCGGCTGCGCACGGAACTGGAAGCGCGCGGCTATGGCCGTGATTTCCTGATCATGAACGGCAATGGCGGCATGATCTCGGCCCGCTTCGTCACACGTGAATCAGCCAAGACGGTGATGTCGGGTCCGGCTTCGGGCGTGATTGCGGCGGCCTATACCGGCAAGCGCGCCGGTTATGAGAATCTCGTCACCTACGACATGGGCGGCACCTCGACCGACGTGGCGCTGATCCAGAACGCCGAGCCGGCGGTGTCGAACGAGACCGAGATCGAATATGCGATGCCGATCCATGTGCCGATGGTGGCGGTGCACACCGTGGGGGCGGGCGGCGGCTCGATCGCGCGCGTCGATGCTTCGGGGCTGATCCAGGTCGGGCCGGAAAGTGCCGGCGCCAATCCCGGCCCGATCTGCTACGGGCGCGGAGGCACGGAGCCGACCATCACCGACGCCAATCTGGTGCTGGGGCGGCTCGATCCGAAAAAGCTGCTGGCGGTGGAGAACCCGGTGACGGTCGAGCATGTGCGCGCGATCTTCGCCGACAGGATCGGGCAGGCGACCGGCCTTGACGGTGTCGCGGCGGCGGGCGCGGTCCTGCGGCTCGGCAATATGAAGATGGCGGGCGCGATCCGCATGGTGTCAGTGGCGCGCGGCCATGACCCGCGCGACTTCGCGCTGTTCGCTTTCGGCGGGGCAGGGCCGCTGCATGCGACGGCACTTGCCCGCGAACTCGGCCTGCCGAAAGTGCTGGTGCCGGCGCGGCCGGGCATCACCAATGCGCTGGGCTGCGTGGTGGCAGATCTGCGCCACGATTTCGTCAACACCGTCAACCAGCCGGTGGCGAGCGTCGATGAGGCGCGTATTGCTGACATCCTGCAGTGGCATCGCGAGGAGGGCGCTGCCCTCATCGCGAAGGAAGCGGTGAAGCCGGAAAGCATTCGCGTCACGCATTCTGCCGACATGCAGTTTGTCGGCCAGACACATATCCTCAACGTGCCGCTGCCGTCGGCGCAAGTGGATCGCCCGACGCTGCAAAGCCTGTTCGAAAAAGCCTATTTCGCCCGCTTCAAGGTCGAGCTGCCGGAAATCCGCGCCAATCTCGTCAACCTCAACACCTCGGTCACCGGCGTGCGCCCGGCGGTCGATCTTTCGCGGCTGATCGACCCGGCGGGACGGGCGAAGACGCTGGATGGCGCGCTTCGCGAGACGCGGCCGGTCTGGTATGACGGCGCATGGCACGACACGCCGGTCTATGCCCGCGAAAAACTGCCACTGGATGCTGAGATTGAGGGGCCGGCGATCCTCGAGCAGATGGATGCCACGACGGTGCTGGAGCCTGGAGATCGCGCGCGGTCGGATGCGGATGGGAATATTGTGATCGAGGTGGGCAAATGAACGCGATGCCGTTGTCCCCCTCCCCCTTGTGGGGAGGGGTTAGGGGTGGGAGTTCCTTTGCTTGTCGTACTTACGGCCGTGCAGTGTCGCAGGAAGTCAACGAAGGGCGCACAGCAAATACCCCCACCCTCGATCCCTCCCCACAAGGGGGAGGGAGGAGATTGGCGCTATGACCTCCCTCGACGCCATCACCCTCTCCGTCATCCAGGCAGCGCTCCAGCAGACCTGCGACGAGATGGACCTCACCTTCTCGCGCGCTGCCTTCTCACCCGTCATCGCCGAGGCCAACGACCGCTCCGACGGCATCTATTCGGCCGAGGACGGCTCGCTGATCGCGCAAGGTAGCCAAGGCCTGCCGGTGTTCGTCGGCGTGATGCAGTATTCGACGCGCACGATCATCGGGATGATCCGCGACGGCAGATGCGCGGCCCCGGACGAGGGCGATATCTACATCGTCAACGACCCCTATCTCGGCGGCACGCATCTGATGGATGTGCGATTCGCCATGCCGGTGTGGCGCGATGGCAAGATCTTCTGCTGGCTCTCCAACACCGGCCACTGGCCCGATATCGGCGGTTCGGTGCCGGGCGGGTTTTCCGCCTCGGCGACGGCGGTTGAGCAGGAGGGCCTGCGCCTGCCGCCGGTAAAACTGTTCAAGAAGAAGGTGCTCGACCAGGAAATCTATTCGATCATCTGCTCCAACATCCGCGTGGCCGACCAGCGCATCGGCGACATCCGCGCCCAGGCCGCAGCGCTTTATGTCGGGCAGGATCGGCTCTTTGCGATCCTCGATCGTTACGGTGACGAAACGGTGATCGAGGCCATCGCCGAACTGCGCCGGCGCGCTGCCGAGCAGATGCGGGCGCATATCGCGCCGATCCCGGACGGCATCTACCGCTCGAAGGCCTTCGTCGATTCCGACGGCGTGGTCGACCAGCCGCTGACCATCGCGCTGGCGATCGAGAAAAAGGGCGATACGCTGACCTTCGATTTCGAGGGATCGAGCCCGCCCTGCATCGGCCCGATGAACAGCGTGCTGGCCACGACCTTATCGTCGGTCTATCTCGCCATGCGCCACATCTTCCCCGATGTGCCGATCAGCGCCGGCGCCTTCGAGCCGCTGGAGGTGAAGCGGCCGGAGGGAACGTTCCTCGACGCCAGATACCCCCGCCCGGTTTCCGGATGTGCGGCGGAGGTTTCGCAGCGCATCGCCGAGGCGGTGTTTGCGGCCATGGTGCAGGCAGTGCCTGAAAAAGTGACGGCAGCGCCCGCCGGCTCCAGCGGCAATTTCGCGCTCGGCGGCAGCGACCCGGCACGGGGCCGCGACTATGTCATGTACCAGATTTCCGGCGGTGGCTATGGCGGCAATCTTTCCCATGACGGCCTCTCCAATGGCTGCTCGACCATCGGCATTTCGAAATCGCCGCCGGTCGAGATCATGGAGCAGGCCTATCCCGTGCTCTACCGCCACTATGCGCTGCGCGAAGGCTCGGGCGGCGCGGGCGAACATCGCGGCGGCTTCGGGCTGGCATACGAAGTGGAACTGCTGCGCGGCGAGGCGCGTGCCTCCTTCGTCATGGACCATGGCCGCGTCGGTCCGCAGGGCGTGCGCGGCGGCAGCGATGGCGCGGTTAATTCCGTCACCGTTTATCGAGGCGGCGAGGCCCATGTGCCGCCGCATCTGTCGAAGGAACAGGACATTCCACTGAGGGCCGGTGACCGCGTACAGGTCGGCACACCCGGTGGTGGCGGCTACGGCGATCCGCTCAAGCGCGATCCCGAACTGGTGCTCAGGGATGTCCGGCTGGGCTACTACACGGCTGAGCAGGCGGCAGAGATGTTCGGGGTCGTGGTGGCGGCGAACTCGATCGACCGGGAAGCGACGCGGGAACTGCGGGTGGCGAAAAAGTAACGACTTCGGAACGGTGCTGGCTGGAATTCCCCCTCTCCGTCCCGGCTTCGCCGATCCACCTCTCCCCCGCTATGCGGGGGCGAGGAACCGGCACTCGCCGAGGTCGCAGCTTTGCAGAACCTGGGTTCCTCGCCCCCATGAAATGGGGGGTCCGGAGGACGGGCGAGACCCGTGGCTCGCCCCGGAATGTGGATCGGCGAAGCCGAGACGGAGAGGGGGATTAGGCACACCTTGGCAAGGCCAAGCTCATTCGTCTTGCAAGTATTCGGCCTTCAGATCTTCTGCGCCGTCCTTGCCTCTTTCAAATGCGTGCATTTGATTTTCACATATTCGCCGGGGCGTTGCCTGGCGAACGAGGTCGACGCTATCAGCGCCTGGCCCTGCATGCCGCAGGAAATAGCGCTGGCCGTCTGCGGGCCGCTGATGACGTCGAGGGCGGTTTCCATCTGGCAGTCGACCGGGGAAACATTGACCGAGCAAACGAGGATCATGATCTGGAGCATGCATTCACGCCTTCCGTGAAACGGTTGCTCCTCCCAGGGTTCGAACTCAGCCTACGCTGATTTTATTGCGTTGCAACATAAAATATCGCACTGCAACATACGGAAATGTCGCATGCGCCATGGGCGGTCTGCGAGCGTTGAAACGACATATCCAACTGGGCACGCCGCGCATTAGCTATTTCTAATCTGGGCGCGGCTCGTCCAAAAATCGATTCCGATCTTTGGGGTATGCTTCAGCCTTTCGCCTATGCGGCAGGCGAGTTACGCCATCTTGGCCAGCAACTTCAGGAAGGTGCCGATCTCCTTGGGCGTCAGCGGCGCCAGCGTTTCCTCGGTGATCTTCTGGGCAAGCGGTATCAGCCGCTCCACCATGGCGCGGCCCTCCACCGTCAGGCTGACCAGCAGCCGGCGCTTGTCGACCTCGTGTTTGGACAGTTCGACCAACCCGCGCGCCTTCAGCCGGTCGATGACGCCTTTGACGGTCGCCGCGTCCATGGCGATCAGCGTGCCGAGCTGGTTCTGCGAGGTCTCGCCGACATCATGCAGCTTGGCGAGCGCTGCAAATTGCGGCGGCGTCAGATCGCCGATATGCGAGGCAAAGATGGAGACGTGGCGCTGATGCGCCTTGCGCAGGATAAAGCCGACCTGCTCCTGCAGGTGGTACTCGCCTTCCGTCTCGTCGGCCTCGACAAGCTTCAGGAGATTGTCTTCTCCGGTCATCGCTGCCCGTCCCAGACCTTGATGTCCTTGGCTTCAAGACCGCCCATGCGGCTATGAATACGCGGACCGCAGGCCATGGCAAGGCAGAACAGGATTTCGTCCGGCCGCGGCCCGTCGGCGATGCCGACTTCCATGGCATCGAAATGGCTGCGCACATAGGCGGCGTTGGTATGGCCGAGCGGCACGTCGAGGCGCGAGCCGAAAGCGCCGACCTTCATCGCCGACGGCACGATGGCTTTTGCCTGGCCGAGGCGTTCGCGCATGGCATAGCCGCCCGGCACATGCCACAGCGCCCCATGCTCGATCTCGCCGCCGGTGCCGACGATGGCGCCTTTGCCGTAGCCGTCGATGGCCTTGATGTCGCCGCCAAGCGCCTCGATCATCCTCTCGGTCAGGAGCAGGCCCAGCGGCTTCAGATCGTCCATCGCGCTCTGCAGTTCCTCGGCGTATCGGCCGGCGAAGGGGTTTTTCACGACGGCCAGCCCGGCAACGCGCCGGCGCGGTTCGCTGGCGGCGGGGCCGCCCTCGTGAAAGATTTCTTCGGTCAGGACGGCGATCTTGCGGATCGGGAAGTCAGGCATGGTACGGGTCTTTCGATGTTTGTCGGGTGGTGGGAACGAGGATTGTTTGCGGGCGCATTCGCACTACCCTCTGTCCTGCTGGACATCTCCAAGGGCAGGGTAATCGCCTATAGAATTCGACCCCCACTCCGTCTCGGCTTCGCCGAGCCACCTCTCCCCCGATCGACGGGGGAGAGGAAACGCACCTCGGCAAGGCTGGCGCCTTTCCTCTCCCCTTTTGAGGGGGAGAGGTGCCGAGCGAAGCTCGGCGGAGTGGGGGTTAGCCGTGCCATATGCGATTGTCGTGGCGCGGGAGATGTTCGGCAGGACAGAGGGTGCAGCATGGGCCATCAATGCTTCAGGATGAACTTCCCCGCACAGGCGACTGTCGCCATCCAGAAACAGCGCTGCTGTCTCAATCAGTCCACGCCGGCGAAAGTCTTCTGCAACATCAAGGCCACGCCCCAGTGCAGCGTCTACCTCGGCAGAGCTGAGCACCCCAACACCGACCGTCACCAACCGGTCGCCAAGATCGCTGTCGGGCGCGAGCTCCCGCGCCGGCCGCCGTGCGATTGCCGCATGCCCTGGCAGGTCGACGGCATTCGCGATCAGCGTCGCCGCCGCGTCGGCCTCGGCCGCCGTGTGCGCCAGAACAGTCACCGCATCGGCGATGCCGAGCGAATGGCTGCGCCCGCGCCAGCCGGAGGTGGCGATGCCACCTACCCCGTCTTCCGCCCGGATGGTGATGCGGTCGGCAAAGCCGTGGCCGGTGCCGGCGATGGCCAGCGTCATCGTTTCCCCGGGTGCGAGATGCAGTGCGATGTCGCCGCCATTGTTGACATAGACCTTTTGCAAGGTTCGACCTATGAGCATGGAAGCAAGGATTTCCTCTGCCACGGAACCCGCGACTGCGGCCATCGGCGTGATGAAGTTCTTGTCAGCAAGCCGGCTGACCGCCGCCTCCATGCGTCGCGCCACAACGCCGGCAAAGGCGCGTGGCTGAACACTTGCAGGCCGGCGCAACTCCGGCAGTTCGGCGACGAGTTCGATCAGCACGGTCTGGAAACGCGCGACGGCCTGCTCATACGTAGCGCGCACTTCCGTCGCCTCGCCGAAAGACTCGATGATCAAGTCGATCGGACCGTGGTTGAGATGAAGGCGCTTGCCGTCGGCCAGCCAGGATACCTGTGGGCTGTTCATCGATCCGGGCTTTCGCTGGAGCGGCGCAGCTGCGCCAGCGGCGGCCACGGATTGTCAGCCGGCGCGTCTTTGCGGGCGCGGGCATTGAAATATTCGCCGCCCTTGGCGAGGACATCGTCGACGCTGCGGATTTCATCGGCATAGCCGCCGAGCCGTATATAGTCGTCGCGGCGCAGCGTGAATTCGATCGGCGCGACAAGTGCTGGTGTTGGCACATAGCCGAAGGCGTTTTCCGGCACGCGCATGACATCGACCATCAGCGTGATACCGCCGCCGGGCCAGACATAGACCGGCGCGCCGCCGACCGTGACGTAGGTTTTCAGGCCCTGCACCGAGCGGGTGAGGTTGACCGGATTTTCCACCACGCCGGCGCGCAAGGAGCCGCCGGCCCCGCCGACGAACAGCACCGTGCACAGCGCCGGCTCGCAATTGTCCTCGATCAGCCCGACTGATTTGCGCAGCCGCTCGGGGAACGGCTTTTCGACCGGTTTCAGATCGTCGTCGAGCTCGAAATAGGCGAACTGCTCGCCGGTGGTCGAGACCATCAGCAGCGACAGGCCCGGCCGTGCGCCCTTCTTCGGGTTCCACTCGCCGAGGATCGACAGCGGGTCGGAAATGGTCGTGCCGCCCCAGCCGAGGCCGGGTTCGGAAACCTTGAAATAGCGCCCGGGCGTCGAGCGGCGGCCGATGATCTTTATGCCCGTGTCCTCCCAGCCCAGCACCTTGCCGGCCTGATGCTCGGAGACGACGCCGGTGATGTGGTCGTCGACCACCACGACCTCGTCGACCAGCCCGCGCCATTGCGTCGCGAACATGCCGATGGTGGCCGAGCCGCAGCCGACGCGCATGCGGTGCTCGGCCTGGCCGTCGATCACCGGCGCCTTGCCGGCTTCGACGACGACGGTGACGCCGCCGTCGATGGAAAGCTCGACCGGTTTGCGATTGCAGAGGTCGAGCATGGTCGCGCAGGTGACGCGGCCTTCGGATTTGGAGCCGCCGGTCAGGTGATGCACGCCGCCGAGCGACAGCATCTGCGAGCCATATTCGCCGGTGGTGACATGACCGACTGCCTCGCCTTCGGCGCGCACGACCGCCGTTTCGGGGCCGAGGAAGCGGTCGGTGTCGATCTTTATCTTGACGCCGCAATAGGAAAAAATACCCTCGGTGACGACCGTCACCAGATCGACGCCCTCGACCTCCTGGCTGACTATGAAGGGGGCGGGCTTGTAGTCGGGATAGGTCGTGCCGGCGCCGATGGCGGTGACGAAGCGGCGGCCGCTGTTGACCAGTTCGCCATTCCATTCTTCGCCTTCCGCCGCGAAGGGCACCACAGCGCCGCCAGCCCCGGTGCTGTGATCGAGGATGGTCAACGGGTCGCAGCGCACGATGCGCCCGCCGGTATTGCCGTAGCGGTCGCAGGCGCCGGTGCGGCCTTCGGCGATATAGCACATGACCGGGCAGGCATCGCAGCGGATCTTTTCGGCCACCTGCTTTTCGCCGGGGTCGTGGGTGTCGAAGCGTTCGGCAAGCTCGCTCATGATGGCGCCTCCCTTCCTTCTCCCCGTTTACGGGGAGAAGGTGTCACGAAGTGACGGATGAGGGGCAGCGCAAACCTTGCCTTGCTGGCGCTGCCCCTCGCCTGCCTGCCGGCATCCTTTCTCCAGGAACTTGAGGGCAATCGACTATGCCATTCGACCCCCACTCCGATTTGCTTTGCAAACCACCTCTCCCCCGATCGACGGGGGAGAGGAAACGCCGTCCGAATGTCTGGCACCCTTCCTCTCCCTTTTTGAGGGGGAGAGGTGTCACGCGAAGCGTGACGGAGTGGGGGTCGGCTATGCCATATGTGATTGGCGTGCCGTAAGTCGGGAGAGGAAGGACTGCCACCATGCTGTGCCCTCTTCATATCCGTGCCTCCCGGATCGCCGCGCGTATCCGGCTTGGCGTCGCCGGCACCTTGGTCACCAGAACGCCGGTTGCGTGGCGGATGGCGTTGAGGATCGCCGGTGCGGTCGGGATCAGCACATGCTCGCCCAGGCCCTTTGCCCCAAACGGTCCTTCCGGGTCCGGAACCTCCACCAGGATGGTTTCGATTGGCGGCACGTCGCCGATGGTCGGGATGAGGTAGTCGTGCAGATTCTCGGTGCGGCCGGGGATGTATTCCTCCATCAGCGCCATGCCGATGCCCTGCGCGATGCCGCCTTCGATCTGACCCTCGACAAGCAGCGGGTTGATGGCACGGCCGACATCGTGTGCGGCGGTGATCTTGATCAGCTTGACCGTGCCGAGCTTCAGGTCGACTTCAAGCTCGGCAATCTGCGCGCCATAGCCATATTGTGCGTAGGGCGTGCCCTGGCCCTTTTCGTCCAGCGGCAAGGTCGGCGGATCGTAGGTCTCCTGCGCGCCGAAGACGAAACCGTCAGCATCCACGGCAAGCCCGGCGAGATCGATGCGGCGGGTGGCCTCGCCCTCGCGGATGACGAGCGCCGCGCCATCGAATTGCAGCGTTGCGCGCTCCGAGACATTGGCGAAGCGCAGGATCTTTTCACGCAAGCTCCGGCCCGACTTCTCCGCCGCCTTGCCCGAGACGAAGGTCTGGCGCGAGGCGGAGGTCTTGCCGGCGTCAGGCGTGATGGCGGTGTCGGCGCTGCGCAGCACGATCAGCGACAGCGGCACGCCGAGCGCGTCGGCGGCGATCTGCGAAATCACGGTGTTGGAGCCCTGGCCGATATCGACCGCGCCCTGATGCAGCACCACCTTGCCGGCGGGGGAGATGCCGATCTTGATCGTCGAAGGATTGGGCAGCGAAGTGTTGCCGCAGCCATACCAGCAGGAGGCGACGCCAACACCGCGTTTCCTGGTGGTGTTTTCGGTGTTGAAGGTTTGCGCATCGGCCAGCGCCCGCGCCCAATGCGGCTTCAAGGCTTCGAGGCAATCGGCGATGCCTACGCCGGCCTTGAGGACCTGCCCGGTCACCGTTTCGGAGCCGTTCCGAAGTGCGTTCATCAAGCGAAAATCCAGCCGGTCCAGGCCGAGCTTTTCGGCCATCGCGTCGTATAGCGTCTCCTGCATGATGGTCGCCTGCGGCACGCCGAAGCCGCGGAAAGCGCCGGCGATCGGCCCGTTGGTGTGGATGGCGCGGCCAACGGCGCGATAGTTCGGCGTGGCATAGGGGCCGGAGGCGTGGACAGGCACGCGGTTGGCCACAGTCGGTCCCCAGCTTGCATAGGCGCCGGTGTTGAAATCGCCGGAAAATACCATGCCGGTGACGCGGCCCCCGGCATCCGCGCCGATGGTCGCCTTCATCGACGCCGGATGGCGCTTGGTGGTCGACATCATGGATTCGTTGCGGGTGTAGGCAAGGGCCGCCGGCCTGCCGGTCTTCATCGCGACGAGGCCGATCAGCGGCTGCAGCGACACGTCCAGCTTGGAGCCGAAGCCGCCGCCCGTTGCGGTCGGTACGATACGCACTTTTTCCGGCGCGAGGCCAAGCACTTTCGCGGTGTCGTCGCGGTCCATATAGGGCGCCTGCGTGCAGGCGGTGATGACCAGCGTGTCGCCGTCCATAGTGGCGAAACCGGCTTCCGGCTCGATATAGGCGTGCTCGACGAAGGATGTCTCGATCTCGCCGGACACGGTGTGCGCTGCCTTGGCGAGTGCCGCCTCAGGGTCGCCGCGCTCGACAAAACCCTGGGTCAGCAGATTGTGTTCGCGGCTTGGGTGGATGCGATGCGCATCTGTCGCCTGCGCCTCGCGCGGCTGAAGCATATGCGGCAGTTCGGTCCAGGTGATCGGGAATTTCGTCAGGTCGAGCGAGGCGATCGCTTCGCGCTCGCCGGCGACCAGCGCCACAGCCTCGCCACGAAAGCGGGCGGTGTTCTCTGCGAGCGCCGGCTGGTCGGCGAAGGGCGGAATCACGCCAAAACAGTTTTTGCCCGGGATGTCGGCGGCGGTGAAGACGCCAACAATGCCGGGGTTTGCTGCCTTGTAGGCTTCGAGATCGCCGAAGGCGAAAGCCGCGTGGTAGTGCGGCGAGCGGATGACGGCGACATGCAGCGCGTCGGCGGGAAAGCTGTCGCCACCGAATTTTTCGGTCCCGGTTACCTTTGGGATGCCGTCGAGGCGGACGGGCGAGGCGCCGACGGCGTGGCCGGTTTCGGGGAGGCGGCGGTTGAGGGTGCGCGAAAGCGCAATGTCTGCGGTAGCCTTCTGCGATGGCGCACTCTCTGCACCACCCCCCTCTGGCCTGCCGGCCATCTCCCCCGCAAGGGGGGAGATCACTCCGTCATAGGCTCCTTCGCCAATCGTCAACGTTGCAGGAGATGAGGCGGGGGCGAAGCTGCTGATCTCCCCCCTTGCGGGGGAGATGGCCGGCAGGCCAGAGGGGGGTGTTTCAGGATCAAGCGACGCAGGCGCAAACCGCCCAGCCCCCATCACTGCCGCAACGATCTTCCGATAGCCGGTGCAGCGGCACAGAATGCCGCCGAGCGCGTCCTGCACTTCGATCTCGGTCGGATGCGGGTTCCTGTCCAGCAGCGCCGTACCCGCCACCAGCAGTGCCGGCGTGCAGATGCCGCATTGGGCCGCACCATGTTCTAGGAATGACGCCTGCAGCGCCGAGAGCTTTCCGTTGGCAAGCCCTTCCACTGTACGCACGGACGATCCCGCGACCGATGCCGTCGGCACGAGGCAGGCGCAGGCCGGTTCGCCGTCGATGAGCACCGTGCAGGCACCGCAATCGCCGGCATCGCAGCCAACCTTGGTGCCGGTGAGGTGCAACTCGTCGCGCAGCAGTGCGGACAGGCGCTGGACCGGCGGCGCCGAGACGGAAACGGCGGCGCCATTGACCTCGAAGGTGATGTTGATGCGCTCCGAACTCATGCCGCCACCTTTGTCAGAGGTTGGTAGCCAGCAGCGGCAAGCACGGCGCGGGCAACGATCTCGCAGGCCGCCTCGCGCCGGTATTCGGCCGTGCCGCGCACGTCGTCGATCGGAGCGAGTTCGGGAAGCGATGTGGCAGCGACTGTCTCGGCCAGCGCCGGGCCAATGGGCAGGCCGCGCAAGGCGGCTTCAAGGCCGGCCAGCCGTTTGGCGACCAGCGAGCAGGAGCCGACCGCCACGGCAGCCTCAGTGACGGTGCCGTCTTCCACCACGATGCGGGCTGCCGCCATGGCAATGGAGATGACGAGATAACGGCGCGCACCGAGCTTGACGAAGGCGCTGGTGCCGCCAGTAGCGGATTTCGGGATGCGGATCGCCGTCACCATCTCACCGGGTTGTAAGGCGGTGCGGCGGTTGCCGAGAATGAAATCTTCGACCGGCAGGTGGCGCGTTGCACTGGCTGAACGCAACTCCACTTCAGCACCCAGCGTCAGCAGCGGCGGCACGCCGTCGGCGGCAGGCGAGGCGTTGCACAGATTGCCGGCGATGGAGGCGCGGTTCTGGATCTGCGCCGAGCCGACTTCGCGTGCAGCAAGCTTCAGCCCGTCGAAAGCGGCCGGCAGGTCATGCCGGATGATATCGGTCCAGGTCGTGCGCGCGCCGATGACGATATGGGAGCCGACCTCCGCGATGCCGCGAAGCTCGGAGAGCCCATTGATATCAAGCACATTTTCGCTGAGGGGCCTGTTGCCGAGCGCTGGATAAAAGTCGGTGCCGCCGGCCAGAATGCGCCACGGCCCTTCGCCAAGCAGCGCCAGCGCCTCATCGACATTTTTGGGTTTCGCGTAACGGATCACGCAATGCCTCCCGGCATGGCCGGCGCTCGAAAATTCATTCGCACACAAATGATATCAAGGTGGCGGAAATTGTCAAAGCGGGAGTTTGTCGGCCACCCTCCTGCGGCCAGAATTTCGCCTTTCAGCACAATGCCGGTTGACGTGGCGGCGGCTTCCGGCCAACGCTCAGCGCGATCATTTTTCGGGCCGGAGGTCACATGAAGGAAGAAGCGCTTGTCGTCATCGATGTGCAGAACGATTTTTGCCCTGGCGGCAATCTGGCGGTCGCTGGCGGCGATGAGATCGTGCCGCTGATAAACGAGATGATCGGCCGGTTCGAGCATGTCGTGCTGACGCAGGACTGGCACCCCGCCGGCCATTCGAGTTTCGCTTCGCAGCATCCCGGCAGGCAGCCCTTCGAGACAACGAAAATGCCCTATGGCGACCAGACGCTGTGGCCGGATCACTGCGTGCAGGGCACGGGCGGCGCGGCGTTCCACGAGGCGCTGGAATGGACCAAGGCCGAGATCGTCATCCGCAAGGGGTTTCGCAAGGCGATCGACAGCTATTCCGCCTTTTTCGAGAACGACCGCAAGACGCCGACCGGCCTTGGCGGCTACCTGAAGGAGCGCGGCATCGGCAGCATCACGCTGGTCGGCTTGGCGACCGACTTCTGCGTCGCCTATTCGGCACTCGACGCGGTGAAGCTGGGGTTTGATACGACCGTGCGGCTGGACGCCTGCCGGGCGATCGATCTTGGTGGTTCGCTGGAGATCATGACGGGGAAGATGCGGGACGCGGGGGTGAGGCTGGTTTGAGCGCTGGCATAACCCTCCCCCTTGAGGGGAGGGTGGCGTCGCGCCAGGTTACCCCACGCCGACATATCTCTGCACGAACGCCGGATCAGCCCGCAGCGCCTCGACACCCACCGTCTCCCGCGCACGCCCATTCTCGATGAAGGTCACGCGGTCCGCGACCGACAGCACGGCATCGACGCGCTGCTCAACCAGAATGGTCGAGACGCCGCGCTCGCGCAGCTTGGCCACCGTCTCGCGGATTTTCGCGATCATCGAAGGCATCAGCCCCTCGGTGGGTTCGTCGAGCAGCAGCACCTCGGGTTCCAAGCAGAGCGCGCGGGCCATGGCCAGCATCTGCTGCTCGCCGCCCGATAGCGTGCCGGAGCGCTGGCCGAGCCGGTCACGCAGCAGCGGGAAAAGGTCGAGCACGGCATCGCGCGTCGCCTTGCCCTTGGCGCGCGTCATCAGGCCGATCTCGATGTTTTCGGCCACCGTCATTTCGGCAAACAGCCGCCGGCCCTGCGGCACATAGGCGACGCCGGCCTTGGGCACGTCATGGGCGGCAAGGGTGGTCAGTTCGCGCTCGTCCAGCTTTATCGAACCGGTGCGCGCCGGCACCAGCCCCATGATCGCCTTCAGCGTTGTCGTCTTGCCGGCGCCGTTACGGCCGAGGAGACAAAGCACCTCGTCCTTTTTCAGCGTCAGCGAGAGGCCATGCAGCACCTGTACTTCGCCGTAAAAACAGTCGAGCCCGGAGATGGTCAGCGCGTCGCTCATGCCGGCTCCGTTCCGAGATAGGCGCGCTGGACCTCGTCATTGGCGCGGATGTCTTCCGGCGTACCCTCGGCAAGGATTTTGCCGGCATTCATGACGGTGATGCGGTCGGCCAGCCCCATCACCACCTGCATGTTGTGTTCGATCAGAAGCACTGTGGCGTCCTGTGCGATTTCGCGAACCAGATCCATGAAGCCGGCGATCTCGCCATCGGACAGGCCCTGCGTCGGTTCGTCGAGGATCAGCAGGCGCGGCTTCAGCGCCAGCCCCATGGCCACTTCGAGAAGCCGCTGATGGCCGTAGGACAGCGTGCCGGCGAGGCTGTTAGCGCGGTCGGCCAGGCCGGTGCGC
Source organism: Mesorhizobium sp. YR577 (assembly GCF_900116595.1). Lineage (NCBI taxonomy): Bacteria > Pseudomonadati > Pseudomonadota > Alphaproteobacteria > Hyphomicrobiales > Phyllobacteriaceae > Mesorhizobium > Mesorhizobium sp. YR577. Next base: position 248,898 of record NZ_FPBI01000003.1, on the reverse strand, counting down.
TCGAGTGCTGTCATGACACCGGCATGCAGTTTTGCGCGCGAGCGGCCGTCGGTCAGCGTGCGCTGCATCGGCAAGGCGACATTGTCATAGGCGCTGAGATGGGCGAACACGCTGGTGATCTGGAACGTATAGGCAATGCCGCGGCGAACGCGCCGATAGGCCGGCAGGTGGGTGATGTCGTTGCCGTCGAAGATGATGGTGCCCGAACTCGGCATGACCCGGCCGCAGACGAGGCTGACGAAGGTCGTCTTGCCGGCCCCGTTGGGGCCGATGATGGCGCGGATCTCGCCGGGCAGCAGGGAGAAATCGACGCCGTCGACTGCGCGCAGGCCGCCATAGTTCTTCCTGAGATCGCGTGTGGTGAGCAGCGGCGTCATGGCAGCCACCGTATCCAGCGTTCGCGGATGGTACCGAGAATGCCTTTCGGGAAATAGAGCACCAGCAGGATAAGCGCGACGCCGACGATCAGCAGATAGGCCGAAGTGTAGCTGGAGGTGATGTCGACGACATAATACATGAACAGCGTGCCGACGAAGGGGCCGAGCGTGGTGGCGGCACCGCCGAGCAGCACCCAGAGCAGCGGCAGGATCGAATACTGTACCGAGGCGAAGCTCGAGCCGACATAGCCGAACAGCAGCGCATAGGCAGCGCCCGCCGAGGCGCAGATGACGCCGGAGACGACGACCGCGACCAGCTTGTTGGCGAAGGTGTCGTAGCCCAACATCTTCGTGCGTTCCTCGTTTTCGCGGATGGCGACCAGCACGCGGCCATGGGCGGAGCGCACGACGAAAAGCGTGATCAGAAGCACGACGGAAAACAGTACAAGCGCCGCCATATAGCGCGTCGCTGGATGCGTGAGGTCGAGATAGAAATCGCCGATGAAGAGCCGGCGGGTTTCCTGGCCGAGAACGAGGCCGTCGTCGCCGCGCGTCCATTCGCTGAAATAGAAGGTCAGGAGATAACAGACCTGCGCGAACATCATGGTGACGATCATGAAGGCGACGCCGGTGGTACGCAGCGCCAGCAGGCCAATGGCGAGCGATAGCACCGCACCAGCGACAAGCCCGGCGGCAAAGGCCGCCGGCATGGCCCAACTGAGGTGATAGGCGGTGAGCCCCGCGCCATAGAGCCCGGCGGCGAAGAACATGGCGTGGCCAAGGCTGAGCAGGCCGGCATAGCCGAACAGCATGTTGTAGCCCATGGCGAAGACGGAAAGCACCATGACGCGCGCGAGCACGCCATGGTGATATTCGGGGAGAATAAAATTCAGCGCGAACAGAATCGCAATGACGGCGATGTGGAGCAGGAAAACCTTGGCTGACGCGTTGTTTCCCGTCATCGGCTGGCCGTCCCGAACAGGCCTTGTGGGCGAAACACCAGCACCATGGCGACCAGCAGCGTGGCGATGATCTTGGCCAGCGTCGGCGAGAAGAAGGCCGAGATGATGCCGTCGGAAAGGCCGATCAGCACGGCGGCGACGACGGTGCCGCGCAGCGAGCCGAGGCCGCCGATGATGACGACGATGAAGGAGAGCAGAAGCGGGTCCATGCCCATCAGGTAGTGGGCCTGGGTGATCGGCACGATCAGCACGGCAGCGACCGCGGCCAGCATCGCCCCGAGCGCGAAGACGCCGGCATAGACGCGGTCGACGGGGATGCCGAAGGCCTGCGCGGTTTCGCTGTCATATTGCGTGGCGCGCATGACGAGGCCGATTTTCGTGCGCGTCAGCACGAACCATGTCGCCGTAAGCAGGACGATGGACGCGGCGATGATCGACAGCTTGTAGCCGGAATAGCCGAACCACGGGAACAGGATGCGATAGGTGAAAGGCGCATCGACCGGCCGCGCCTGCGGGCCGTAGAAAGTGAGCGCAAGCTGCTGGATGATGTAGAGCATGCCGATGGTGGCGACGATGGTCGCTTCGGGATTGTAGTTCAGCCGGCGCAGCACCAGCCGTTCGGCCACAAGCGCTACGGCCCCGACGATCAGCGGGCTGATGACCAAGGCTGCTAGGAATCCGATGGCCGGATGGCCGGTGACCAGCGAGGCGATCCACCATGCCAGCACAGCACCCAGCATGAAGAACTCGCCATGGGCGACATTGACCACGCGCATGACGCCGAACACCAGCGAAAGGCCAAGCGCCATCAGCGCCAGCACGGCACTTGTGACGAGGCCTTCGAGGGCGGCGAGGAGGAGGTGGGGTCCGAAGGCCATTCAGTGATCGCCTTCGGGTTCGACCGGCGGCCACTGGCGGGAGGTGTGGACGAGCGCCATGATCGAAACGGCCTCCCGATAGTTCGAATGGGCAACGAACTCGCGCGTGCCGGTTATCGCACCCAGTTTTCCGGAGTAGGGAGAATGTGCCAGCAGCCTGGCGACGGCCCGAAAGCGAGTGTTCATGCGCCGTGCCGCCTGAGGATTGTCCAGCCAGATGTAGTCAATGATATCTTTCAGGTCTCGCTTTGCAGTAGCCGTCCATTCCAGCCTCACTCGGCAGCCTCTCGGCCTTTGTTCTCGAGCTTCGTGAGCAGCAGGTCCATCTCGGCCTCGACCTCCTCGTTCGAGAAGACCCGTCCAGCGGCGATGTCCGCGCGTGCAGCATCAACCTTGCGCTGCAGGAACGCGACATAGTCACGGTTCTGCTGGACAAAATCCCGCATGAATTCGCGCACGATCTGCGAGGCGGGGCGATCTTCGGCCTTTGCCGCCGCCATGAACGCATCGCGCAGTTCGGGCTCCAGCTTCATCGTGAAGACAGCTTCTTTCGGCATGATAGCCTCCTTTTCGGTACTGACGATGTATATACGCCGTCAGTACCTTTCCGGCAACGTCTCAGCTTACAGCGGCTGCGTCGTGTAATCGCCTTCGGCCTCGTACATGCCGTCCTCGATCGAGGTGCGGTGCACGACCTTCAGCTTGCCGCCTTCCACCTTGGAGATGTTCTGGTGGCCGAAGCACTGGTGGATCTTGCCGTTGAAGGTCTTGTCGCCCTGCGGGTGTTCCGGGCCCTCCTTGAACTCGGTCAGCGCCTCGGTTGCCTCGACCAGCTTGCCGCGATCCTCCGGCCCCTTGTAGCCGGCGTCTTCCATTGCCTTCTTGATGACGTAGAGCGTTTCCCAGCAGCCGAACATATGGGCGGCGGTGGAGACGTCCTTGGGGTCACCGACGGCAGCGCCATTCTCGTCGATGCCGACGGCAGTGCGATAGGCCTTCTGTGCGTCGGAATCGTTCTCCTGCGCATAGCGCGGCGAGCCTTCCCAGAAATGGCTGCCATCGAGGAATTCGAGGCCGGGGCTGTTGATGTCGACGGCCTCGAGCGAATCGATGAAGCCGAAAAGCTGCGGCCGGTTCGAGCCGTAGAATTCGCCGAGTTCCTTGACGAAGGTCAGCACGGCCGGGCCGACCATGACGTGGTAGATGACGTCGGTCTCAGCCGGAATCTGCGGGAAATAACGCGTGAACGAGCTTTCGGTCGGCGGGATGGCGATCTGCGCGATGACCTCGGCGCCCTGCGCCTTCAGCGCCGGCGGCAGGTAGTCGCGATGGTCGTAGCCGAACGCAAAATCCGGATAGATCATCGTGACCTTCTTGCCGGCATTGGCCGCGATCCACGGTGCGACCGACTGCACCTGGCTCTTCACGTCGGTGATGCCGGGCTGGAAGCAGTAGCGGTTGAGCTTGGTCGAGGCGACGTGGTGGCCTTCGCTGACCACGTAGTATGGGATTTTCAGTTCGCCCGCCGTCGGCGCCGAGCCGATGACGACATGGGAAAACAGCGTACCGAAGACGATGTCAGTCTTGTGCTGGCTGGCGAATTTGGCCACCACTTCGGCGCCGCGCTTGGGGTCGGTGCCGTCGTCCTCGATGACGATCTCGACAGGCCGCCCGGTGATGCCGCCGGCATCGTTGATCAGTTTCACGGCGGCCGCCGTGGTCTTTTCATACCAGCGGCCATAGGCGGCGCCGATGCCGGTGCGGTGCGACTGGAAGCCGATCTTGATCGGTGCTGAGCTTTGCGCCTGCGCATAGCGGACAAAGCCGGGCGCGGCCGCGAGGCCGGCGGTTGCGGCAAGCCCCCTCAGCGCGGTGCGGCGGTTCAAGCGAAGGCCATCCGGCCCCAGAATCCTGCTTTTGTCGGTCATGTCGGTTCCCCTTGTCTTATGACTTATAACCGCTGATCAGCATCATTCGCCTCGCCCATTTTCGAGGCGAAAAATTGCATGTATACAAACTAAATCACCAAAGTTCCGGCATGGCAATAGCTGCTTCCCTTAGGGGAAGTTCGAGCTGTGTTCCAGCTTGAAAACAGCGTCAGCCGGCGGTCGGTGTCGACAGCAGCCACAGGCCGAAAACGGTATAGCCGATCATCAGGATCGTCAGCGGCAACTGGCTGAGCGCGGCCTGTCTGGCGCTTGGATGCAGGCGGTAGGCCAGACCATGCGCGATGAGGACGGCCAGCACATGCCCGCCGATGATTGCCGCGGCCTGCGCGTTCCACAATGTCCAGGCGGATTGGTAGCCGGCGACGATGCCGGCGCCGACCTGAAAGCCGGCGGTGCCGAAAAGGTTCCAGCCGCTGGAAAACGGGTCGGACAATGCCACCAGCGCATATTGGCCGTTGACGAGGAAGGCGGTGAGATAGTGTGAAAAGTGATAGGCGAGCGCGATCGGCACGATCGACCAGACCAGCAGCCCGGCGGATTTGGCGAAGGGCAGGCGGCTGCCGGCAAGGCGCTCGCCGAGGAACACGGCCAGCAGGTACACGCTTGATAGGGCAACGAACATCAGCGCCAGCCCGACCGTGTTCGTCGTCATCACGGCCGAGCGGCCCGGAAATTCCAGCGGGTTGATGCCGTTGAGGCCGAGCCAGAAGAAGGTTTTCGACAGGCCGTCGAAGGAGACGGAGCTGAGCGCCAGCAGGAGAAAGAACATACCGCTAGCCGGCAAAGGATTTTCCGCCCAGAGTTTCGCGCCGGGGAGGCAGAGTTTTGCCGATATGCCCCGGGATGACGCCCGGTGATCGGCCTCGACCACCCCAAACCGTGACACTATGCGAAAAAACACCGACAGGAATTCTCCGCGCCGGCTCCAGTCTTCATAACCGAAGGCGATGACAGCCAAGAAGCTCAGCAGCCAGTAGATGCCAGCTGCCCAGGCGAGCCGCGCGGGGTCGTCGGGTGCAGGATCGATCAGCTCGAACCAGGCGAAGGCGAAGAACAATATGAGCGCCGGCCAGTAGCCGGCCCATTCGGGCATTCGCCTGTAGCGCAGCACCGGAAAGATGACAGTCGCGACGCGCCACGGCCCGTACCACGGGTTGATCCATGCCCAGAGATTGCCGAACAGGCCCTGCACCAGCGTCAGCCCGACCCACAGCAGCGTCCAGACGGTCAGCGGCAGCGGGTTGGAAAGCGGATCGCGGCTGCCGAAAAAGCCGGCGCCGACCAGAACGGCGAAAATGGCGAAGGCGATGAGGCTGGTGAAGACGCGCGAGCTTTCATTGAGCGGGAAAAGCGCAAGACGTTTGGCGGCGATGCGTTCCAGCAGGGCTGGCGGCAAGACGGCCAGCACCAGAAAACTTGCTGCAACGGCGATAGCGCCGCCGGTGAGGTAGTAGCCGGTCGGCATAAGCAGGACATAGCCGCGATCGGAAGCGTGGGCGAAGGCGGGACTGGCAGGCAGGAGTAAAACGAGAGTGAGGAACAGGATAGCCGGTGCGGAATGAGAAAACTGGAATCCGTGCCCTACGTCACCACCCCCCTCTGTCCTGCCGGACATCTCCCCCGCAAGGGGGGAGATTAGCAGTGGCGACGCCGGCTCATCTCCTACACCGTTTGAGATTGGCGAAATCGTTGATGAAAGTCTGATCTCTCCCCTTGCGGGGGAGATGTCCGGTAGGACAGAGGGGGGTGGTGACGAGAGCAGCGGTGTCAAGATTTAATCTCCCGATTGCTCCAGCCTGCCTACTAGCCCCTCACACCTTCACCAAATGCTCCACGCGGTCCTTCTCGCCAAAGATCCGCAGATAGCGCTCTATCTCGCGTTTGTCGCCGGTCGCCTTGGCCGGATTGTCGGAGAGTTTCACTGCCTCACGGCCGTTGACCTTGGTGACCTTGCAGACCAGTGAGATGGCGTTGAGGCCGCGGGTTTCCATCGGCGCGCAGCCTTCGAAATCATTGGTCAGGTTGGTGCCCCAGCCGAAGGACATGCGCACCTTGCCTTTGAAATGGCGGTACGTCTCCTCGATCGTCTCGACCTCAAGCCCATCGGAGAAGATCAGCAGCTTCTTCTTCGGGTCGACGCCCTTTTCGCGCCACCAGGCCATGATCTTTTCGCCGGCCTCGATCGGCGGGGCGCTGTCGGGGCGGAAGCCGGTCCAGTCGGCGATCCAGTCCGGCGCGTCGCGCAGGAAGGCGGTGGTGCCGAAGGCGTCGGGCAGGACGATCAGGAGGTTGCCGCCGTAGTAACGCTGCCAGTCCTGCAGCACCTTGTAAGGCGACTTGCGCAGCTCCTGCTCGCTGTTGGTCAGTGCCGCCAGCACCATCGGCAGCTCATGGGCGTTGGTGCCGAGCGCTTCGAGGTCGTTGTCCATGGCCAGAAGCACGTTCGACGTGCCGGTGAAAGCCTCGCCGATGCCTTCCTTCAGCGCTTCCACGCACCAGCGCTGCCACAGGAAGCTGTGGCGGCGGCGCGTGCCGAAGTCGGAAATCTTCAGGTCCGGCAGCTGGCGCAGCCGCTCGGTCTTGGTCCACAGCTTGGCCTTGGCGCGGGCATAGAGAACGTCGAGCGCGAACGGCGCGAACGGCTTCATCGCCGAGCGCGAGCGCAATTCGTTGATGATGGCGAGCGCCGGGATTTCCCACAGCGTCGTGTACATCCACGGACCGTGGAATTCGAGCTCATACTGGCCGTCGCGCTTGGTCAGCTCATATTCGGGAAGCTGGAAATCCTCCAGCCAGGCCAGGAACTCCGGCTCGAAGATCTGCTTGCGGCCGTAGAAGGTGTTGCCGCCCAGCCAGATCATCTCCTTCTTGCTGAAGCGCAGCGTGCGGGCATGGTCCAGCTGGTCGCGCAGTTCCTGCTCGTCGATTTCCTCGCCGAGCTTCACCGAGGTGGTGCGGTTGATCAGCGAGAAGGTGACGTCGACATTCGGATACATGCCCCAGATCATCTGGAGCATCAGCAGCTTGTAGAAATCGGTATCGAGCAGGCTGCGCACGATGGGGTCGAGCTTCCATGCGTGATTGTAGACGCGCCGCGCAATATCGGTTTTCGCCATTCACCAAGTGCCTTTTCATGCCGCTTCGGACTGTCCGACAGCGCTAATATCACTGAATTTGACGTTGCGCTTCATGATTGCCGCTCTGGACCGACAAAAAATGAGCCGGCGACAGAGATTGGTTATGGCTCGACCGGGGCGTTTGCCTTCTGCGAGCGGCGCTTGCGGATGCTGATCTGGCCAGCGACGGCTGCCTCGGTCCGGCCCGCCGCCTCCTCGCCTTCGCCGTAGAGCCAGTCGATGAAGACCTGCGCCACGGGCGCTGAGCGCACCTCGTTGCGGCAGATGACGTAGAAGGCGTAGCTGGCGGGAACCGACAGGTTGAACGGCGTCACCAGCTGGCCCTTGGCGAGCAGGCCGCTGGCGGTGACTGAATCGCCGAGCGCAACGCCATGGCCGCTGATCGCCGCCTCGGTCGACAGCCGCGCATCGCTGAAATGGTGTTCGCGCCCGCGGTTCAGGTCCAGCGCCTCGGCTGCGGCAAGCCAGGTATGCCATTCGCGGCCGTCATCGCCGTGCAGCATGACGTGGTCGGCAAGGTCACGGATGGTGCGAATGGGCCGGTTGTTGATCAGCGTCGGGCTCACCACCGGAAAGAGCTCCAGATTGAGCCATTTCTTCAGCCAGCAATCGGCCCAGTTGCCGTCGCCATAATGCACGCAGACATCGATATCGGGCGAGCGGATATCCTGCGGGTCGTTGGAGGCGATCAGCTTGAGCCTTATGTCGGGAAAACGCGCCATGAAACTGCCGAGGCGTGGGATCAGCCACAGCGACAGCAGCGCCGGCACGCAGCTTATGGTCAGCGTGCCGGAACTCGTCGGCCGCGTCATGCGCGCGGTGGCCGCAGCGATGCCGTCGAAGGCGCTCGATACCGCCGGCAGAAGCTCTGCGCCCTGCGGTGTCAGCTTGAGCCGCTGGCCGATACGCTCGAACAGCTTGACCCTAAGCGAAAGCTCCAGCGCGCGGATCTGGTGGCTGATGGCGCCATGGGTGACGTTGAGCTCGCCGGCGGCCTTGCTCAGCGAGCCATGCCGCGCCGTTGCTTCGAAGGCGCGCAGCGGGTTCAGCGGTGGCAGGCGCTTGCTCATAGGCGGTTTCCGGTAGCACTCGCATGTGAGAAAATCTCACAATCGAAGCTTTAACAATATCAATTGATTTTTCAACGCGCCTGCCCAAGAATTCAGACGGAACAGAAGGTGCGGGATTGCACTTTCACGCAGGAGCGAGACGGCGAAAACGCCGCGAGGGACTCCGGCAGACCACCGTCCAGTACGGCAATTCAGGGAGACTACCGGCATGGGTTTCGATCGTGGCAAGCTCGACGCGTTGCGCCGCAAATATGGTGAGAGCCATGGCGGCGAACTGTTTAACCCCCAGTTCCGGCGCGTCGCCGACAAGATTTTCTCCAAGAGTGGCACGCGGCTGGCGCCCTATTCGGGCATCCCGACCTTCCTGACCGCGCCTTACGTGCAGGTCGACAACGACAATCCCGATTTCGGCGATCTCCAGGTTGCGATGATCGGCGTGCCGATGGATCTCGGCGTCACCAATCGTCCTGGCTCCCGCTTCGGCCCGCGCGCGCTGCGCACCATCGAGCGCATCGGGCCGTATAATCACGTGCTCGACTGCGCCCCGGTGCAGGATCTGCGCGTCGCCGACATTGGCGACGTGCCGTTCCAGAGCCGCTATCGTCTCGAGCTCAGCCATGACGATATCGAGCGGCGCATCAACCAGATCGTCGATGCCGGCGTGCTGCCGCTGTCGGTCGGCGGCGACCATTCGATCAGCCATCCCATCCTCAAGGCGGTCGGCAAGAACCGCCCGGTCGGCATGATCCATATCGACGCGCATTGCGACACCGGCGGCGCCTACGACCTGACCAAATTCCACCATGGCGGCCCGTTCCGCAACGCGGTGCTGGACGGCGTGCTCGACCCGACCCGCACGGTCCAGATCGGCATTCGCGGCTCGGCCGAATATCTGTGGGAGTTCACCTATGAATCCGGCATGACGGTCATCCACGCCGAAGAGGTGACGGGCATGGGCATTCCCGCCGTCATCGAAAAGGCGCGCAAGATCGTCGGCGACGGCCCGACCTATCTTTCCTTCGACATCGACAGCCTCGACCCGGCGTTTGCGCCCGGCACCGGCACACCGGAAGTCGGCGGGCTGACGACGCGCGAGGTCCTGGAAATCCTGCGCGGCCTGAAAGGCCTCAACCTCGTCGGCGGCGACGTCGTCGAAGTGGCGCCGCAATATGACTCGACCACCAACACCGCCCATGCCGGCGCGCAGGTTCTGTTCGAGATATTGAGCCTGATGGTGTTCAGTCCCGCCGTCAAAGACAGGAAGGCCTGATCCAGTTTTAGCCATCGGCCTGGAACCGATGGCAGGGCGGCCCGCCTGGGCCGCACCGACAATAATGATTTTCCAGAAGGGGAACCAAAATGACCATGCATTCGCATCTCAAATCGTCCTTTGCCGCGTTGCTGCTGCTCGGCAGCGCCGCCATCGCCACGCAGCCAGCCCACGCTGATGCCCTTGAAGACATCGCAAAGGCCGGCGTCATCAATGTCGGCGTTTTTGCCGACTTTCCGCCCTTCTCCTCGGCCAGCGCCGATATGAGCCTCAAGGGCTACGACATGGAAGTCGCGCAGTTCATCGCCGACTCGCTGAAGGTAAAGCTCAACACGGTCGCGGTGACCGGCCAGAACCGCATTCCCTACCTGACCGACCATCGCGTCGACCTGCTGATGAGCGTCGGCTACAGCAAGGAGCGCGAGCAGGTCATCGACTTCGCCGTCGCTTACGCGCCTTACTATATCGCGGTGATCGGACCCGCCGCCCTTGAGGTCAAGGACAAGGCCGCGCTGGCCGACAAGAGCATCGCCGTGAACCGTGGCACGCTGGAAGACACGTCGCTTACGGAAGCGGCCCCGGCCACAGCCGACATCAAGCGCTTCGACAATTACAATGCGGTGATCCAGGCCTTCATTTCGGGCCAGACCCAGCTGATGGTCGTCGGCAACGATGTCGGCGCGCAGGTTCTGGCGCGCCAGGAAGCGCTCAAGCCCGAGCAGAAGTTCCAGCTGCTGACCTCTCCCTCGCATATCGGACTGAACAAGAACGAAGAGGGGCTGAAGAAGGCGGTCAACGACGCCGTCGCCAAGATGCTGGCCGACGGACAGTTGAACAAGGCATCGGAGGAATGGCTGAAGACGCCGCTCAATCCTGAAAACCTCAAGGATTGATCTGTGGGCTACAGCCTCGATTTCGGCTGGCTTTACGAGGCCTCGGGCGCAATTGCCCGGGGTGCTGCCGTGACGGTCATGCTGATCGTGGTGACGACGCTGGCCGGGACGTTCATCAGCGTCCTTGCCGCGGCCGGCCGGCGCAGCGGCTATCGCTGGCTCCGCCTGGCGATAACCGCCTATGTCGAGGTGATCCGCAACACGCCGTTTCTGGTGCAGCTCTTCTTCATCTTTTTCGGCCTGCCCAGCCTCGGCATCAGGCTCGACCCCATCCTCGCCGCGATCTTGGCGATGACGCTCAACATGGCGGCCTATACGACGGAGATCGTCGGTGCCGGTCTTGATGCGGTGCCGGTCGGCCAGAAGGAAGCTGCACTGTCTTTGGGCTTGCGGCCGCGACAGGTGTTCGTCAAGATCGTCCTGCCGCAGGCGCTGAAGGTCATCTTCCCGGCGCTGACGAGCCAGATCGTGATCATGATGCTCGAATCCGCAGTCGTATCGCAGATCGCCGTCCGCGAACTCACTTATGAAGCCGACATGCTGCAGGCCAGGACCTTCCGCGCCTTCGAGACCTATTTCGTCGTGACGATGGTCTATCTCGGCCTTTCGATCGCGCTGCGGCGCATGCTGGTTTCGGTTGGACGCCGCACACTCTCGGCAGGTGTGACATGATCGAGTTCACCTTCTGGGACATTCTGCGAAACCTGCTGTTTGCCACGCGCTGGACGATCCTCTTGTCGATCGCAGCCTTTGTCGGTGGCGGCGTGGTCGGCATCGTCATCCTCTTCCTCAGGATTTCCAAGGCGAAATGGCTTCGCCGCTTTGCCAGCGGCTACATCGCGCTGTTCCAGGGAACGCCGCTTCTGATGCAGCTTTTCCTGATGTTCTTCGGCCTGCCGATGCTCGGCTTTCGCATCGAGCCGTGGACTGCGGCGGTGCTTGCGCTGACCTTTTTCGCCAGTGCCTATCTTGCCGAGATATGGCGGAGCGGCGTCGACGCCTTGCCGCGCGGCCAGTGGGACGCGGGCGCGAGCCTGGGACTGCACTATATTCAGGAACTGCGCCTCATCATCCTGCCGCAGGCGTTCTCAATCACGCGGGCGCCGATCGTCGGCTTCCTCGTCCAGCTCATCAAAAGTACGGCACTGACCTCGATCATCGGCTTCGAAGAGCTTCTCAGGACCTCGAATGCGATCAACAATGCGACGTTCGAACCCTTCACGGTTTACGGGCTGGTCGCGCTGATCTTTTTCGTGCTGTGCTATCCGCTCACCCAATATGCCAGAATGCTGGAGAGCCGTGCCGCCGCACATTGAATTCACTTGAACGACCGTGGGAACAGCCGCAAAAGCGGCATGAATAGAGGAGAACGAAAATGACCGAATTTCTGAAAACCAGTCTCAGCCGCCGCGGCGTGCTGGGCGCGGGCGTTGCGGGTGCCGCATTGCTTGCCATGCCTGCCGTGCTGCGCGCGCAGGACAAGTCGCTGAAGGTCGGCGTCTATGGCGGCTATTTCAAGAAGTCCTTCGACGAGCACATCTTCCCGGAATTCACCAAGGCGACCGGCATTGCCGTCGAATCCATCGCCGAGCCGACCGGTGAAGCCTGGCTGGTGCAGCTCGAACAGGCGGCCAAGGCAGGCCAGGCGCCGGCCGATGTTTCGATGATGTCGCAGACCTCGACGCTGAAAGGCCAGGCGACCGAACTGTGGACGCCGATCGATATCGCCAAGATCAAGCATGGCGGCGACCTGCTCGACCGCTTCGTCAACAAATATCCGGACGGCCGCATCGCCGGCGTCGGCGCGGTGGCGTGGTACATCACGCTGGTCACCAACACCGATGTCTACAAGGAAGCGCCGACTTCGTGGGAAGCCCTGTGGGACCCGGCAAATGCCGACAAGCTCGGCCTTCTGGCGCTGGCCTCCAACTCCTTCCTGCTGGAAGTGACCGCCAAGACCTTCATGGGCGGCACCAATGCGCTCGACACCGAGGAAGGCCAGTTGAAGGCCTTCGAGAAGCTCGCCGAGGTCAAGCCGAACGTCCGCCTCTGGTATCGCGACGAGGCGCAGTTCGAGCAGGCGCTGAAGTCGGGCGAAATCCCGATGGGCCAGTACTATCACGACGTCACCGGCCTTGCCGCAGCCGACGGCCAGCCGGTGCGCTCGACCTTCCCGAAGGAAGGCGGCATCCAGGATTCCGGCAACTGGGTCCTGACGCGCGCGTCCAAGAAGGTCGACGAGGCGCATGCCTTCATCGACTATATGAGCCAGCCGGCGATCCAGGGCCTGATGTCGCGCAAGGTCGGCACCGCGCCGACGCTGAAGAAGGAAGTGCTCGACCTCAAGCCGGAAGAGTTCGCCGCCGTGTCTTCCGACATCGAGCCGATCATCCCGCGCTACGATCTCTACACGACCAAGTCCGACTGGATTAACCAGAAGTGGACCGAGCTGATCGTCGGGTAAACGGCGGTTCTTCCTTCTCCCCGTCACTATACGGGGAGAAGGTGGCCCGAAGGGCCGGATGAGGGGCGGCACCAAAATTGGCTAAGCTGGCTCCGCCCTCATCTGCCTGCCGGCATCTTCTCCCCGTATAGAGACGGGGAGAAGAAGTAAGCGGCGACCTTTTCGCCTTATCCCTTACCCGCATATGATAAGCAAAAGAGCAGGGTAACCAGTATGTCCGGCCTGTCACTGAACGGCATCACCAAGGAATTCGGCGACTTCAAAGCCGTCGACAATGTCGCGCTGAACGTGCCGCACGGCACCTTCGTCTGCCTCCTCGGCCCATCGGGCTGCGGCAAGACCACGCTGCTGCGGATGATCGCCGGGCTGGAGGAGCCGACCAGCGGCAGGATCGTCATCGATGACGAGGACATCACCTCCGTCCCGACCCACAAGCGCAATCTCGGCATGGTGTTCCAGTCTCTGGCGCTGTTTCCGCATCTGTCGGTGGGCGACAACATAGCCTATTCGCTGCGCATTCGCGGAGCGTCGAAGCAGGACCAGAAAAGCCGAGTCGATGAGCTGCTCAAGCTTATCCATCTGCCGGGCTTTGCCGACCGGCCCGTCGCCAAGCTTTCGGGCGGCCAGCGCCAGCGCGTCGCCATTGCCCGCGCGCTTGCGCTCTCGCCGCGCCTGTTCCTGCTCGACGAGCCGATGTCGGCGCTCGACGCCAAGCTGCGCGAATCCATGCAGGTCGAGCTGCGCCAGTTGCAGCAGAAGCTCGGCATCACCACCATCGTCGTCACCCATGACCAGCGCGAGGCCATGACTATGGCCGATCTGGTCGTGGTGATGGGCGAGGGCCGCATCCGCCAGGCCGCCGCCCCGGTCGAAATCTACCGCAAGCCGGCGGACGCCTTCGTCGCCGACTTCATCGGCTCGACCAACCTTCTGCCGATCACCGCCGACAGCGCCGACCGCGCCACGGTTCTGGGATCGGCCATTCCCGGCCTGACGCTTCCCTCCGGCGTTTCGAACGCCTCGGTCTCGGTGCGGCCCGAGGACGTGCATCTCACCGCTCCCGGCAATGGCGCGATCGACGGCACGGTTACCTTCGTGCGCGATCTCGGCGGCACGATCGAAACCTTCGTCGAGGCCGGCGGCAAGACCATCATCGCGGTCGCCACGCCGCGCGAGCGGCCCGAAGTCAAGGTCGGGCAAAGCGTCGGCATCGTGCTGCCGCCCGAAAGCTGCGTGGTGCTCAAGTCATGAGACGCGAGGCGCCGCGCACCATCGCTGACTACACGCCGCTGTTCTTTCCGGCGCTGATGCTGATCGTGTTCTTCGTCGTGCCGTTCTCGACCATGATCGCGGTGAGCTTCTTCAAACGCGACCCGGCCGGCTTCTACAAGACCGATTTCGTCTTCGACAATTATGCGCGCTTCCTGTCGACCTTCTTTGGCAGCGTGCTTGGTTTCTCGCTGATGCTGGCGGTATTGGTCGCCATCTGCTGCATCGCCATCGCCTTTCCCTTCACCTATCTGCTGACGAAGCGCTCGCGCAAGGTGCAGACGGTGTGGCTGGTCTGCCTGCTTTCGGTGCTGTCGCTGTCGGAAGTCATCATCGGTTTTGCCTGGTCGACGCTTTTTTCGCGCACCGCCGGCATCACCAACCTGCTGGTCGCGGTCGGTCTGATGTCGCAGCCGCAGGCGCTGTTGCCGGGCTTCGGCGCGGTGCTGACCGGCATGGTCTACCAGGCGCTGCCCTATACGATCCTCGTGCTTTACCCAGCCCTCGTGCGGCTCGATCCGACATTGCTTGAGGCCGCGCGCACGCTCGGCGCCTCGCCGGTGCGCGCCTTCTTCAACGTGGTTACGCCGGCGCTGCGCAACACGCTGGTGGCGACGCTGATCATGGTCTTCGTCTTCGCGCTCGGCTCATACCTCTTGCCGCAGATCCTCGGCCGGCCGCAGCACTGGACGCTGTCGGTGCTCATCACCGATCAGGCGATCTACCAGTCCAACATGCCTTTCGCGGCGGCCATGGCCGTGTTCCTGGTGCTGATGTCGCTGGCGCTGGTCGGGCTTACCTTGCTGGTTGGCAGACGGGAGAATGCGGGATGATGGAAAAACTGCTTCGCCGGCTTTATTTCGTCCTCGTCGCGCTGTTTCTCGCAGCACCCTTGATCGTCGTGCTCGGCGTCTCGGTCAACGAGAAACAGGATTTGTCATTCCCGCCAAAGGGCTTTTCGCTCGCCTGGTATGCGCAGATCTTCATGGACCCGGAATGGCGCAGTGCGCTGATCGCTTCGCTGCTGCTGGCGATCTCGGCGGCAGCCCTTGCCGTGGCGATTGCGCTGCCGCTGGCCTGGTTCCTGTGGCGGCGCCATGCGCCCTGGGCGCATATCTTCCAGCTTCTCGGCGTTGCGCCCTTTATTCTCCCGCCGGTCATCACGGCGCTTGGTTTCCTGACCTTCTGGGCGACGACCGGCTTTTACGGCCAGCCATGGACGGCAGCAATCAGCCACGCGATCTTCTTCGTCACGCTGCCGCTGGTGACGCTGTCGCTGGGCTTCGCCTCCATTGATCGCTCGCTCGTGGAAGCCGCCGCGACCATGGGCGCCGACGACCGCACGATTGCAAGAACCGTGGTGCTGCCGCTGATCCTGCCCTATCTCGTTTCCGGCTATGCCTTCGCCTTCGTGCTGTCGCTCAACGAATACATCGTTGCCTATATGACCATCGGCTTCACCATGGAAACGCTGCCGATAAAAATCTTCAACGCGCTGCGCTACGGCTATACGCCGACCATGGCGTCGGTATCGGTGTTCTTCGTGGCGATCGCCGCTCTCGTCTTCGGGCTGATCGCCAGGTTCGGCGATATCCGAAAACTGCTCGGCGCCATGGGCTCGGAGGGCAAGTGATGAGACTGGCGGCACTCCAGATGCAGGCCGTGGCCGGTGACGTTGCGGCCAATCTTGCGCGCATCGAACGGGCGGTGCGCGAGGCGGCAAGTAACGGTGCCGATCTGCTTGTCACGCCCGAACTCGCCGTCACCGGCTATGGCGCGGGCGAGGCGGTGAAGGCACTGGCCGAGCCTGCGGGCGGTGATCTGGCCGCCCGGCTATCAGCGCTGTCGGCTGAAACCGGAATCGCGATGGTCATCGGCTTTGCCGAGCGCGACGGTGAGACGATCTACAACAGCGCGCTTTATGTCGATGGCTCAGCGGCTGCGGTCGTCTACCGCAAGTCGCATCTCTACGGGCCTTACGAGCGCGGTCTGTTCCAGCCGGAACGGCCTGCCGCCTGCGTGGTCGACCATCGTGGCGCAAAGATCGGCCTGCTGATCTGCTATGATGTCGAATTCCCCGAAAACGTCCGCCGCCTGGCGCAGGCCGGCGTCGATGCGGTCATCGTGCCGACGGCGCTGCCGGCAAGCGACCATGACGAATTCATCGCCCGAAAGCTTATCCCGGTGCGTGCCTTCGAGAACCAGATTTTTGTCGCCTATGTGAACCATTGCGGCGCGGACGCGCTGTTTGCCTATGCCGGTCTTTCAGGCATTGCCGCACCCGACGGCACCATGCTGGCCGAAGCCGGTAGAAGCGCCGAGGCATTGCTGTTCGCTGAAATCCGCCCCGCCGACTACGAAGCCTCGGCGGCGGCGAATTCCTATCTGATCGATCTCAGAGTCTAGCCATCCCGGTCAGGCCGAGCTGGTCGCGGCGCAGCCAGCGCCACATCAGCAGCACCGCCACGACCGCAAGCCCCACCGACAGGCCGATCCAGATGCCGACGCCGTGGAAGCCGAAATGGAAGGCCAGCGCCACGCCGAGCGGCAGGCCGACGCCCCAATAGCCGATCGCCGCATAGATCATCGGTATGGTGGTGTCGTGCAGGCCACGCAGCATGCCGGCAGCCACCGCCTGCGCGCCGTCGACGATCTGAAACAGCGCCGCCAGCGCCAGGAACGACACGGCGAGGCCGATGACGACCGCGTTGGCCGGGTCATGGAGATCGATAAAGGCGCTGATCAACAGGCGCGGCCACAGGATCATCGCCAGCGCGGTCAGCGCCATGAAGGAAACGCCCATGACGAAGGCGGTCCAGCCGGCGCGGCTGATGCCCTCCGGATTCTGCGCGCCATAGGCCAGGCCGACGCGCACGGTGACGGCCTGGTTCAGCCCCAGCGGCACCATGAAGCTGATCGAGGCGATCTGGATGGCGATCGCGTGTGCTGCCAGAGACGGTGAATCGATCAGGCCCATGAACAGCGCCGCGGCGTTGAAGATGGTAACTTCGAAAGCCAGGATGCCGGCGATCGGCAGGCCGAGCTTCAGAAGCCCGACGAAACGCGGCCAATCCGAGCGCCAGAAGCGGCCGAACAGGCGATAGCGCCGGAATTTCGGTTCCATCATCACCACGGCGGCCATGCCGATGAACATCAAGGCGCTGGACAGGCTCGTCGCCAGCCCGGAGCCGGCGATGCCCATGGCCGGAAAGCCGAGATTGCCGAACATAAGGCACCAATTGGCGAGCACGTTGAAGGCGACCGCGACGAAGACGATGGCCAGCGCCCAGCCCGGACGCTCCAGCGCCGAGATGAAGGAGCGCAGCACGATATAGCCGTAGAAGGGCAGCACTGCCCATTGCAGCCAACGCACATAGATGCCGGCCTGCGCGGCGAGCGCCGGTTCCTGCCCCATGGCAAGCAATATGGCCTCCGCATTCCACAACACGATCCAGATCGGGATCGAAACGAGGATGGCGAGCCAAAGCCCCTGGCGCACGGTGCGGCGCAGGTCGCGCACGGAATGACGCCTGCGACCGAGTTCGGTCGCAATCATCGGCGATGTGGCGAGCATCAGGCCGAGCCCGAAGATCAGCGGCGCGAAATAGAGATTGGCGCCAAGCGCACCGGCGGCGAGCGTATCGGCGCTGAGCCGGCCCATCATCATCACGTCGGTGGCCGTCATCGCGGTCTGGCCGAGATTGGTCAGGATCATCGGCCAGGCCAGCGCCAGCATCGCGCGAATTTCGAGACGCCAAGGGTTTGCCGAAGCTCTCGCCTCGACCTGTATCGCAGACATTTTTCTAACTTTCAGGGGCGAACCGCGGCGAAAATCATGCCGCCAGTCGCGTTTTTACGGAAAAACAGACGGTTTTTCCGATTTTGAACGCCTTTTGAACCAAATGTTCCCGTTAAGCAAGCCACCAGCGTCGCCGACAATTGAGCCAGGGTGAGGTGGCTACGTCTTACTTCCCTTAATGGAAGGGCAATTTGTCCCTCTCGTGAAAGGGAAGGCACTTGCATCCGGCACGGCCTACCCCCACTCCGTCTCGGCTTCGCCGAAGGGCGCCAGCTTTGCAGACGTTTCCTCTCCCCCGTCGATCGGGGGAGAGGTGGATCGGCGAAGCCGAGACGGAGTGGGGGTCGAATTCCATACGCGATAATCCCTCCCTATCGAGGAGAAGGATAGATGCCGCGTCGCCTACAGCCCCTCCAGCACCTGCCTCTGGCGGTGCATCTCCAGAAAAATACGATAGTCGCGCTCGAAACCTTTCCGCGCCGCCGGGTTGGGTTTGCGCTCGCGTCCGCCCTGCTGCATGGCCGCTGCCGCCTCAGTAAGCGTCGGATAGAGGCCACCTGCCGCCGCTGCCGCCATGCCGGTGCCGAGCAGGACTGCTTCGTCGGCTAAAGGTTCTATGACCGTGCAGCCGGTGGCATCGGCATAAAGTTCCATCAGCAACGGGTTCTTGGTGTGGCCGCCGGTGACATGCAGCGTGTCGATGACATAGCCGTTCTCGTTCAGTGTCTCGAGAATGTGGCGCACGCCGAGCGCTATGCCGACGGCAGTGCGCCAGTAAAGCCGGCACAGGCTGTCGAAGGAGGCGTCGAGCGTCAGTCCGGAAATGACGCCGACCGCATGCGAGTCGGCCAGCGGCGAGCGGTTGCCGTGAAAATCGGGCAGCACATGCAGCCGCGACGCGAACGCCTCGCCTTCTTCCGCCCGCAGCGCCATGACGCGCTCGGCGATCCTGCCATGCATGGCGGCGTCCGGTTCGCCGCCGGCGCCGTGCCAGCGGATGATGTGGTCGAGCAGCGCGCCGGTTGCTGATTGGCCGCCTTCGCTGGTCCAGCAGTCCGCCAGCGTGACTCCGAAATAGGGGCCCCAGCCACCGGCGAACGGACGCGGCTCCGGCGACATCGCCATGACGCAACTCGACGTGCCGGCAATCAGCGCCATGTGACGCTCTATGCTGGCGAAATCACCGACGAAGCGGCCAAGCACGCCGAGCGCACCGGCATAGGCGTCGATCAGCCCGGAGCCGACGCGGCAGGCGGTGGTGAGGCCGAGCGCTTCCGCGGCCTGCGCGGTAAGCGGGCCGAGGTCGGCGCCGACGGGGCTCGCCCGCTCCGGCAGGTTCCCGCGTGCCAGAAGATCGCCGAGTGCTACCGTGTTGAGAAAATCGTCCTGCCAGCCGGGCGTCTCGTGGGCAAGGTAGGTCCATTTGCAGGTCAGCGTGCATTGCGAGCGCGCCGTCGAGCCAGAAGCTTTCCAGGTCAGGAAATCGGCCAGATCGAAGAAGTATCCGGTCTTCTGCCACTGGCTCGGAAGATGGCGCTTCAGCCACATCAGCTTGGGAATTTCCATCTCGGGCGACATCACCCCGCCAACATGGTCGAGCACGTGATGACCGGTGGCGGTGCATTCGTCGGCCTCGGCCAGCGCCCGGTGATCCAGCCAGACGATGGTGTCCCAGCGGTTGTCGCCGTCGTCTGAAACACTGAGCTGGTTTGCCTCCACATCGCGCACCACCAGCGAGCAGGTGGCGTCGAAGGAGATGCCGACGATGTCTTCGGCCCCTACGCCTGCCTTTTCGCGCGCCGCCTTCACCGCCGCGCAGACCGCCGACCAGATGTCCTCCGAATCATGTTCGGCATGACCGGGCTTGGGCTGGCGCATCGCAATCTTGTGGTCGGCGCGGCCGAGCAGATTGCCGTTGCGGTCGAGAATGCCGGCGCGCGCGCTACCGGTTCCGACATCGACTGCGCAGACGAACCCCGCCATCAGCAGGCGGGCTTTCTGGATTTCGGGGAGCGAGGGCGAAGCATCATGGCTGGCAGAATAAAGCCCGCCGGGTGCGGCGCAAGGGGCCAGAGGGGTGAGAATCTATGTGGTGTGAATCTAGTGCGCGTCAGCCAGATAGCGTTTCAGCGTCTCGCGCGTGCCTTTTTCCCACAGCGTTTTCAGTTTTTTGGCGAAGGCGGCGGCAAAGACCGGCGAACGCCCGACCTCGCCATAGATGTCCTCCATCGCCAGCCATGCCGAGGGATCGTCCTTCGCCGCATGCGCCGCTTTCTGCAGGCGTACCCAGTTCGGGTCGTTGGGTTCGATGACTGCGCCTGAATCGGTCGTGCCGAAGCAGTAGCGGCACCACAGCGCCGATTCGAGCGCGAGACCGGAAACGTCCTTGCCTGCCTTCAGCCGGTCGCCGATGGTCGGGATGATGAATTTCGGCTGGCGGTTGGAGCCGTCGAGGCAGAGCCGCCGCACGGTGTCGCCGATCTTGGGATTGGAGAAGCGCTTCTCGATCAGCTTGAAATAGTCTTCCAGCACCACGCCCGGAACAGGCGGCACGGTCGGGATGATCTCATCGCGCTCCAGCTTGGCGAGGAAATCGCGCACCAGCGGCTCCTGCATCGCCTCATGCACGAAATGGATGTCCATCAGCCCGGCGGGATAGGCGATCGTCGCGTGACCGCCATTGAGGATGCGGATTTTCATCAGCTCGAACGGCGACACGTCCTTGACGAAGGTCACGCCGACCTGTTCCAGCGCTGGCCTGCCGGTCGGGAAATTGTCCTCCAGCACCCATTGCCGGAACGGCTCGCAGAACACCGGCCAGTTGTCTTCCAGGCCGAAGTCGTCGGCCAGGAGTTTGCGCTCGCGGTCGGTCGTCGCCGGTGTGATGCGATCGACCATGCCATTGGGGAAGGCGACGTTCTCCGCCACCCAGCGGGCGAAGTCGGGATCGCTGAGCTGCGCCAGTCCGATCACCGCGTCGGCGGTGACGTGGCCGTTATGAGGGATATTGTCGCAGGACATGACCGTGAAGGCCGGCGTGCCTTCCACGCGCCGCCGTGCCAGCCCGGCCAGGATCAGTCCGAAGACGGTTTTCGGCGTTTCCGGATTGCCGGCGTCGCTGACGATGTCGGGATGCGCGGGATTGAATTTTCCCGAGGCCGGATCGATGAAATAGCCGCCTTCCGTGATGGTCAGCGAGACGATGCGGATCTTGGGGTCTGCAAGCCGGCTAATGATCGTCCTGGTGTCGCCGGGGACAAGAAAATCCGTCATCGCGGCGGTCACGCGCGCCTGCATGTGGCCGTCGTCCTGCTCGACCACGGTGGTGAGGAAATCCTGCTCGGCGAGCTTTTCGCGCCCGACCTTCTCGCCCTCGAAAACGCCCGCGCCGATCAGCGCCCAATCATGGTCGCGGCCTTCATTGAAGAGGTCGTCGAGATAGACGGCCTGATGGGCGCGATGGAAATTGCCGACGCCGAAATGCAGGATGCCGGGCGTGAGGGAAGCGCGGTCGTATTTCGGGCCGGCGACTTTGGCGGGGAGGTGCCCGAGCGCTGCAGAGGAGAGTTTCGTGGTCATTTCGGCTCGCCTTTTCCTATGCTTGGTGCGGCGTCCCCCTCCCCCTTGAGGGGAGGGTGGCCCGTAGGGCCGGGTGGGGTCGCTGCGGCAGTGCTCGACGTTCCTTTGTGCCGCGCGCTGCCGCGATGACCCCACCCGCCTCGCTTCGCTCGGCACCCTCCCCTCAAGGGGGAGGGAAACCGCGTCGCGCACTCAACTCATCCAGTTGCCGCCATCGACATTGTAGGTCTGGGCGACGATGTATTCGGCTTCCGCGCTGGCGAGGAAGATCGCCATGCCGGTGAGATCCTGCGCCGTGCCCATGCGGCCGAACGGCACCGCCTCGCCGACGAGCTTTTTCTTCTCGCCCTTTGCCAGTTTTTCATGCTTGGCAAACAGCGCGTCGACGCCGTCCCAGTGCTCGCCATCGACGACGCCCGGCGCGATGGCGTTGACGTTGATGCCATGCTTGATCAGGTCGAGCCCGGCCGACTGGGTCAGGCTGATGACGGCGGCCTTGGTGGCGCAGTAGACGGCGACCAGCGCTTCGCCGCGACGCCCGGCCTGGCTTGCCATGTTGATGATCTTGCCGCCCTTGCCCCGCGCGATCATCGAGCGGGCGGCAGCCTGCATGGTGAACAGCGTGCCGGCGACATTGACGGAAAACAGCCTGTCATAGCTTGCCGGCGTAATCTCGACGATCGGCGCCAGGTCGAAAAGTGCTGCATTGTTGATCAGAATGTCGAGCCCGCCGGTCTTCTGCTCGACAGCCTTTATCGCCGCCTCGATCGAGTTCTGGTTGGTCACGTCGAGGCTGACGGCATAGGCCGAAGCGCCGATCTCGTCGGCGGTCTTCATCGCCGCATCGAGATTGATGTCGCCGATCGCCACCGTCGCACCCTCGCGGATATAGGCCTCCGCAAAGGCGCGGCCGATGCCGCGCGCAGCACCCGTGATCAGGGCGGACTTGCCCTTCAGTCTTTGTGTCAAATTGCTCTCCCGTCGGCACCGAAGCGGTGCAGTTTCGATGCGTCAGGCGTCAGGAAGATCGTGTCGCCGTGCTTGACCGAGATTTCGCCGTCGCCGCGAACGGTGAGCGGCCCGACGCCGTCGGAATGGACGTGCAGGAAGGTGTCGGAGCCGAGATGCTCGGCAACGCCGACGGTTGCCTTCCAGTCGCCGGAGGTTTTCGAGATGGCGAGGTGCTCGGGGCGGACGCCGACGGTCGTTGCGCCCACTTTCGCCGCCGGTGCGCCGGTGATGAGGTTCATCTTCGGCGAGCCGATGAAGCCGGCGACGAACAGGTTCTTCGGCGTCTTGTAGAGTTCCATCGGCGAGCCGACCTGCTCGATATTGCCGGCGTTCAGCACCACGATCTTGTCAGCCATGGTCATCGCCTCGACCTGGTCGTGGGTGACGTAGATCATCGTCGTCTTGAGTTGGTGGTGGAGTTCGCTGATCTCCAGCCGCATCGTGCCGCGAAGGGCAGCGTCAAGGTTGGACAGCGGCTCGTCGAACAGGAAGGCGGAAGGCTGGCGCACGATGGCGCGGCCGATGGCGACGCGCTGGCGCTGGCCGCCGGAAAGCTGGCCCGGCCGGCGCTCGAGATAGTTGGTGAGGTTGAGCACGCGGGCTGCATCCTGGACCTTCTTGTCGATGCTGGCCTGGCTCTCGCCGGCCATCTTGAGCGGGAAGGCGATGTTCTTGGCCACAGTCATATGCGGGTAGAGCGCGTAGGACTGGAACACCATGGCGAGCTTGCGCTTGGCCGGCGCCTCGCCGGTCACGTCGCGACCGTCGATGTTGATGGTGCCGCCGCTGGTGTCTTCCAGCCCGGCGATCAGCCTGAGCAGCGTGGACTTGCCGCAACCCGAGGGGCCGACGAAGACGACGAACTCGCCGTCTTCGATGACGAGGTCGATTTTCGGAATGATGACCGTCGCCCCGAAGGACTTCGACACTTGCTTGAGCGTGATGTTTCCCATGATTTCCTCCCCCGAAGGGCTTTTGCTTCGTTACTTCACAGCACCGAATGTCAGGCCGCGGACCAGCTGTTTCTGGCTGAACCAGCCCATGATCAGGATCGGCGCGATCGCCAGCGTCGAGGCTGCCGAAAGCTTGGCCCAGAACAGCCCTTGCGGGCTGGAGAACGAGGCGATGAAGGCGGTGAGCGGTGCTGCGTTGGTCGTCGACAGGCGGATCGTCCAGAACGCTTCGTTCCATGCGAGGATGATGTTGAGCAGCATGGTCGAGGCAATGCCGGGCACTGCCATCGGCGTCAGCACATAGAAGATTTCACCCCACAGCGTGGCGCCATCCATGCGCGCGGCTTCCAGGATTTCGCCGGGAATTTCGCGGAAGTAGGTGTAGAGCATCCACACCACGATCGGCAGGTTGATCAGCATCAGCATCACGGTCAGGCCGATGCGGCTATCGAGAAGCCCCCAGTCGCGGAAGATCAGATACATCGGAACCAGAACCGCGACCGCCGGCATCATCTTGGTGGAGAGCATCCACATCAGGATGTCCTTGGTTCGCTTGGTCGGCGAGAACGCCATCGACCAGGCCGCCGGTATCGCAATGAGCAAGGCGAGGATGGTCGAGCCGACGGAGATCACCACCGAGTTCATGAAGAACTTGAAGTAGTTGCTCTGCGACTGAACCTCGGCATAGCTCTCCAGCGTTCCCGACGGGATCAGCTTGAAGCCGGCGATCGCCTCGGTCTCGGATTTGAACGAGGTGATGATCGTGTAGAGGATCGGAAAGAAGATCAGCAGGGCGATCACCCAGGCGGCGATGGTCCATCCGACCTTGGTCTGTGTCGAAACTGCGCGTGCCATGGGTCTCTCCTATTTGTCGAGGTTCTTGCCAACGGCGCGCATCAGGAAGAAGGCGACGATGTTGGCGAGGATGACCGCGATGATGCCGCCCGCCGATGCCCCGCCGACGTCGTAGCCGAGGAGCGCGGTGCGGTAGATCAGGAAGGGCAGGTTGGTCGATGCGTAGCCCGGGCCGCCATTGGTGGTGACGAGGATTTCGGCATAGACGCCAAGCAGGAAGATGGTCTGGATCAGGATGACCACGGTGATCGCCCGCGACATATGCGGGATCGTCAGGTGGATGAAGCGGCTGACGAAGCCGGCGCCGTCCATCTCTGCAGCCTCCTTCTGCTCGCCGTCCAGCGATTGCAGCGCGGTGAGCAGGATCAGCGTGGCGAAGGGCAGCCACTGCCAGGCGACGATGATGATGATCGAAAACAGCGGATATTGCGCGAACCAGTCGACCGGCTGAAGGCCGAGCGATTTCGAGATGCCGGCAAAGACGCCGTAGCCCGGATGCATGATCATGTTCTTCCACACCAGTGCTGCCACCGGCGGCATGACGAAGAAGGGCGAGATCACCAGGATGCGCACGATGCCCTGGCCGAACATCGGCTGGTCGAGCAGCAGCGCCAGCGCTGTACCGCCGATGACGGTGATCAGCAGAACGCCGCCGACGATCAGCAGCGTGTTCCAGATCGACTGGAAGAAGGCCGGGTCGGTGTAGAAGAACTGGTAGTTGAACAGTCCGGCAAAACTGACATTGGCCGGGTTGAGCAGATTGTAGTTCTGGAACGAGAACCACAGCGTCATCGCCAGCGGCACGACCATCCAGATCAGGAGCAGGATCACCGACGGCGCCATCATGAAGCGCGCAAGCGTTCGGGTTTGTTGAGTAGCCATGGTTTCACCCTCGGTTTGAAAGAACCGTTCCGGTTGTCTTCACCACAGGCGGCGCCTGGCGCGCCGGTCGATTGAGTTGAGTAGCCCACAGGAAAACAGGGCGAACTCGGCAGTCACGCTGTCTGTACGCGGACGCCAACAGGGTTGGGGCGGGCCGCCCGGACTGGGAACCGGACGGCCCAAGGCATCGAAATGATGCCTTATTTGATGTAGCCGGCCCGGGTCATTTCACGGACCGAGGCGGTCTGTGCGGCGGCAAGCGCGTCATCGACGCTGGACTGGCCGGCAAGTGCTGCCGAGAACAACTGGCCCACCGTCGTGCCGAGGCCCTGGAATTCAGGAATGGCGACGAACTGCACGCCGACATAAGGCACCGGCTTGACGGTCGGCTTGGTCGGATCGGCCGAGTTGATCGAGTCGAGCGTCATCTTGGCGAAGGGCGCGGCCTTCTGGTACTCGGGGTTCTCATAGAGCGAGGTGCGCGTTCCCGGGGGAACGTTGGCCCAGCCTTCCTTCGAGGCGACGAGGTCGAGATAGCCCTTGCCGGTTGCCCAGGCGACGAACTTTTCAGCCGAGGCAGCCTTCTGCGTGCCGGCAGGAATGCCGAGCGACCATGCCCACAGCCAGTTGCCGCGCTTGCCGAGGCCGGTATCGGGCGCCAGCGCATAACCGACCTTGTCGGCAACGGTGGAGTCCTTCGGGTTCGAGACGAAGGAGGCGGCGACCGTGGCGTCGATCCACATGCCGCACTTGCCCTGCTGGAACAGCGCCAGGTTCTCGTTGAAGCCGTTGGAGGAAGCGCCGGCCGGGCCGGCATCCTTCATCAGGTCGACATAGAACTGAAGCGTCTTCTTCCATTCTGGCTGGTCGAACTGGGGCTGCCACTTCTCGTCGAACCAGCGCGCGCCGAATGAGTTCGACATGGCGGTCAGGAAAGCCATGTTCTCGCCCCAGCCGGCCTTGCCGCGCAGGCAGATGCCGTTGATGTCGTTGGCGCGGTCGGTCATCTTGCGGGCTGCGTCGGCGATGAAGTCCCATGTCGGTGCGTCGGGCATCTTGAGCCCGGCCTTTTCGATCAGGTCCTTGCGGTACATGACGAAGGAGCTCTCGCCGTAGAAGGGTGCGGCATAGAGCTTGCCGTCGGCCGACAGGCCGCCGGCGATCGCCGGAATGATGTCCTTGGCGTCATAGTCGGCGCCGAGATTGTCGAGCGGCAGGAGCCAGCCCTGCTTGGCCCAGATCGGAACCTCGTAGGTGCCGATGGTCATGACGTCGTACTGGCCGCCCTTGGTGGCGATGTCGGTGGTGACGCGCTCGCGCAGCACGTTCTCTTCGAGCGTGACCCATTCGAGCTGGATGTCGGGGTTCTTGGACGTGAAGTCTTCCGTCAGCTTCTGCATGCGGACCATGTCGCCATTGTTGACGGTGGCGATGGTGATGGATTCGGCATGGGCGGAGAACGCAAGCGCGCTGGCCGAACACAGGCCCAGAATGAGCGTGGTCAATTTCATCGATATTCCTCCCTAGAACCAAGATGAGCATTTGCCTTGGCTGTGGGCAATTATTCACTTACTGTGATTTATGTCAAGCCGGTTTCGATGCTGCGCCGCAGCACCTGGATCGCCGTGCGTCCATTCGGACGCACAAGGGAACGATTCAGCGCTGAGAATGAGCATCGGATTATTCCGAAAACCGGATTCCACTTTTCGGTCCGATGCTCTGGGCCCTTGCAGGTTTCGATCCGGCTCCCCAAATTCGGCGCCAGTTGCGTGAACAGGTTTCGATGAGGGAAAGACGGTTGAAAGTTTTTCACGCCTGTAATCGAGGGTTTTGCTAAAACTGGCAGGAATCAACGGACCGTGCGGGCGCCAAGCAGCCGCGCTCGATAGGTTCCGCGCCTGCTTCTGAAACGGTGGGAAAGATGACGCTCTTGCCGTCGATCGATAGTCAGACAGAGCCGAAGGCAAATGTGCCGACCATTTCGCTTGAGGCGATTCAGGCCGCGACGAGCCTGAGCAAGCGGCGGCGGTTTCGGCTGTCGGCCATGCTGGCGCGCGCGGAGCGCGAGGGTGCGCGGCTGCAATACTGGGCGCGTTCGGCCGCCCTCGTCGCCATCGCCCTGTTCTTTCTGGCCTTTGCCAAATGGGGTGCGGCTCTCGTCTTCACGCTTTCGAGCCTGGGCCTTTTCTACATTATCGGCCTGGTCAATTACCGGCTGGTGAAACGGCGGCTGAGCCCACCCTGGCTAAGCGCGGTGATCGGAACGCTGGACATCGTGCTGCTCACCTTCCTGATCGTCGGCCGGAATCCATTCGGCACAGACATAATTCCACCGGCAATGCATCTGCGCGAGGGCACATTCGCCTATCTGCTGATCTTCGTTAGCCTTGGCGCGTTGACGCTTTCGCCGCGCCTTGCCCTGTGGCTCGGCCTTTCGGCGGCACTGTCCTGGACAGCGGCGATAGTCTGGGTCATCTCGCGGCCGGGCACCTATATCGCCAGCAAGATACGATCCGACATGGAGCTTGTTGACCGGCTGCATTTTGCCCAGGATCCAAACTACGTCGACATCATCGCCCAGTCGGCAAATGTGGTGCTCATCCTGATCATCACCGGCATACTGGCGATCGTCGTTTCGCGCTCCCGAAGGCTGGCTGACGACTACATCGCCGCGGAGCGGTCGCGCATAAATCTGGCGCGCCATTTCTCGCCCAATGTCGTCGACGAACTGGCATCGGCCGATGAGCCGTTCGGCCCCGTCCGGCGTCAGGAGGTTGCGGTGGTGTTTGCCGATATCGTCGGCTTCACCAATTATTCCGAAGACCACCCGGCCGAAGAAGTGTTCGAACTGCTGCGGCAATTCCACCGGCGCATGGAACAGGTCGTGTTCGATCATGGCGGCACGGTCGACAACTATATCGGCGACTGCATCATGGCGACGTTCGGCGTGCCGCGCCCGACCGAGACCGACGCGACGCGGGCCATGCGCTGCGCATGGGCGATGATGAATTCGATGAACGAATGGAACGCCCGGCGCATTGCTGCGGGCGAAGATCCGATAGAGGTTGGCATCGGCTGCCAGTACGGCCCCGTCGTTCTCGGCGCCGTCGGCAGCGAGCGCAACCTGTCGATCGCGGTGGTGGGCGACACCTGCAACGTCGCCAGCCGCCTCCAGGCCCTGTGCCGCGAACTGGAGGCCGGCATCTGCGTTGGCGCATCGCTCGTCAAGGCGGTCGGGCGCGAGGACGGGATCGACGCGCTGTCGGGACTGGTCGACCATGGCCTCGTCACGCTGCGCGGGCGCGACGAACCGGTCAATGTCTGGGCGATCCCCAGAGCCGGCAAGGCCTGATTGTCTACTGCTCGGGCTTGCCGAGCGTGGCTTCCACCGCGGTAAGCAGCCATTCGCGGAAGGCGCGGATCTTGGGCACGTTGCGGCGCGCTTCGGGATAGACCAGCCAATAGGCGTTGCCGTCCCAGGCAGTCACATCGAACGGCTGAAACAGCCTTCCGTCAGCGAGTTCCGCCTTGAACAGGGCGCGCGTCAGTATGGCGACACCGTTCCCGGCCATCGCCGCGCTTGCTTCGTAAGCCTGTGCGCCGAGGCTGTTGCGCGGCCGCGATTCCAGCGAGTCGGTCGGCAGGCCTGCGGCGGTGAACCACTCCTTCCACCAGTAGTCACCCGGGTCGAGCACCGGCAGGCGCAAGAGGTCGGCAGGCTCCTTCAGGCCGCTGATGCTTTCGGCAAGCTTGGGGCTGAGCATGGGGGTGAAGTCGGCCTTGAACAGGAAGTGCTTGGCAAGCCCCGGCCAGTCGCCGGGGCCTGCCCGTATGGCGACGTCGACATCCTCGCGGGTGAAATCGATCAGCCGGGTCGAGGTGTCTAGGCGCACGGCGAGATTGGGATGTGCGATCTGGAATGCGCCAAGATGCCGGGCCAGCCAGTTTGAGGCGAAGGTCAGGATGGTGGTGACGCACAGCACGCCTTCCGCCCCGGTGCGCGCGGCCGCATAGGCTTCGCTGATGATGCCGAACGCTTCGGTGATAGATGGCGCCAACCGCTGGCCGGCTTCGGTGAGTGTCACCTGGCGCGGCTTGCGCAGGAAAAGCGGCGCGCCGACGCGCTCCTCCAGCAGCTTGATCTGGTAGCTGACGGCGGCCTGCGTCATGCCAAGCTCGCCCGCAGCCTTGGTGAAGCTGGCGTGGCGGGCGGCGGCCTCGAAGACGCGGATCGCCTGGAGCGGCGGAAGTTGAGCAGCCATGATGGATAAAGCCACCTTATGCGTGATGATCGACGTTCGATTGGAAAATAGCGCATTTCAGGCGCAAATAAAGGGTCGACGCATCAAACAGGAGCGGTCTCGAGAAAGACCGGACCAACATGTCACACGTTCACGCCAAGTCGAACCACGCATATTCGTCCAGCCAGTTCCTGCGAGCATTCCTGCAGTTTTCCTGGCCACGCACCACCAGCCATACCGCCTCGCTCGACATCCGGACCCTGCCTGATCACCTCAAGCGCGACATGGGCATCCTCGACGGCAACGACCCGAGCGGCCGACGCAAGTAACACCTTGCGCAGCCTCCCAGGAACCTCTGACCTTCAGCTCGCCGCCCAGCCGTGCCAGGCGGTGAGCCCTGCCACGACGATGAAGATGACGCCGGCAGCGCGTCCCGCCAGCATGGTTGCCTGAGGGCTTGAGACGAGAAAGTCGCGGCTCCTTCCGGCGGCAAGCGCCAGCCCGCCATAGATCCCAAGCTGCATCAGCACGGTCATGACGCCCATGACCAGCGCCTGCGACCAGATCGCGCCATATTGCGGCTTCAGGAATTGCGGATAGACCGCCAGCACGAACAGATAGGCCTTCGGGTTGAGCAGGCAGGTCACCGCGCCCTGGCGGAACGCCACCCATAGCGACCTTGCCGTAGCGGTTCCCACTGCGTCGATGGCAATGGAACTGCGCATCAGCGTTATGCCGATCCACGCCATATAGCCCGCCCCGAAGAAAAGCATGACCGTGAACACCGAAGGCGCCAGCGTCGTCAGGATGCCGACGGCAAGGGCGCCGAACAGCGTGTGGATCGCACCGCCGGCCATGATGCCTGCGGTTGCCGAAAGCCCGGCATTGCGTCCCCGCGTCAACGAGTTCGCCAGCACGAACAGCATGTCCATGCCCGGTATGATGATGATGCCGAAAAGCAGCGTCAGGAACAGCCAGAGATTTTCCGTGTAAGTCATGTCAGTTGCCCCGCCCGCATGCCGCGGCTTCCCGCGTGGATATCGTTGTTTTTCAAGTCGATGACGGGCCGTATACAGAAGGCCAATGGCCAGGGTATTGTCAGTTGCGATGAGAAGCGCGACAGGAAATCGGCATGCGCAAGGCGTCCCGTCTATTCGAGATCATCCAGATACTCAGGCTCGCACGAAAGCCTGTTACGGCGGCCCAGATCGCTGAGCAGCTTGAGGTCACGCAGCGTTCCATCTACCGCGACGTGGCCGCCCTTCAGGCCATGCGCGTGCCGATCGAGGGTGGGCGCGGCATCGGCTACATCCTGCGCCCCGGTTTCGACCTGCCGCCGCTGATGTTTTCCATCGAGGAGACCGAGGCGATCGTGCTGGCGCTGGCGCTTCTCGAGCGCACCGGCGACGTCGAGCTCAAACAGGCGGCAAAGCGCGTGAACCAGAAGATCGCCGCCGCCATGCCGGCACCGCTGCGCCAGACGCTCGCCGGCAATGCCCTCCACGCCTGGGGCACGGTCGCGCCGCCGCCCGAGGGCGTCGATTTCGCGCTGGTCAGGCGGGCAATCCGCGATGAGCAGAAGATAGAAATCCGCTACCGCGACGAATATGGCCGCGCAACCGAGAGGATCATCCGGCCGATCGCGCTGATCTATTATTCGGAAGTCGCCAACATCGTGGCCTGGTGCGAGTTGCGGCAGGACCTCCGCAACTTCCGCACCAATCGCGTCGAAGACAGCGCGCTGCTCGACGATTTTTTCCACGGCGAAGGCGAGACGTTGCGCAGGCGCTGGGTCGCCGGCTGGAAGATCAAGGAAGAAGCCGCAGTCGGCTGAGCGGCTATTTCAGGTTCACCCCGCCAGCAGCGCCGCTGCCGTGCGCTCGTCGGTGATCAGCCCGTTGACCAGCCGGCGGGTGACGGCGGCCAATATGCCGGGCAGCTTGCGGTCGCCCATGGCGAGCGCCACGACGAGTGATTTTTCGCGCGACGGCAGCGGTGCGGAGGCGACGCGGTCGTTGGTGATGCCGTCGATCTGCTTGCCGTCGCGGTCGAACACCCAGCCGACGATCTCGGCGACGCCGCCCGCCTTCTGCAGGGCTTTCAGTTCGCTCTCCGAGATAAAACCGTCTTCATAGAGTGGCGCCCTGGGGCCGAGGTCGCCGATGCCGACGAAGGTCACGTCGGCGCGCGCAGCAAGAGCCAGGGTCGGCTGGATCATCGGCTGGCCGAGCAGCATCTCGCGTTCCTCGGGCGACGAAGCGATGACCGGCAGCGGCATCGGAAAGCTGCGCGCCTTGATCCGGTCGGCCATGGTGAAGATGACGTTGTAGAAAGCGGCCGAACCGTCCGGCGAAATGTTGCCGGTCAGCGACACCACCTTGTGCTGGGAACACTCCATCGGCGGCAATTGCTCGATCGAAGCCTTCAGCGTGCGCCCCGTTCCGATCGCCATCACAATGGGCTCGGTCTTGCGCAGCCATTTCTCGATTTCGGCGGCCGCAGCACCGGCGATGCCGATCGTCGTCGAGGTCGAATCCGGATCGCTCGGCACGACCTCGACCAGATCGAGCGCGAAGCGTGACTTCAGCCTGGCCGCGAGATCGAGGCAGTTGGCGATGGGATGATCGACCCGGACCTTTATCAGTCCTTCGGAAACGGCCAGCGAAACCAGCCGCTGCGCGGTCTGGCGTGATACGCCGAGCTTGCCGGCGATCTGGTCCTGCGTGTTGCCGGCGACATAATAGAGCCAGCCGGCGCGTGCCGCATCGTCGAGCCGTCCGCCGCCGGTTTCCTGCCGGGTGTTCATGATGCCTGCCGTGCCTCCCGGGCCATTCTTGGCCGAAGCGATCACTTTCGCAGGGAATTTGTCCGGGCGCAATTGTCTATTGGTGGCGTCAATTGCTCGCATGTGGCGTTGGCCGGTCTCTGCCGTTTCAGCGCGTTCGTGCCCGTGACGCCGAGCCGCGGGGAGATATCGCCTTCAACCGGTTTATCTCCGGCGGCAAACGCTCTATGACCGTTTTGGAAGGATTTTTATGATGATGCCGCAAGCCGTATTCTGGGACATGGATGGAACGCTGATCGACAGTGAACCGCTGCACGAGCAGGCGTTGGTCGCCGTCCTGAAGAGCCTCGGCATCACGCCGCCGGCCGACCTGCATGACCGCGTGCTCGGCATCGCCGCCTTCCCGGTCTACGAGATGCTGCATGATGAGTTCGGGCTGAAGCTCGCCTTCGACGACTGGATCGTGCGCAAATATGTCTATTACATGGAGCATGTCGGCACCCTGAAGCCGCGCCCCGGGGCCGTCGAGGTCTTCCGCGACCTGCGCGCGCAAGGCACGCAGCAGGCGGTGGTGTCGAATTCCGACCGGCTGGTTGTCGAGGCCAATATGCGCGTCATCGGCATCGACCGGCCGGGCATGAAGACGGTCACCCGCAACGATGTGCGGCTGGGCAAGCCAGATCCCGAGCCCTTCCTGCGCGCCGCATGGCTGGCCGAGGTCGATCCGTCAGGGGCTTGCGTGGTCGAAGACAGCTGGACCGGTGCATCCGCCGGCGTCGCCGCCGGCATGCGCACTCTGTTCTGGCCGCAGCAGCCGGCCGAAGCGCCGCCCGGCGCGATCTATGTCGCCAGCGCGGAAGAACTGCGCGGCCATCTCGGCCTGGATTGATTGTCTCCGAGGATTGGCTTTGTTGGTGCGCCCTTCGAGGCTCGCCCATTGGCGTTTACCGTGCACACTTCATAGCCCCGCGGGCTCGCACCTCAGGATGAGGGAGGTTCGTGCTTGCTCCTCAGGATGAGAGGGTAAATGCCCCGTCATCTGGTCCTCCAACGCGGCAGACTTGGAGGCCGAAACAGCACCAACCTTCCTCATCCTGAGGTGCGAGCGCAGCGAGCCTCGAAGGACGCACCGGGAGCTGGCGTCCATCAGCTCCGATAGACAGGTTCCTGCTCGTCCAGAATTGCCTTCAGCTCGGCAAGATGGCGCTCGGCCTGGCCGGGATAGTCGTCCATTTCGCTCGCCGCCTTTTCCGCGATCTCGTCTGAAAGCACCCGCAACGGCCGCCCGGTCCACAGAGCCTTGATGTAGGTCTCGGCGGCGCGCTCGAAATAATAGAGCTGGTTGAAGGCATCCGCCACGCTGTGGCCGATGACCAGAACGCCGTGATTGCCCATGACCATCACCTTGACCTTGGGGTCGGCCAGAAGCTGCGAGCAGCGCTCGCCCTCTTCCTCGAAGGCCAGTCCGCCATAATGCTCGTCGACGACATGGCGGTTGAAAAACATCGCCGAATTCTGGTCGATCGGCGGCAGCTTCGAATCGGCAAGCGACGCCAGAACGGTGGCATGGATCGAATGCACATGCAGCACGCAGCGCGCATGGGCGCAGTTGCGATGCACCGCGCCATGCAGGCCCCAGGCGGTCGGGTCGGGCGCGTCGGGGCCGTTCATGGTTTCGGGGTCGTTGGCGTCGATCAGCAGAAGGTCGCTCGCCTTGATGCGCGAGAAATGAACCTGGTTCGGGTTCATCAGGAACTGCGAGCCGTCATCGTTGACGGCCAGCGAGAAATGATTGGCCACCGCCTCGTGCATATTGAGCCGCGCCGTCCAGCGGAAGGCGCAGGCAAGATCGACGCGCTCTTCATAGAAGGGCAGGTTGGTGCGGCTCTTCGCGGTCAGTTGCGTCACGCTCATGGCTTTCCCCTTTCTGATTTTGCCTGAGGATGCCTTTACGCGCCCTGCGCGGCAACCTGAATCCGGCCCTGCCTCAAGCGCTGCGGCGCTGCTGGTCCATTTGAAGCCCGCCATTTTCGACGATGAAGTCGATGACCGTCTGCAAGCCGGTGCCGCGCGACAGGTCGGTGAAGCCGAATGGCCGTTTGCCGCGCGCCTTGGCAGCATCCTCTTCCATCAGCTCGAGATCGACATTCACGTAAGGCGCCAGATCGCTCTTGTTGATGATAAGGAAGTCGGATCGGGTGATCGCCGGCCCGCCCTTGCGCGGAATGTCGCCGCCCTGGCAGACCGAGATGACATAGAGGCTGAGATCGGCAAGATCGGGCGAGAAGGTCGCCGCCAGATTGTCGCCGCCGGACTCGATGAAGATGATGTCGAGGTCGGGGAAGCGCTTGTTCATCTCGGCGATGGCCGCGAGGTTGATCGAGGCGTCCTCGCGGATCGCAGTGTGCGGGCAGCCGCCGGTCTCGACGCCGATGATGCGTTCTTCCGGCAGGGCCTGTAGCCGCGCCAGCATCATCGCGTCCTCACGCGTGTAGATGTCGTTGGTGACGACCGCGATGGAATAGTGGTCGCGCAGCGCCTTGCACAGCTTTTCCGTCAGCGTCGTTTTTCCGGAGCCGACCGGGCCGCCAATGCCGATGCGAAGCGGGCCGTTTTGCGATTTCATGGGACAAAATCCTTTCAGGAGCGGAACAGCCGCGAATGCATGGTTTCGTGCCGCATGGCCATGACGTCGGACAGAAGCGTGGCCGTGCCAAGATCGTCCAGCGTCGAATTTTTGGCGCGTGTGGCGGTCGCGGTGGTCAGCGCTTCAAGCGCGGCGATAATCTCGACACCCCCGCTCTGCCCGGTGACGCCGAGGCGGATCGACGCCTGGACGAGATTGGACGCAAAGGTTTGCAGCCATGCGCCAAGCGCGTCTTCGAGCGGTATGCCGTGCGCGCCGGCAACCGCGCCGACGGCGACGCAGTAAGGAGAATTTTCCGGCAGGGTTTCCAGAAGCGGATGCGGCCATGATTTGGCGGCGGAGACGAAGGCCTGGCCCTGCAGCATGGTCTCCATGTGCCGTTCCTGCGAGCCGGCCAGAGCTTCGGCGAGTTCGGCCAGTTCCGCAAGATCACCGCCGTTGCGCGCTCGCCGCCAGCTTTCGGCGAAAAGCACGGCATCGTTCCAGCCGGAACCGATTTCCATCAGTTGCGACAGCCAGTCGAGCAGCGTCTCGCGGTTGGGGACCAGCCCGGCATGAACCGCCTGCTCCAGCCCGTGGCTGTAGGAAAAGCCGCCGACCGGAAAGGCCGGCGAAAGCCATGTCATCAGGCGCAGCAGCGCCATCTGTCGCGGCTGCTCAGTCATGATGGTGATGATGCCCGTCATGATGATGGTGATCGTGATCATGGGCATGATCGTGGCCGTGCGAATGGCCATGGCCGGCCTCGCCCGCATAGGCACCGCGCACCGGCTTGAAGGGTTCGGAGACATCCGTCACCGTCGCGCCCAGCCCTTCCAGCATCGCCTTGATGACATGGTCGCGCAGGATGAGGATGCGGGCGGCCTCGATGCCGGCGGCCAGATGACGGTTGCCGATGTGCCAGGCAAGCTCAGACAGATGTACTGCGTCGCGGGCGCGGATGTCGTAGAGCGGCTCATCGGCAGCGATGATTTCGATCTGGCGTCCGTCTTCCAGCACCAGGCGGTCGCGGTCGCCGAGCGCGATTGGCATAGGCAGGTCGACCAGCATCTTGTCGCCACCCGTAAGTTCGATGACCCTGCGGCGCAGATGCCGTTCGTCATGGGCGAGCGCGGCGCTGCCAAACGGCTCTCCCGACGCCTCGCCGGCGGCAAGAACCGAGACGGCGCGCGGCAGCTTGGTGAAGTCGGTGCGGATGTCGAGCTTCATCGGAATGATCCTCCATTGGCGTCGGCGCGCGCTCGGGCGGGCCGTGACAGGACGCGGTCGAAATAGGCGTTGACGGTGTCGGATGCGATCTTGAACTTGCCGCCGCGCGCCCACCCGCCGATATCGCCAAGCAGCACGTCGACGGCGCTGAAACGATCGCCCAAAGCGAATTCCCTGCCGGTGAGGCGACGGTCGAGCGCTTCGATCTCGCAGGCGAAATCATGGGCGGCCGCTGGCCCGACATCCACCCGCACGTCCTTGGGGAGCAAAAAACGGTGGCGCAGCTTGTTCCACAGCGGCGCTTCGAGTTCGGACTGTGCGAAATGCATCCAGGAATCCATCTCGGCGCGCCCAGTGACGCCGGGATTTGCGCCCATGCCTTTATCCGCATGCTTGTCACCGAGATAGACGCAGATCGCCGCCGAATCAGTCACCACCAGATCATCGTCGATCAGCACCGGCACCTTGCCCGACGGGTTCAGCGCATAGGCTTCGGGCGAGCGCAGGGCGACCTCGACGAATTCGTAAGGCTGCCCGAGTTCCTCCAGCATCCAGAGGACGCGGCTGACCCGCGACCCGCGCGAACCGACGGCTTTGTACATGCGCAGAATGCCCTTTTGAACTCGATTGTCGGTCGCCTGCCAGATCACACGATGTCGTCGAACAGGCGCAGAATCCACGACGCCTGATAGATCAATGCGGCAGCCACAAACAGCATATGAAACGTCCGGTTCGTCGTGAAGATGGCGATGATGGATAGCGCGAAGAAAATCGGCGTTCGGATCATATATTCGTTGCCGAAACGCGCGAAATGTTCCTGCCCCTTTAGCAATGTGTCGATGACATCGAGCAGATAGGTCGAGGCCAGCAGGCCGAAGAACCAGGCGCGCCGCGAAATGAAGAAATCCTCGTAGCTCTTGTAGTCGAGCATGCTGTCGGGAAACAGCAGCGCGCACATGAGAAAGAGAATGACGGCATAGCCGATGAGGAAGAGGTATTTGCCGAAGGTCCAGTGCTGGATCTGGAACAGGCCGAATTCCCACCACCAGAAATGGATCAGCATTAACAGCAGCATCGCCACCCAGGCGAGATGCACGGGGTAGAGCTGGTAGCCGCGCGGATGCTGGACGATGCGCGCCACCCCCGACAGCAGACGGGTCACGCCGAGGCCGATGACCATGCCCATGATGATGCGGATATGGGGAAAAACTTCCGCGACGGTGTGTGTGTCTGGATTCATGAGCCTGTCGTCTGAAGCGATATCGGTTGGAGGCAGCCTAGAGCACCGCTTTGCTACCGGCAACAAAAAGCCCCGGCGCGCGGACGCTGCCGGGGCTGATCATATTCGAGCTCGCTGCCGTCAGGCTCAGGCGGCTTCGGCCACGTCGTCGGCCTTGAGCGCTTCGAGAATGTTCTGCGGCGAGGACAGGCCGTAAGGATCGGTGTCGCAGTTGTCGGAGAAGCCTTCTTCCTCGAACCACGTTTCGATGCGGCCGTTGTTGATGACGGCGGCATAACGCCAGGAGCGCATGCCGAAGCCGAGATTGTCCTTGGCAACCAGCATGCCCATCTTGCGGGTGAATTCGCCCGAGCCGTCCGGGATGAGCTTGACGTTTTCGAGGTTCTGCGACTTGCCCCAGGCGTTCATGACGAAGGCGTCGTTGACCGAGATGCAGTAGATTGCGTCGATGCCCTGCGCCTGGAATTCGCCATGCAGCTTCTCGAAGTCGGGAAGCTGGTAGGTCGAGCAGGTCGGCGTGAAGGCGCCCGGCAGCGAGAAGAGAACGACGCGCTTGCCATCGAAATAGTCGGACGAGGCCTTGTCTTCCCAGCGGAAGGGATTCGGACCGCCGACGGATTCGTCGCGGACGCGGGTGCGGAAGGTGACGGAAGGAACTTTCTTCCCGATCATGACTGTGCTCCTTGTTGATAGCGAGCCCGCGCCTTTTGGGAGGAAAAGGGGACTCAAAGGCCATTGTGCGGTGCACAAAATACCGATTGATCGAGACCTGTCCAGCCTTGACCGCGTGGCAAGCCGTCGCGGTCCACAGGCAGAAAATCGGCACTGCCCGCCAGCCGTGCAGCTGCCTGCAAAGCGGGCATCCCGAGATGTTTTGCCGGGTTGAATCAGGCCTGGGAAATGTCGATCTGCGCGTCCATGAAGATCACGGCATCGCCCGTCAGATAGACGCGCCCCGGTGCGACCTCGCAGGCAAGAACTCCGCCGCGTGCGGAAAGCTGCCTTGCGGTGAGGTGCGTCTTGCCGAGTTTTTCCGCCCAATAGGGCGCGAGCGTCGCATGGGTCGAGCCGGTCACCGGGTCTTCGGGGATGCCGGCGCCAGGTGCGAAATAGCGCGAAACGAAATCGCTCGCGGTGCCGCGCGCGGTAACGCAGAAGCCGAAGGAGCCGAGTTTGGCGATCACCGGCAGATCAGGCTGGTAGGCGAGCACATCCGCCTCCGACTTCAGTTCGGCGAAGAAATTTTCCTGATTGCGGAAGGTGTTGACCCACACATCGCCGCGCAGGCTGTTGACGAGGGCATCTTCGGGAATGTCGAAATCCGGATCGAAGCGCGGAATGTCCATGCGATAGCCGCCGCCTTCGGGCGTCACCACGATGTCACCGACTTGGCGCGTAGAAAAGCGCATAGGACGCTCGATGCCCTTGCGCCGATGCAGGGCGCAGGCCGAGGCGAGCGTGGCATGGCCGCAAAAGGGCACTTCGTCGGTCGGCGTGAACCAGCGGATATCCCACTGGTCGTCGCGTGGCTTCAGGAATGCCGTTTCGGCCAGGTTGTTTTCCAGCGCGATCCCTTGCAGCACCGCATCGGGCAACCAGTCGTCGAGAAACACGACGGCAGCCGAATTGCCGGAAAACACCGTGTCGGTGAAGGCGTCCACCTGGACCATTTCAAGCTTCATGATGTCTCCGAGTAGTATTTGGTGATAGCCGACCGTGCCAAGTAACACCCCCACCCCTAACCCCTCCCCACAAGGGGGAGGGGAATTTCTCTGCGATTATGCCACACGAAACTATCAATGATTGACGCTGTGTGAATGCCATCAGGTCCCCCTCCCCCTTGTGGGGAGGGGTTAGGGGTGGGAGTGCTTCATATGCGATTGCCATGCCTCTTGGGGGGTGGTCTGCAGAGTCAAAACAGGAAATACCTCTGCGCCATCGGCAGCACCGTTGCCGGCTGGCAGGTCAGCAATTCACCGTCGGCGCGCACTTCATAGGTTTCGGGGTCGACTTCGACATGCGGGGTTGCGTCGTTCAGCACCATGGAATGCTTGCCGATGCCGCCACGCGTGTTTTCCACCGCGATCATCTGCTTGTCCACGCCGAGCTTTTCGCGAAGCCCGGTCTCCAGCGAGGCTTTTGAAACGAAAGTGACTGAGGAATTCGTCATCGCCTTGCCGTAGGCGCCGAACATCGCGCGATAGTGCACCGGCTGCGGCGTCGGGATCGAGGCGTTGGGGTCGCCCATGGGGGCGGCCGCGATCATGCCGCCGATCAGCACCATGTCGGGCTTGATGCCGAAAAAGGCCGGGCTCCACAACACCAGGTCGGCGCGCTTGCCGACCTCGATCGAGCCGACTTCTTTCGACAGGCCATGCGCGATGGCCGGGTTGATCGTGTATTTGGCGATGTAGCGGCGCACCCGGAAATTGTCGTTGTCGCCGGTTTCCTGGGGCAGGCTGCCGCGCTGGCGCTTCATCTTGTCGGCGGTCTGCCAGGTGCGGATCGCCACCTCGCCGACGCGGCCCATCGCCTGGCTGTCCGACGAGATGATCGAGAAGGCGCCGATGTCGTGCAAAATGTCTTCCGCCGCGATCGTCTCCTTGCGGATGCGGCTTTCTGCGAAGGCGATGTCTTCCGGGATCGACGGCGACAGATGGTGGCAGACCATCAGCATGTCGAGATGCTCGGCAATGGTGTTGACCGTGTAGGGCCGTGTCGGATTGGTCGATGACGGGATGACGTTGGGCAGGCCGCAGACTTTTATGATGTCGGGTGCGTGGCCGCCGCCGGCACCCTCGGTGTGGAAGGCGTGGATGGTGCGGCCCTTGAAGGCGCCGACCGTGTCCTCGACGAAGCCGCTCTCGTTAAGCGTATCGGTATGGATCATCACCTGCACGTCATATTCGTCGGCAACGGACAGGCAGCAGTCGATCGCGGCAGGTGTCGTGCCCCAGTCCTCGTGAAGCTTCAGCGAGCAGGCGCCGCCCAGCACCATTTCCTCGATCGCCGCCGGAAGCGAGGCATTGCCCTTGGCCGACAGGCCGATATTCATCGGGAAGGCATCGAAAGACTGGATCATGCGGGCGAGGTGCCACGGGCCGGGCGTGCAGGTCGTCGCCAGCGTGCCGTGCGCCGGGCCGGTGCCGCCGCCGAGCATGGTGGTGATGCCGCTCATCAGAGCTTCCTCGATCTGCTGCGGGCAGATGAAGTGGATATGCGCGTCCATGCCGCCGGCGGTGAGGATCTTTCCTTCGCCGGCTATGATTTCCGTGCCGGGCCCGATGATGATGGTGACGCCGGCCTGCGTGTCCGGGTTGCCGGCCTTGCCGACTGCCGCGATGCGCCCGCTCTTCAGGCCGATATCGGCCTTGAAGATGCCGGTGTGGTCGACCACCAGCGCATTGGTGATGACGGTGTCGACGGCGCCCTGCGCGCGCGAAACCTGGCTCTGGCCCATGCCGTCGCGAATGACCTTGCCGCCGCCGAATTTGACCTCCTCGCCATAGGTGGTGAGGTCCTTCTCGACTTCGATGAAAAGCTCGGTGTCGGCAAGCCGCACCTTGTCGCCGACAGTCGGGCCGAACATGCGGGCATAGGCGGCGCGGGAGATTTTTGTCATCGGAAATTCCTGCAGGCGAGAGAGCTGGCGAAGGGCACGGTCCACATTCCTGCCACCATATCGCCTCGCAATGACCCGATAAGCGGCAGGTTCTGGGCCCATTCGGCAGGTGAGGTGGCCGAGTCATCGTGAGATGACGTTTTGCAAAACGATGGAAAGGGAAATCCATGCGGAAAATAATGATTCTTGCGGCGAGTGCTGCGATGATGGTCGCCACCGCTGCGAGCGCGCAGCAGCAGCCTGCCCAGCCGCCGGCTGCGGCTCCCGCAGCGCCGGCCGCACCCGAAGGCCAGTCGGCTGCTCCGACGATCCAGAGCGTCACCGTCGTCGACATCAACGAACTGCCGAAGGAAACCCAGACGCAGGTCAACACCGTCGTGGCGCAGCGCAGCGACGACGATCTCAAGCAGTTGCGCAGTTCGATCGACGCCACGCCGCAGATCAAGTCGGCGCTCGAAGCCAAGGGGCTTACCTCGGCTCAGGTGATTGCCGCCAGCATGGCCAAGGACGGCGCGCTGACGCTGATCACCAAAAAGGCGAGCTGACGCCTTCTGCCGGCGGGCATGCCCGCCACATATTGCGGCGGGGGGCACCTCGGTGTTGCCGCAAACAGGCTTATGATTGCGCGATCCGCGGCGATCGGGGATGCCTGAAAAGAACGAAGCGCAACAAACCGTCGCATTCACGGAACCGCTGCCGTAGACTAGCCGTTTGGACGGCAGGGCCCGTGGAGGATCGGGCTCGAAATGGAATTCAAGGAGCACCGAATGACGCTTACGATGACTCGCGACGCGAAATGGATGCATGTTATCGCGGTCTTCGCATTTTTTCTTGCCGCCTGCGCGCCCAACATGGCGCTGATGGCGCAAGGGCTCGAAAGCCAGAAGGCCATCGACACGATCATCGGTTCCGACGTCCAGGAAGAACAGGCCAGCGCCGAAGCGCAGCCGGAGCGGATCATTGCCGCGATCGAGAACACGCTCGCCACCACCAGCGAAGTGCGCAAGACCTCCAACCTCGAAAAGGTCGATATCGTCTTCCTGCCGGATGCCGCCGAAAACGGTCTGCCGCCGGAAATCGACGCCAAGTTCAAGGAACACGAGAAGGAAGTCGTCGACCTGCGCAAGGAACTGGAAGGCAACGCAATGCTGTTCCACGCCATCGATTCGCGCGCCGTCCTGATGCGCGACGTGGTCGCGGTCGAGTTCGACGGCGGCAAGAGCGTGATCATCTACGCAGCCGCCAAGCCGAGCCGCTAACGGCCGGGATCCTCTTCCATCAAGGCTAGAGGCGGCGGCGCGCTGCATGTCAGAGCGCACCCATGATCTTCTGCCGAAACCCGTAAACTTCGCGCTTGCCGCCGAGCGGGATCAGCGTGACGTCGCGTTCCTGGCCAGGCTCGAAGCGCACGGCGGTGCCGGCGGCGATGTCGAGCCGCATGCCGCGCGCCTTTTCACGCTCGAAACGCAGCCCTTCGTTGGTTTCGAAGAAATGATAGTGGCTGCCGACCTGAATGGGCCGGTCGCCGGTGTTCGCCACTTTCAGCGTCACCGTCGGCAGGCCCTTGTTCAGCTCGATATCGCCTTCGGCCGTGATAATCTCGCCGGGTATCATGGACTGTCCCCCTAGCCGGCAACCGCCAGCCACACGCCGCCAAGTGCGGTGGCAGCCCCGGCCAGACGGGTGACGACGCGGCCGGTCTCACCGCCAAGCAGGCGGCCGAAGCCCAGGCCGATGGCTATGCCTGCCGCGTGCAGCAGTGCCGTCGAGAGCGCAAAGCCGATGCCGAAGGAAGCGGCGCCCGCCGAACCGAGCTCGCCGCCATGCGCATGGCCGTGGAAGAAGGCAAAGAAGCCGACCATGACCATGCCGGCCCAGGTCGGCACGTTCAGCGACATCGCCGCGAGCAGGCCGATGACCACGACCGAGGCCAGGATCACCGGCTCGACGAAGGGGAGGGGGGCACCGCTAATTGCTGCCGCAAAGCCGATCGTCATCGTGCCGACGAAGGCTGCGGGAACCAGCCAGAGCGCGCTTTCAAAGCCTTTGCGCGTGCCGAGCTGCGCCGCCCAGAGACCGACCGCCACCATCGCCAGGATATGATCGATACCAAACAGCGGATGCGAGACGCCGGCCATGAAGGAGCCATGCTCCGCCGGGTTGAGATGTGCGAAGGCTGGGGCGGCACTGGCAGCCAGCGCCAGCGCGGCGAGGGAAATCTTCCTGAGCATCATTTTGGTTCCTGATCGTTCTCGATAAAATTTCACGCGACCTTGCGAGCCGGCAAACAGCCTTCGGCTTTCAGCACGCGCTTGGCCGAAGCCGGGTACTTTTTCAGCATCGCGGCGGGGCGAATGGGGCGGGCGGAAAAGTTGCCGCCACAGTTCGGGCAGGTGCCGCCGAGCACGTTTTGCGCGCAATCGGCGCAGAAGGTGCATTCGAAGGTGCAGATCATGGCCTCACCGCTCTCCGGCGGCAGATCCTTGTCGC
Organism: Mesorhizobium sp. YR577; assembly: GCF_900116595.1. NCBI lineage: Bacteria > Pseudomonadati > Pseudomonadota > Alphaproteobacteria > Hyphomicrobiales > Phyllobacteriaceae > Mesorhizobium > Mesorhizobium sp. YR577. The sequence continues at coordinate 205,316 of NZ_FPBI01000003.1, read as the reverse complement.
AGCATTCGCAACTGGGGCGAAGTTCCAGCATGGCGGCCTCCCTGCCGTGGTTTCAGCGTATCGGTTCGTGCACGGTCACCAGCTTGGTGCCGTCGGGAAAGGTTGCCTCGACCTGCACGTCATGGATCATCTCGGCAATGCCTTCCATGACCTGCGCCCGGCTTATGACATGGGCGCCGGCGTCCATCAGCTCGGCAACCGAGCGCCCGTCGCGCGCGCCTTCGACGACGAAATCGGTGATCAGGGCGATGGCTTCGGGATGGTTGAGCTTGACGCCGCGTTCCAGTCTTTTGCGGGCCACGATCGCCGCCATGGCGATCAGCAGCTTGTCTTTTTCGCGCGGCGTCAGGTTCATGCTATTTCGAAATTCCCTAAAGTGACCAAACTTTTGGCAAGCCTGCCTGCCCGTTGAGCAATTCGATGAGCGGCACCAGCCGCTTGCGCAGGCTGTAGCCGTCTCCAGCGTGGAGCCTCGCAAGAAGCTTGCCAGTTCTGCCGACCCGCCATGCGCTGACCCCACCCTGATCGCCGATGATGGCGCGGGCGGCATCCACGAGCCGTTCCGGTTCCGGCGCGATGAACAGCACGGTGGCGACAGCGATGTCCCCGCCCGTCACCGCCGAACGCGCCAGCGTGCCGGCGATTTTCGGGCCGATCGAAAAATCTTCGGCATGGACCATTCGTCCGCCGCTTCTGATGCGCCAGCGGTCATGAAAACTGCCGTTTACAGCGCTTTCGCCCATGGCCAGCCGCCCGAAGATCGTCGCTTCGACGATCAACGCCTCGGCGTCGTGGGCAAGCTCGACGTCGAGCCTGCGCATGAAGGCCGCACGTTCGAAGACGATCGTTTCCTGCGGCAGCCAGGCGATTCTGCCGCCAGTGGCGACCGAGAGTTGCACCGAGGCCTCGGCACGGCCGGAATTGGCCTTGTAAACCTTCTCGCAGGCCTGCGTGGTGATGGTGGCGCTGGCACCCGCGCCAACGCCGATCTCCCAGCCGATCCGGTCGCCGCCGGTCAGTCCACCGGCCGTGTTGATCAGGATCGCTTCGAGCGGGCCGCCGTCTGTCTGCGGCATGCGTATCTTGGCCGCTCCGTCCTGATAGAGCCGGGCCAGGCGCGTGCGCCCGTCGATAAAACTGGCCGACAATCGCGCGCTGGCTGAGACGCGCTGAAGGGAACGATCGACGGTTTCTATCGTTTGTGATGACATGAGGTTGCTCTTTCGCAGTACAGCCTAACGGTCGCAATGGGTTTGTCGAGATATGACTTGTTGCCTGATGGGCTTTCGCTTTCTATAGAGAGAAGCAGCTTCTTGCCGTTTTTGCCTGTTTTGGCACTTGCAGATGCTTTGCAGTCGCTCGTTTCGAAGCGCAACGATATAAATAGGCGTTTTGACTTGGGCAAACGTCGGGAATTGGGGAGAGGCGTGTTGGCGGATCAGCTGGCCCAGGACATTATCGACAAGATCAAGGTTCATGCGGAGCCGGACGGTGGCGAAGTAACGCCCCAGACCGAACTCACCGCGCTGGGCATCCATTCGCTCGAACTGACGGAAATCATCTTCGATCTCGAGGAAGCCTATGGCATCGACATCGAGATGAACACGGTGGAAGCCTGGAGCAATCTCAAGAATGTCGGCGACATGGTCGAGGCCGTGCGCGAACTGATCGCAAAAAAAGCCTGACATGGCGCGCCCACGTATCGTCATCACCGGCATGGGCGGGCTCTGCGCGCTTGGCACCAGCGTGCCGGCAATATGGGACGCGATGCGGGCTGGCCGCTCGGGCATCGGCGAGATCACCACGGCGCCGCTTCACGAGCTGAAGGTACGCATCGGCGCGGAAATCAAGGAACTGCCCGATCACGGGCTCGACAAGAAGCGCCTCGTGACGATGGACCGCTTCAGCCTGCTGGCGGTGATTGCCGCTGGCGAAGCCATCCGCCAGGCGGGACTGAGCGTCGACGAAAGCAATACCGCGCGTATCGGCGCGACGATCGGCACCGGCATTTTCGGCGCCGAGACCGCGGAGGACAATTATCGCGGCCTGTTCATCGAGGGTCGCCCGCGCGCCAGCGTGTTTACCGTCCCGCGCGTCATGCCGGGTGCGCCGGCCGGCCAGGTCAGCATGTCCTACGGCCTGCGCGGCCCGGTATTCGGCGTCACTTCGGCTTGTGCGTCTTCCAATCACGCTTTGGCGCTCGCCGCCGACCAGCTTCGCCTCGGCCGTGCCGATGTCATGATCGCCGGCGGCACCGATGCACCGCTGGTCTATGGCGTTCTCAAGGGTTGGGAGGCGCTGCGCGCGCTGGCCCGCGAAACCTGCCGGCCCTTTTCGGCCGACCGCGATGGGCTGGTGATCGGCGAAGGCTCCGGCATGGCCGTTCTGGAAACCTATGAACATGCCGTGGCGCGGGGCGCGACCATTCTGGCCGAGCTCGCCGGTGCCGGCATGTCTGGTGACGCGAGCGATATCGTCGCACCGACCGTCGAAGGGCCGGCCGCAGCGATGCGGGCCTGCCTTGCCGATGCCGGCTTGAAGCCTGAAGATGTCGACTACGTCAACGCCCATGGCACCGGCACCAAGGCCAATGACGAGATCGAAACGACCGCCATCCGCCGGGTATTCGGCGTGCATGCCAACCGGCTTTCGGTGTCGTCGACCAAATCCATGCACGCCCATTGCATGGGCGCCTCGGGCGGGCTTGAAATGATTGCCTGCGTCATGGCCATTCGCGAAGGCATCGTGCCGCCGACCGCCAACTATCGCGAGAAGGATGCAGCCTGCGATCTCGACGTGACGCCCAACGTAGCGAAGGAACGCGAAGTGCGCGCGGCAATCAGCAACGGATTTGCCTTTGGCGGCACCAACGCTGTTCTGGCGTTCAAGGCCGCGTGAAGGCTTGCGGCCCGAAATCAACCTCACAGTCATCATTGATGAAGTGATCGCGAAGGCCTATTTGCCAAACTCCGTCTCCTAAGCCACCCTCCCAAGGATCTCCCATGACCGATCTTTCCGCTTTCCCGATCACCGCCCGCTGGCCGGCCAAGCACCCGGACCGCATCCAGCTTTATTCCTTCCCGACGCCGAACGGCGTGAAGGTTTCCATCGCGCTCGAGGAGCTGGGGCTTCCCTACGAGCCCCACGCCATCAACATCGGCAAGGACGAGAGCTGGACGCCTGAGTTCCTGTCGCTCAATCCGAACGGCAAGATCCCGGCGATCATCGATCCGAACGGCCCGGACGGGAAGCCGATCGGCCTGTTCGAATCCGGCGCGATCCTGCTCTATCTCGCCGAAAAGACCGGCAAGCTGATCCCCGCCGATGCGGCCGGGCGCTACGAGACGATCGAGTGGGTGTTTTTCCAGATGGCGGGCATCGGGCCTATGTTCGGCCAGCTCGGCTTCTTCCACAAATTCGCCGGCCGGGCGATCGAGGACAAGCGCCCGCTGGAGCGCTACCGCGACGAATCCAAGCGCCTGCTCGGCGTGCTCGACAGGCGCCTGGTCGGCCGCAAATGGGTCATGGGCAACGATTACACCATCGCCGATATCTCGATGCTTGGCTGGGTGCGCAACCTGATAGGCTTCTACGAAGCGCGCGAACTCGTCGGCTTCGACGATTTTGCGAATGTCGCGGCCTGGCTGGAGCGCGGCCTTGCGCGTCCTGCGGTGAAGGCAGGTCTTGAAATACCCGCCAGAAGCTAGGCAACAAAACAACTGCTGCGGCTTTTCTTTCGAAAGCCGCTCGTGAAATCGATTGAAGCGTCGGTGCCGGCCGGTTCCGACGCGAAGCGGAAAGCTACCTGGCTTTTGCCTTCGTCTTTCCGGCAACCTTGCCAGCCACGACGGTTGCAAGCCCGACGGCAACTGTTGCCGTGTCCTTGACCCCGCGCAGCACTTTCGTGCCGATGGATTCGGCACCCGCCTTGGCCTTCGCAACGGTCGACTTCGCCTTTGCAGTGGAGGCCTTGGCTTTCGCAGCCGCTGGTGCCTTGGCCGGCGCAGCTCTCGCCGCAGCGGTCTTTGCGCTTGCGGATTTAGTAGCTGCTGCCTTCGTTTTCGCAGCCGCTTTGGCTGGAGCAGCCTTTACCGCCGCCGGTGCCTTGACGCTTGCTGCCTTGCTGGCCTTGGCGGTCGCTTTCTTGGCCGCCGCCTTGGTTGCCGTCACTGCCTTGGCAGCCTTGCTGCCTGTGGTCTTGGCAGTTGCAGCTTTGGCAGGTGCCGCCTTGGCTGCTGCAGGCTTCTTCGCCGCCGCCTTTGGCGCTGCGGGAGCCTTGGCTGCCGCTTTCGCAGCAGGCGCCTTGGCCGACTTCTTGGTGTCCTTCGTGCGTTCGGCAAGGGCTGCCGCCGCGCCCGTCTTGGCCGCTGCTTGCTTGCCGGTCTTTGGAGATGCCTTCTTGGTCGCCATCATTCCAGTCCTCTCACACGGCACGGTTGCCGCGAACGCAGAATGAACGAAGCCGGCTTTTGTTCCAGTAGGCAGTTTTCTCTAGATCACCAGATCGGCGCTGCGGCGGCTTTTCAGCACGCGATCGACATTGGGCATGTCGTTGGAGGCGACCCACGCCCGTGCGTCTTCGTCGGATTTGCCGTGCTCATGCCAGCGCTGCAGCAGGCGGCGTTCCAGCTCCTCGCGCGCCACGTCGATGAAGATGCCGAAATCGAAAAGCGGGGCAAGGCCGCTCCACGGCGCTTCATCGAGCAGAAGATAATTGCCTTCCACCAGCACGAACTTGACGTCCGTGCCGATGATGGACGCGGCGGCGCGCGAAAGCTCCATGCTGCGGTCGAAGACGGGAATGGCGATGTCCGGTTCTGCAGCGTGAATGCGACGCAGCAGCACCTCGAAACCGGCATAGTCGAAGGTTTCCGGCGCGCCCTTGCGCGACCGCAACCCGCGCTGGTGCAGAACGACATCGTCATAGTGGAAGCCGTCCATCGGCACCACGACCGCCGAACCCTCGGGCAGAAGATCGCGCAACTGTTCCGAGATCGTCGATTTGCCCGCACCCGGCGCACCGGCGATGGCCACGACGAACCGTTTGCCCTTGGCCGCGCGCTTGAAGATCGTGGCGGCTATCGTCGCTATTTCGGACATCTTGCCTCCATTTGCCTGCAAGGGTCCTATTCTGCTGCGTTATTGGCAAAATTTCAAACCTTCGCGTGATGCAATATGCCTGCGGCGACAGGTCCGCCCGCGGTTAATGGACCGGAAACCTTGATTGCGATAATTTGGACAAGGCTGTAACGCGAGGGGTTCGTCGTCTCAGTCGTCCTCGCGTTCAATCAGGTAGCCTTCTTGCCGATCGCATCTCATCATCTTTCATCGCCTCTGCGCATGGTGGCAGTCCTTTTCCTCGCACTGGGCCTGCTCGCCGGCTGTTCCACCACCGGCACGCTGAATACGGTCCAGACGCCGCAGCAGAACCTTTCGCCAAAGCACGCGGCGATCGTCGTCGACGGCAGCACCGGCAAGGTTCTCTACGAGCAGAATTCGGAGGCCGCCCGCTATCCGGCCTCGCTCACCAAGATGATGACGCTCTATATGCTGTTCGAGGCGCTGGAGAGCGGCAAGCTGTCGAAATCATCGCAGATACCGGTGTCGGCCTATGCCGCCTCGCGCCCGCCGTCGAAGATCGGCCTGAAGCCGGGGCAGTCGATCGATGTGGAATCGGCGATCAGCGCGCTTTGCACCAAATCGGCCAACGATGTGGCCGTGGCCGTCGCCGAAGCGCTCGGTGGCACGGAAGAGCGTTTCGCCTCGATGATGACCGCCAAGGCGCGCCAGCTTGGCATGCGCGGAACCTTCTTCAACAACGCATCGGGCCTGCCCGACGAGGCGCAGCGCAGCACGGCGCGCGACATGGCGCTGCTCGGCATCGCCCTGCGCAAGCGTTTCCCGCAGCATTATGGCTATTTCTCCGCTACCTCTTTTGCCTACAACGGCAAGACCATCCGCGGCCATAACGACCTGCTCGGCCGGGTCAGCGGCGTCGACGGCATCAAGACCGGCTATATCCGCGCTTCCGGCTTCAACATCGTGACCTCGGTGAACTCCGGTGGCCGCAAGCTGGTGGTTGTCGTGATGGGCGGCGACACGGCGCGCAGCCGCAATGCCGAAGTCGAGCAGCTGATCGACCGCTACCTGCCGCAGGCAAGCCTGGGCGTCGCAACGCAATAGCGCAAGGCAACGTCAAGGCGTCGATTGCCACGCCTTGCGTTCCTTCAGCCATCGCACCTGCCGTCGGGCCCGGCGAAACGCGGTCAGTGAAGCACCGATCGCCACGATCGAGAGGGCGAGCGTCAACACCTCGTTCCGGCCGTGCCAGAGGAATTCCACGGCGGAAAACAGGGCTGCGGCGGTGATGACGGCCATGCGGTGCTGCTTGGCCATCGGCCCCGAAAAATCGCTCGGTGCGCCATTGGCGCGGCCAAGTTCGCGCACATAGGCAGTCAGCACCGCAAAGGCCGCCGCTGCCCAGCCGAGGCTCGGTGCGCCGATGCCGTAGCCGACCCCGGCCAGGATAAGTATGTCGGCGATCCTGTCGGGAAACTCGTTCCAGAACGGCCCGTCCGCCGCGGCCTTGCCGCCTTCCACGGCGACCATTCCGTCGAACAGATTGCACAGCAGGCGAAGCTGGCAAAACAGCGCCGCCGCGACCAGCAGCAGGCTGCGAGCGGTGCCGCTGGTTTCCCCGGCAATCCAGAACGCCAAGCCGGCCACCGCGGCAGCGGCGATGCTTGCCTGCGAAATGGCGTTGGGGGTGATTGAAAGTGCTGCCATGCGCTTGGCGATCGTTTGTGCCCAGCGCGTGTTGCGGCTCGCCAGCGGCCTGCGGTCACCCTTGTCCAAGGTTATCTCCTCTCTGCCGGAAGATCGAATAATTGTAGGTCGCCGCATAGATCGTGGAGACGATCAGCGGCACGGCGATGGTGCGCAGGATTTCGGGCGTGCCGCTCAAGGCGTGGATGGTGACGAGAATGCCGGTCGAGGCGAGACAGGCGATGAGCGGCGGCGCCCACAGGCCGGTGACGCCACCGAACCGCCGCGAGAGCGCATCGATGATCGATTTGAGGCAGAGCGTCAGGATGGCCGAAAGCGTGCCCTGCACGACGCCGGCGAAAAGCGGGCGCGGCATGGGGTGGGCACGATTGGCGAAAACGGCCCAGCCGCCCATCGCCACGAAGGCGAAGATGACGTGAACCACACCGCTGCCGGCAAGCGCGCGCAGCCGCGCCATCATCACGCCGACCACCAGTAGCGAGTGAGATGGAAGAAGATCGGGGCGGAAAAGACGACCGAATCCAGCCGGTCGATGAGGCCGCCATGGCCCTCGATCAGATTTCCCCAGTCCTTGACGCCGCGATCCCGCTTGATCGCCGACATGACCAGCCCGCCGAAGAAACCCATCAGGGTGATGACTAGCGCCATCACGCCGGCCTGAATGGGTGTGAACGGCGTTATCCACCACAGGCCAGCGCCGATCAGCGTCGCGCTGGCAACGCCGCCGACGAAGCCCTCGACGGTCTTCGACGGCGAGAGGTTGGGCGCGATCTTGGTGCGCCCGAACAGCTTGCCCCAGACATATTGCAGGACGTCGCTGAGCTGCACGACGATGACGAGGAAGGCGATCAGCAGCACGTTGCGGCCTTCATAGCCGGGGATATGCAAGGTCAGCAGCGCCGGCACATGCGAGGCGCAGAAGACGCAGATCATCAGCGCCCATTGCACCTCCGAGATGCGGATGAGGAAATGCTGGGTGTCACCACGCATGACGGCGATGATGGGCATCAAGAGGAAGGCATAGACGGGGATGAATATGGAGAAGATGCCGTAATCCTCGGTCCACAGCAGAAAATACTGCACCGGCAGCACGACGAAGAAGGCGGTGGCCAGCGCCCAGTGGTCGGCGCGCCGCGTGTTGGTCAGGGTCACGAATTCGCGCAGCGCCGCAAACGAGCAGAACGCAAACAGGATGAGCACGCCGATGCGTCCGGCAACGAAAGCGATGGCGATCAGGATCGCCATGACCCACCAGGCATTGATGCGGGAATTGAGGTTTTCGATGGCCGCATTCGATCCATCCGGCGACAGCCGCCGTTGCAGGACGTAGCCGACGAGCGACGCGACGAGCAGGACCCCGAATATGCCGAGGACCAGAAGGAACATGTCGTATTGGGTCGCGCTCATTCGCTGCCGCCTGCCTGTTTCGGGGAGAGCGCAAGCAGCGCCGCATGCGCCCGCTCGATAAATGCTTCCTTCGCCTCGCCGCTCGCCAGGTGCATCGGAGCGCCGAATGTCACGGTGCATATCAGCGGTATGGGCACGAATTCGCCCTTCGGCATCACCCGGTTGAGATTGGCGATCCAGACCGGCACCAGGTCGACATCCGGCCGTGCCGTTGCCAGATGGAACAGGCCGCTCTTGAAGGGCAGCAACTGCGCCTCCGTCTGGTTGCGCGTGCCTTCGGGAAAGAAGATCAGCGACGAACCCTCATCCAGGGCCTGCGCCATGGTCTCGACCGGGTCGGCCTCGCGCAGCTCGCGGTCGCGCTGGATCAGCACGGCGTTGAAGACGTCGCGGCCGATGAAGCTGGTGAGCTTCGACTTGAGCCAGTAATCGGCCCCGGCGACCGGCCGCACCCGCCGGCGCAGGCGCGGCGGCAACACGGTCCAGATCAGGACGAAATCGCCATGGCTGGAATGGTTGGCGAAATAGACGGAGCGGCGACGCGGCAACCCGCTTTCATGCCAGGTCGCCCTGACCGCGGTGACCGCACGGGCAAACAGGAGAACGATCTCCGCCGCAAACTTCGCGATCAGCGCCCTCATTCAGCCTCCCCCTGCACTTCAGTCCAATCCGAATAGCCGAAGCGGCGGGCGGTGAACACCCTCCCATACGTGTTGCGCCCCTCCATCATAAGGCTCAGTGCAATCTGGCGGCACACGAACTGCAAAGACCAGCGCGTATCGGCCGACAACATCGAAGCTGTGACTTCTGCAATCGGAAGGCGCGCAGTTTCATTTGCCCGTTGAAGCCTGCCAGCGCTTCGGCTATGAAGCGGTCAGCCGGGCGTTGCCTGGCCGGGAATTTCTGGGACGATAATCATCGTTTCAGCCATGCACCCGTAGCTCAGCTGGATAGAGCGCTGCCCTCCGAAGGCAGAGGTCACAGGTTCGAATCCTGTCGGGTGCGCCAATAAATTCAAAGTGTTGAGCTCTGGCGAGGCAGGAGCTACAGGTTCAGATGAACCAAACCCGTCAAGCAACGGGGTGCTGCCATTAGCCGAAGACGTTCCGCGCCGTCCTGATCATCCGGCGAGCGCAGTCTGAACGCATTTTAGAACCTCGCGGCTCTCTTGTGGCGATGCACGATTTTTTCATCGGCGCCCAACAGATGATGACCCATCAATTCTGATCGCACATCGATGAGATCGCCGCTGGATTTCGCCGCGTACATCAGCCTGTCAGCCCGGTCTAGAAGTGCGTCGAACGACACGCCAGCCGATGCTTCGGCCAGCCCTATCGCTGCGCCGACCTGGATCAGGTTTTCATCGATCACGGTGAGTTCTGCGATCGTCTTTGCCAGATCGAAGAAGCGGGAAAGCGAGAAAGCGTCATCCGCTTGGTACACGGACACGATGCCGAACTCGTCGCCACCGAGGCGGGCGATGAAATCTCGCGTGTCCCCCCATTCGACCAGCCGCTTGGCGATAGACCGAAGCAGCTGATCGCCCACTGAATGCCCGAAATTATCATTGACGCGCTTGAAGCGGTTGAGGTCGATGTAAGCCAGGAACAGCCGGGATTCCGACGATAGATTGGCCAAGGCTCCGCGTAGATGCGTTTCGAAGGACGACCGGTTCTGAATTCCCGTCATCGCATCAACTTGAGCGGCATGCAAAATTGCCTGCTCGAACGCTTTCCGCTCCGAGTTGTCGAGCATGATCTCGATATCGAAGCTTTCGCCGGCAATTCGCCGTCGCTGCGCGGTTATGAGCGTCGGTATGATGCGCCCGCTGATGTGCTGCATTTCCACTTCGGCGAGTTTGTAGAAGCCCTGCGTTTCAAGCAGGTTCATCCGCGCGAGGCGCCCCGGATCGTCGATCGAATAGGGCAGATCGGCCCCGAGGGGCTTACCGTCGATCTCGCCCCAGGTCCGCCCTATCAGATGGAGATAGGCCGGATTCACTTTGATGTAGCGAGAATCGTGGTCGGTCGTGGAAATCGAGAATGGCACCGGAGACAGATCGAACAGATCTCGCAATGCCGCGTCTAGAACATTTTCGGAAATCATCGCCCGCTCACACCCCACTCTGCTGAACGGATACCGCAAGCCTGTTAAATATCGTTGAATGAGTTGGGTATGGCGCGCATCATTGGAACCAAAGGCTCCACGACGGACGGCGCATGTCCGTTGATGATGCCGCATTGCACAATCGCGGCATCTGAGCAAAATGCGGCATGGTTCGAAAACCCCTCGCCGTCCTTGTGATCGACGAAAACCGCATCCGCGCTTCCATCATCGAGGCGGGACTGCGGGAGGCCGGGCATGAGCAGGTGACGGTCGTCCATGACGTGACGGGCATTGCGCGGCGGATCGCCGAGATCGAACCCGACGTCATCGTCATCGATCTCGAAAACCCCAACCGCGACATGCTGGAAAACATGTTCCAGCTTTCGCGCGTGGTGAAGCGGCCCATCGCCATGTTCGTCGATCGCTCCGACCAGGCTTCGATCGAGGCCGCGGTCGACGCCGGCGTGTCCGCCTATGTCGTCGACGGGTTGCGGCAGGAGCGGGTGAAGCCGATCCTCGATATGGCGATCAGCCGCTTCAACGCCTTTTCGCGCATGGCGCGCGAGCTGGAGGAAGCGCGCAACGAACTCGAGAACCGCAAGGTGATCGACCGCGCCAAGGGCATTCTGATGAAGTCGCGCGGCCTGTCGGAAGACGCCGCCTACACCCTGCTGCGCAAGACCGCCATGAACCAGAACCGCAAGATCAGCGACATCGCCCAAAGCCTTGTCACCGCTGCCGACCTCTTGGGTCCGGGGGAGAGTTGAAGATGGGTTTCGAACACCAGATCAACGCCGGCTTCATGCCGCTCTTCGACAGCGCCGTGCTCGTCACCGCCAAGGAGATGGGCTTCGCGGCGCGCGAAGGCGTCGACCTGACGCTGAACCGCGAAACCTCATGGGCCAATATCCGCGACCGCATCGCGATCGGCCATTTCGACCTCGCCCATATGCTGGGGCCGATGCCGGTCGCCTGCAATCTGGGCTTGTCGCCGCTGGCCTCCGACACCATCGTGCCCTTCGCGCTTGGGCTCGGCGGCAATTGCGTGACGGTTTCGAATGAAGTGTGGGCGGGCATGGCAGCGCATGGCGCAGAGCCCAATCTTGACCCGGCGCGAACCGGCAAGGCATTGGGCGCGCTGATCCGCGAGCGGGCGCAGGCTGGACGCGATCCGCTGCGCTTCGCGGTCGTGCATCCGCATTCGGGGCACAATTACGAACTGCGCTACTGGCTTGCCGCCTGCGGCATCGATCCCTCGCGCGATATCGAGATCGTCATCGTGCCGCCGCCCTTCATGGCCGATGCGCTCGCCGCCGGCCGCATCGACGGTTATTGCGTCGGTGAACCCTGGAACAGCGCCTCGGTTGTCGCCGGCACCGGCCATATCGCCACCGTCAAGGCCAGGATCTGGCGCAACAGCCCGGAAAAGGTTCTGGGCGTGCGCAAGGCCTGGGCCGAAAAGCATCCGCAGGCGCTTGCGGCCCTGTTGCGCGCCTTGCATCACGCGGCGCGCTGGTGCCAGGACCCGGCAAATCGCGGCGAACTGGCCGCCCTGATGGCGCAGCCGGCATTCCTCGGCCTCTCGCCGGAATTGCAGATGCCGGTGCTGACCGGGCGTCTGGCGCTGGGCGGCGGTGCGGAACTGGCCGTCGACGACTTTTTTCTGCCCTTCGACAAGGCGGCAAGCTTTCCGTGGAAGAGCCACGCGCTGTGGTTCTACACGCAGATGGTGCGCTGGGGCGATATCGCCCATACGCCCGAAAATGCCGAGATCGCCCGCAATTGTTATCGCCCCGATCTCTACCGCGCCGCTCTCAAGCCGCTTGGCGTCGCGCTGCCGGGGGCGAATGCCAAGGTCGAGGGTGCGCTGACGACTGCCACGCCGGTTGGCTCGGCCGGCGCCAGTCTCATCCTTGGCCCGGATGGCTTCTTCGATGGCGGCATCTTCGATCCCGATCGCATCGACGACTATCTGGCGACGCAGAAATTTACGGTCGCGCACGCTTGAGCATTTATTGCGCACGATGATGCATTGCACAATTTTTGTGCGACTGCACATTCCGTATGGCTAATGCGTGAACGGTGCAATTTGCCGCCGCATTCGCGCGCTGAAGAAATTTCATTGATTCCATTGATGAATTAGCCGGTTCTCAAAACTGGCACGGTTCCTGCTTCACTAACAACAGGCCCTCGGGTCACGGAACAGGCGTCCAATGACGGGCGCCACAGGCAAAGCTGCCGATCAGGAAGACGCGATCCCGGATGTACGGACGCGACGACCTGGCCGGCAGCTTTTTTGTTTTTGACCGAACCGAACACGCAATCGATGGCGCGATCCTCCCTGCGCCCAGCCGGAGACACCGATGACGAAACGGATCGAGACTGGATCATCCCTGAAGGCGCTGACGCGCCGCGACTTCCTCGTCAGCAGCGCAACCACGGCGGCCATGTTCGTGGCGGCGCGCAAGCTTTTCCCGTCGGGCGCCTATGCCGCGACCTCGGCCCCGGAAGTGACCGGCGCCAAGCTCGGCTTCATCGCGCTGACGGATGCCGCGCCGCTGGTCGTCGCCAAGGAAAAGGGTTTTTTCGAAAAGCACGGCATGCCCGATGTCGAAGTGCTGAAGCAGGCCTCATGGGGTGCAACGCGTGACAATCTCGTTCTCGGTGGCGAGGCCAACGGCATCGACGGCGCGCATATCCTGACGCCGATGCCCTACCTCATGCACACCGGCAAGGTGACGCAGAACAACCAGCCGCTGCCGATGGCGATCGTGGCACGGCTCAACTACGACTGCCAGGGCATCTCGGTCGCGCAGGAATATGCCGAAACCGGCGTGACGCTGGACTCCTCGAAACTGAGGGAAGCATTCGCGAAAAAGAAGGCCGAAGGCAAGGACGTGAAGGTCGCCATGACCTTCCCCGGCGGCACCCACGACCTGTGGATTCGCTACTGGCTCGCCGCCGGCGGCATCGATCCGGACAAGGATGTCTCCACCATCGTCGTGCCGCCGCCGCAGATGGTCGCCAACATGAAGGTCGGCAACATGGATGCCTTCTGCGTCGGCGAACCGTGGAACGAGCAACTCGTGCATCAGGGCATCGGCTTCACCGCCGCCACGACGGGCGAGCTGTGGAAGGGCCATCCCGAAAAGACCTTCGGCCTGCGCGCAGACTTTATCGAGAAGAACCCGAATGCGGTGAAGGCCATGCTGATGGCCGTCATGGAAGCCCAGCAATGGTGCGACGCCATGGAAAACAAGGAGGAGATGAGCGCCATCCTCGGCAAGCGGCAATGGTTCAACGTGCCGCCCGCCGACATCATCGGCCGCCTCAAGGGCGATATTAATTATGGCAATGGCCGCGTCGCCACCGGCACCGATCTGTACATGAAGTTCTGGAAGGGCGGCGTCTCCTACCCGTTCCGCAGCCACGAAAGCTGGTTCCTCGCCGAGAACATCCGCTGGGGCAAGTTCGCGCCTGACACAGACATCAAGGCACTGGTCGGGCAGGTCAATCGCGAGGATCTGTGGCGGGAGGCGGCCAAGGAACTCGGCGTCGCCGAAGCCGATATTCCGGCCTCGGCGTCGCGTGGGCCGGAAACCTTCTTCGACGGCAAGGTCTTCGATCCAGAAAACCCGTCCGCCTATCTCGAATCGCTTTCGATCAAGGTCGCGTCCTGATCCCGCCGGCGCGGCTGCCCGCCGCGCCGCAACGATCCCCTGGAGTTTTTTGTATGACCGTACACGCTCTCAAGGAGCATGCCGCCGAAATGGCCGCGCCGTCCCGGCCGTCCGAAGTCGTCGCTTTGCCGGCAAAACCATCGTCGCGTTTCGACGTGGTCGCACTCACCCGCCGCGTCGCATCCGCCGTTCTGCCGCCGGCCGTCGTCGTTCTCGTCATCCTCCTGGTCTGGGAGGCGGCTTGTTCGTCGCCCGGCGCCAGCCTGCCGCCGCCCACACAGGTCTGGAGCGAGGCTTATGATCTGATCGTGCATCCCTTCTTCAACTTCGGGCCGCAGGATGTCGGCCTCGGTTGGCGCATCCTTGCGTCGCTGCAGCGCGTGGCGGTTGGTTTCGGGCTCGCTGCCGTCGTCGGCGTGGCCATCGGTGCCTTGATCGGCCAGTCGGTCTGGGCCATGCGCGGGCTGGACCCGGTGTTCCAGATATTGCGCACGGTGCCGCCGCTTGCCTGGCTGCCGCTTGCGCTCGCCGCTTTCCGCGATTCCAATCCGGCAGCCCTTTTCGTCATCTTCATCACCGCCATCTGGCCGGTGATCATCAACACGGCGGTCGGCGTCAGGAACATCCCGCAGGACTACCGCAATGTCGCGCAGATCCTGCGGCTCAACCCGCTCGAATTCTTCTTCAAGATCATGGTGCCGGCCGCCGCTCCCTACATCTTCACCGGCTTGAGGATCGGCATCGGCCTGTCCTGGCTGGCGATCGTGGCGGCGGAAATGCTGACCGGCGGCGTCGGCATCGGCTTCTTCATCTGGGACGCGTGGAACTCCTCGCGCCTGCCGGACATCATCGTGGCGCTCGTCTATATCGGCGTGGTCGGCTTCATGCTCGACCGGCTGGTTGCGGCGGTCGGCGCCTTCGTCACACGCGGCACGTCCGCGAGCTGAGGAAACATCATGAAGCCCTATCTGAAGCTCGATCACATCGACAAGTCCTTCACCCGCGGCGGTACCCGCACCGAAGTGCTGAAGGGCATCACGCTCGGCATTGACCAGGGCGAGTTCGTGTCCATCATCGGCCATTCCGGCTGCGGCAAGTCCACGCTGCTCAACCTCATCGCCGGCCTGACCAAGGTTTCGGCCGGCGCGGTGCTGCTTGAGGACAAGGAGGTCGACAGCCCCGGTCCGGAGCGCGCCGTGGTGTTCCAGAACCACAGCCTGCTGCCCTGGCTCACCGTCTACGAAAACGTCAATCTCGCGGTTGCCAAGGTGTTCGGTTCGACCAGGACCAAAGCCGAGCGGCACGACTGGATCATGCGCAATCTCGACCTCGTCCAGATGGCGCACGCCTCGGACAAGCGTCCGGCCGAGATTTCCGGCGGCATGAAGCAGCGCGTCGGCATTGCCCGTGCACTCGCCATGGAACCGAAGATCCTGCTGCTCGACGAACCTTTCGGCGCGCTCGACGCGCTGACGCGGGCGCATCTCCAGGATGCGGTGATGGATATCCATGCAAGGCTCGGCAACACGATGATCATGATCACCCATGATGTCGACGAGGCCGTGCTGCTCTCCGACCGCATCGTCATGATGACCAACGGTCCCGCCGCGCGCATTGGCGAGGTGCTCGACGTGCCGCTCGACCGGCCGCGCAAGCGCGTCGAGCTCGCTTCCGATCGAACCTATCTGCGTTGCCGCGAGGCGGTGCTGAAATTCCTCTACGAGCGTCACCGCTTCGTGGAAGCGGCGGAGTAGCACCATGACCGAGAAACTCGTCATCATTGGCAACGGCATGGCGCCGGGCAGGATGCTGGAGCATCTGTTCGAGAAGGCGCCCGGCCGCTTCGACGTCAAGATCTTCAACGCCGAGCCGCGCGTCAATTACGACCGCATAATGCTTTCGCCCGTTCTGTCGGGCGAGAAGACCTTCGAGGAAATCGTCATCCACGGCGATGGCTGGTACGTCGCCAATGGGGTGACGCTTTACAAGGGCCACAAGATCGTCGCCCTCGACCGCGCGGCGAAAACCGTGACCTCGGATCACGGCGTCACCGAACGCTACGACCGGCTGGTCATCGCCACCGGCTCGGTGCCCTTCATCATTCCTGTTCCCGGCCACGATCTGCCGGGCGTTCTGTCCTACCGCGACCTTGACGACGTGCAGGCCATGCTGCTCGCCGCCCAATCGCGGGCGAAGGCGGTGGTGATCGGCGGCGGCCTGCTCGGGCTGGAAGCGGCGGCGGGGCTGAGCATGCAGGGCATGGACGTCACCGTGCTGCATGTCATGCCCACGCTGATGGAACGCCAGCTCGACCCTGCCGCCGGCTACCTCTTGCAGAAGGCGGTGGAGGAACGCGGCATCAAGGTGATGACCAAGGCCAACACCAAGGCGATCGTTGGCAACGGCAAGGTCGACGGCGTCGAACTGGCCGACGGCACCATCGTTCCGGCCACGCTGGTGGTGATGGCTGTCGGCATAAGGCCGAACGCGGCCCTGGCGAAGGATGCCGGGCTGGCGGTCAATCGCGGCATTGTCGTCGATGCCGGCATGCAGACCTCCGATCCAGATATCTATGCGTTGGGCGAATGCGCTGAGGTCGGCGGGCAGGTCTATGGCCTCGTCGCGCCGCTCTACGAGATGGCGCGCGTGACGGCGGCACGGCTTGCCGGCGAGGAGGGAGCCGGCTTCGTCCATTCCGACACGCCGACCAAGCTGAAAGTCACCGGCATCGACCTGTTCTCGCTCGGCGATTTCGCCGACGGCGACGACCGGCAGGAGATCGTGCTGCGCGACGCCTCCGCCGGCGTCTACAAGCGCCTCGTGCTGAAGGATAACCGCATCATCGGCACCGTGCTTTATGGCGAGACGGCCGACGGTGCCTGGTTCAACGACCTGAAGAAGAAGGGCACCGACATCTCGGAGATGCGCGAAACGCTCATCTTCGGCCAGGCGTATCAGGGAGGGTCGCCGCTGGACCCTATGGCGGCCGTTGCAGCCTTGCCGGATGATGCGGAAATCTGCGGCTGCAACGGCGTCTGCAAGGGCAAGATCACCGGCACGATCACGGCCAGGGGGCTGACCTCTCTCGATGATGTGCGCGCCCACACCAAGGCTTCCGCTTCCTGCGGCTCCTGCACCGGGCTGGTCGAGAAGCTGATGGTGCTGACGCTGGGCGACACATACAACCCCGCCGCCGTGCAGCCCATGTGTTCCTGCACCGCACTCGGCCATGACGAGGTGCGCAGGCTGATCAAGGTGAAGGGCCTGAAGACCATTCCGGCGGTGATGCAGGAGCTGGAATGGCAGACCTCCTGCGGCTGCGCCAAGTGCCGCCCGGCGCTGAACTACTATCTCGTCGCCGACTGGCCGGACGAATATGCCGACGACTATCAGTCGCGCTTTATCAACGAGCGCGTCCACGCCAACATCCAGAAGGACGGCACCTATTCGGTGGTGCCGCGCATGTGGGGCGGCGTCACCAACTCCCACGAGCTGCGCGCCATTGCCGATGTGGTCGACAAGTTCGACATCCCGATGGTCAAGGTCACCGGCGGCCAGCGCATCGACATGCTCGGCATCCGCAAGGAGGACCTGCCCGCCGTCTGGGCCGATCTGGGGCAGGCGGGCTTCGTCTCCGGTCATGCCTATGCCAAGGGCCTGCGCACGGTGAAGACCTGCGTCGGCTCCGACTGGTGCCGATTCGGCACGCAGGATTCGACGGGCCTCGGCATCCGCATCGAGAAATTCATGTGGGGCTCGTGGACGCCGGCCAAGCTGAAGATGGCGGTGTCCGGCTGCCCGCGAAACTGCGCCGAGGCGACCTGCAAGGATGTCGGCGTCATCTGCGTGGATTCAGGCTTCGAAATCCATTTCGCCGGCGCTGCCGGTCTCGACATCAAGGGCACCGAGGTTCTGGGGCAGGTCAAGACCGAGGACGAGGCGCTGGAGCACATCGTGGCGCTGACACAGATGTACCGCGAGCAGGCGCGCTATCTCGAGCGCATCTACAAATGGGCCAAGCGCGTCGGCCTCGACGAAATCCGCCGCCAGATCATGGACGACGGCGAAAAGCGCCGCGCCTATTACGAGCGCTTCGTCTTCTCCCAGAAATTCGCCCAGGTCGATCCATGGTCGGAACGCGTTTCCGGCAAGGACAAGCACGAGTTCCGGCCGATGGCGATGGTGGGTTTTGCGGAGGCGGCGGAGTGAAAGAGACCCCCACCCCCAACCCCTCCCCACAAGGGGGAGGGGGACTTGGCAGCAGCGTTTTCGAATCCCCCTCCCCCTTGTGGGGTGGGGGTAAAGCCACCGCACGATTCATTTCAAGGAGATTGTCCCAATGAACTGGATCGCCATCGGCACCATCACCGATATCCCCCGGCGCGGTGCGCGCTGCGTGGCGACGCCGCAAGGCAAGATCGCGGTGTTTCGCACGGCCGACGATCAGGTCTTCGCCATCGAGGACCATTGCCCGCACAAGGGCGGCCCGCTCAGCCAGGGCATCGTCCATGGCGCGGCGGTCACCTGCCCGCTGCACAACTGGGTGATTTCGCTTGAAACCGGCAAGGCGCTCGGTGCGGATGAAGGCGCGGTGAAAACCATTCCGGTGCGGGTCGATGGCGAACGGCTGTTCATCGCGCTGGAAGCGCCGGCTGACCGGGCGGCGTGAGGCATGCAAACGGAGGAAGCGCGCGAGGTGAGGACCACCTGCCCCTATTGCGGGGTGGGTTGCGGCGTGCTGGCCGAGGTCGCCGCGAACGGGAAGATAACCGTTCGCGGCGACCCCGACCATCCGGCCAATTTCGGACGACTCTGCTCCAAGGGCTCGGCACTGGCCGAGACCATCGACCTCGACGATCGCCTGCTCTATCCCGAAATCCAGGGCCACCGCGCCGGCTGGGATGAGGCGCTCGATCTCGTCGCCACGAAATTCTCGCAGGCAATCGCCGAGCACGGGCCGGATTCGGTAGCGTTCTACGTCTCGGGACAGTTGCTGACAGAGGATTACTACGTCGCCAACAAGCTGATGAAGGGTTTTTTCGGCTCGGCCAATATCGACACCAATTCGCGGCTTTGCATGGCCTCGTCCGTTGCCGGCCACCGCCGCGCCTTCGGCTCGGACACGGTGCCCGGCACCTATGAGGATCTGGAACTTGCCGACCTGATCGTGCTGGTCGGCTCCAACCTCGCCTGGTGCCACCCAGTGCTCTATCAGCGCATCGTCGCTGCGAGGGAAAAGCGGCCCGATATGAAGATCGTTGTGATCGACCCGCGCCGCACCATGACCGCCGACATCGCCGACCTGCATCTCGCCATCGCCCCGGACGGCGATACTGCGCTCTTCACCGGCCTGCTCACCTATCTGGCCGATAATGGGCATCTGGATCGAGATTATATTAGCCGGCACACGAATGGTTTTGACGACGCGCTTTCGGTGGCCGGGGCTCCCGATCTCGCCGCCGTTTCCAATCGCACGGGCATCGCGCAAGAAATGCTCGCACGGTTCTATTCCTTGTTTGCGCAAACGCAGCGCGCGGTCACCGTCTACAGCCAGGGCGTCAACCAGTCCGCCTCCGGCACCGACAAGGTCAACGCCATCATCAATTGCCATCTGGCGACGGGCCGCATCGGCAGGCCGGGCATGGGGCCGTTCTCTGTCACCGGCCAGCCCAATGCCATGGGCGGGCGCGAGGTTGGCGGGCTCGCCAACATGCTGGCCGCCCATATGGAGATCGAGAACCCGCAGCACCGCGACCGCGTCCAGCGTTTCTGGCACGCACCGGCAATCGCCGAAAAGCCCGGCCTGAAAGCGGTCGAAATGTTTCGCGCCATTGCAGACGGCCGCATCAAGGCGCTGTGGATCATGGCCACCAACCCGGCCGACTCCATGCCCGATGCCGACGCCGTGGAAGCCGCGCTGCGCGCCTGTCCCTTCGTCGTCGTCTCCGACATTGCAGCGAATACCGATACGATCCGCCACGCCCATGTAAAACTGCCGGCCACGGGCTGGGGCGAGAAGGACGGCACGGTCACCAATTCGGAGCGCCGCATCTCGCGCCAGCGCGCCTTTCTGCCACCACCCGGCGAGGCGCGACCGGACTGGTGGGCGATGGCTGAGGTGGCCAAGCGCATGGGTTTTGCCGAGGCGTTTTCTTATGACGCGCCGGCTGAGATTTTCGCCGAACATGCCACTCTGTCGGCTTTCGAGAATAATGGCGCGCGCGATTTCGATATCGGCGCTTATGCGGGGGTCGACGACGAAAATTATGAGGCGCTCACGCCGTTTCAGTGGCCAGCACCTGATTACTCTGGTGGGAAGGAAACCCGCTTCTTCGCCCATGGCAATTTCTTCACGCCCGACCGCAAGGCGTGGTTCGTGCCGGTCATGCCCGCGCCCCTAAAGCGGGCTGACAACGCTTACCCACTCACCCTCAACACGGGCCGCGTGCGTGACCATTGGCACACCATGACGCGCACCGGCAAAAGCCAGCGCCTGTCGCAGCATCTGGCCGAGCCGTTTGCCGAAATCCATCCATCGGATGCCCGCCGCAACAGTATAAGCGATGCCGACATCGTCCGCGTCATGACCGTCCATGGCGAAGCGCTGCTGCGCGCATTGGTAACGCCGCGCCAGCAGCCCGGCTCGGTCTTCGTGCCGATGCACTGGACCGATCAGTTCGCATCCAAGGCGCGCGTCGATGCACTGGTCGCACCCGTCACCGACCCGGTGTCCGGCCAGCCGGCGTCCAAGAATGTCCCGGTGCGCATGGAGCGCTTCGCCGCCCATGCCTTCGGCTTTGCCGTGCTGGCTGAACGCCCCGCAGCCATCGACGCCGACTATTGGAGCATCGCCCGCAGCAATGGCGGCTGGCGCGTCGAACTGGCTTTGAGCGAGAGCCGGGACTGGACGGCTTTTGCCGCCAAGCTTTTCGGCCATGAGGAGAACGGCGAGACGCTCGCCTATCACGATACCGCAAACGGCCAGCACCGTTTTGCCCGCTTCGTCGGTGAACGGCTCACAGACGCACTCTATCTCGCCCGCGAGCCGGTGGCCGTGTCGCGCGGCTGGGCGGTGGAGCAGCTGAGCACGACCCATGCCGACCGCCGCATGCGCCTGGCGGTGGTTGCGGGACGGCCGGGCGGCAACCAGGCCGATCGCGGCGCCATAGTCTGCTCATGCTTCAGTGTCGGCGCCAACCAGATCGCGCAGGCAGTGCAGGGCGGCTGCGCCAGCGTCGAGGCCATCGGTGCCGCCCTCCAGGCCGGCACGAATTGCGGCTCCTGCCGCGCCGAAATCAAGGGGATCATCGATGCACGGCGTCTTCAAGCGGCGGAGTGAGCGCGCTCCGGCGCGCATGGGCAGGCTGTCCGTCCTGCCGGTCTTCTTCAGCCTCGATGACAAGCGCGTCCTGGTCGCCGGCGGCTCGAAGGCGGCACTTTGGAAGGCCGAGCTTCTTGCTGCCGCCGGTGCGCAAGTGCATGTCTTTGCACCGGCCAGCGAGTTGTGCGCCGATTTCGTTCCACTTATCGAGAACGGAAGCGTCGTCCATCACGACGAGGGCTGGAGCGCAGAGGTTCTCGAAGATATGGCGATCGCGGTGGCCGATGCTGCCTGCGAAGATGAGGCAAAGGCGTTTCATGCGGCGGCAATCGCGGCCGGTGTCCCGGTCAATGTCATAGACAAGCCTGAGTTCTGTCAGTTCCAGTTCGGCTCGATCGTCAATCGTTCGCCCGTCGTTATCGGCATCTCGACGGCCGGCGCTGCACCCATTCTTGCTCAGTCCATTCGTCGCCGGATCGAGACGCTGCTGCCGGCATCGCTTTCGGCATGGGCGCATTGGGCGCAGATGATGCGCGCTTCCATCAACGCGCGGCTGGTCGCCGGTACGCCGCGGCGCGACTTCTGGGAGCGCTTTGTCCGGCGTGCTTTCGACAGGCCGTTCACGCAGCGCGAGGCGAGCGGCCTCTTTCGCGAGGCAAACAGCATCGCCGCAAATCCTGATCAGATGGCTGGCCGGATCACGCTGGTCGGCGCCGGGCCGGGCGAGGCGGAGCTGCTGACGATCAAGGCCGTCCGCGTCCTGCAGGCGGCTGACATCATCCTGTTCGACGATGTCGTGACAGGCGAAGCGCTGGAGCTTGCCCGCCGCGAAGCGCAGCGCATCCGCGTCGAGGGCAGTGAACGTCAGAGCATATGCGAACAGATGATCGCGCTCGCCAGATCCGGCAAGCATGTCGTCTGGCTCATCGCAGGTGATCCGACGCACGATAGACACGCGGATGCTGCGATCGACCGGATCGAAAGCGAGGGCATTCAGGTCGATCTCGTCCCCGGCGTAGTGATCGACATGGCTGCAAAGCTTGCATTCAATGCTGCTTCGGCTGAGCGAATGCGCCCAGAATCCATGCGTTCGGTGGCCTGATTCACCGCGTTCCGCTCCAATCGCGGCGGTTGTGCTCGCGCTGGCGGTTCCATCCAAAGGATTTAGCTCTTAAGTTATAGTCGGCGGGGCGCTTATCGATTCGAAATAGGGGAACGGAACCCATGTTCGGCGCGATACGTGGCAAAGTGAAAACGTGGTTCACCGTCGGTGCGGGAACCCTGGCGGCAGTCACGGTAGCAGGCCTGCTCGGCGCCTTCGGCGCGCTGCCGCAGCCGGAAACACCGGTGCTGGCACGCGACAGCCAGATCGAGACGGGCCAGTGGCTCGTGCGGCCATTGCGGGCCTATGTCGGCACCGACCGAGTCTATAACCTGCCGGTCAAGCAGGATCAGCAGGCCCTTGTGCTCGAGGTCGAGATGACCAACCGCACCGCCGAATCGGCGAAGGACTATTTCACGCTGTTCCAGCTTGCGCCGCCGCTTGGCGGGCAGAGCGAGCAGCCGGCCGTCATCCTGACCCGCGACGGCAGCATGACGCCGGCGCTCCATCCCGGCATGATGGAACGCATGGCCTATGTCTGGACCTTCCCCAAGGCGGTTGCCTTGCCGGATGAGCTTCCTCTCGTCGTGAACACCAAGACCTACAAGCCGCAGGACAATCTCTACGGCACGCCTGGCTGGTTCAACGAGCGTGAGCTGGGCCGCGTTGAAATGCCGGTCGAGGCGAAAGCCGCTGAGAGCCAGTCATGATGCGCTGGGTCTTCAACATCGCAGCGCTCGGTGCGGCGGCGGTCGTCTGCTACGGCATGCAATCCACCAAGCCGCGTTACAAGGACCTCATCGCGCCGATACCTGTCCATGGCTCGATGGCGGACAAGGTCGAGACGCGTCTCTTTAATGTGCAGATCGGCAAGGTCGTTTTTGCGCGCGAGCTGAAAGCAACCGAATTCGGCAAGCAGAGAACCTTGACCACCGGCGGGCTGTGGGCGGTGGTGGCTGCGGATGTTGCCGCCCGCGAGAGGACGACCGGGGTTGGTGCAGCCACCTGGCTGGGGCCGACTGGATTGAAGTATCATCAGACGGAACGGTTCTCTTCCCGCTCCGACCTGCCGCCGATCTCCGTCGCCCCCGGTCTTCCGCAACGCGGCCTGTTCCTGTTCGAGCTGCCGCCGGGCGAGATTGGAAATGCGACGCTGGTGTTTCAGCATGCCGTCTTCTCCGCCCTCGACTCGCAGGCGAACATCGCGCTGGACCGGCTGCAGCTCGGACCTGACGGCGTGCCGCAGGGCGTCGTCGACATCCTTGATCTCGATCAGCCAATCTGAGGAAGGGCCCGATGACCGTTTCAGACACCGCCGTTGACGAGCCCGAGTACGACGGGGCGGAGCGGAAGTGGCGTCGCCGGGCTCTGTGGATGCTTTTGGTTCTTGTGCCGGCCACGCTGGGTGTTTCGGCCTACAGCCAGGTGGTCGACTATCTCACGCTGAACGACCTCGTTGCGCGCGAGGCGGAGCCGCTCAAGGATGTGCATTTCGGCGGCAGCGATTGGCGGCTGGAAAACATGCAGACGATGAAGGACACGAGTGCGCTGCGCATCCCGCCCGGATCGGCACCGGTCTTCGTCGATTTCACCGTCAGGATCGGCGATGCCAATCTCGAACAGGCCTGGCTTGGCTGCAAGATCAGCCTTGTCGATGCATCAGGGCGCTCGTGGCTGCCGTCCTATGTCAGCAATTCGCGTGTGGACGACATGGCGACCTGCAATTCGACGGTCTTTTCGGGCGCCAAGACGGGCGACACCGTGAAGATTCGCGAAACCTTCGTCATCCCGAAGGAAGCACTCGCCACCGTCGTGCCGACGGTCGGCCTGGGCAGCGAGCGGCCGTATTATCTGCGCTTCAAACGCTCCTGATCATTCCGCCGGTTGCGGCACCGCTGCCTGCGCGCGTTTCGGCAGCGAGAAGGCTGTTTCGAGGATTGCTGCGAGAAAGCAGATGCGTAGCGGCTCGATGAGGATGCCGGTGGACGAATCCTGGAAGGGACTGCCGAACAGCAGCGACACGCCCTTCGAAAGGATCTGCCAGAGATCGAGGTCGTGCGGGCCGATCAGCCGCGCCGAGCCGAGCCAGAGCCACGCGGCGGCCCAGTCGATGAAGCGATAGCCGACGATCAGCGTGACGATCAGGATAACGCCCGAGTTCAAGGTGATGCGCACGCCATTGGCGATCGGCAGATAGCGCGAGCGATAGCCGCTGATGAAGTGTTCGACGAAGTCGCGCAGGAAAGCCGGCACCGCCTTGTAGCGCTCGCCGAAGCGCTCGACGCGGCTGTGGATGCGCATCAGTTCCTTGTCGTCACGCACGTCGTAGCCATAGACCAGCGCGGTCATCACCAGCCAGATCACCGGTAGCATCATGTACCAGAACAGATTGTTCAGGGTCGTCGCCAGCCCGATCGACGATACTTCCACCGGCACCATGGAGGCCGCGTGCGCCGAAGAGACGACCGCATCGTTCATGGCCTGGAAATAGCTCCAGAAATTGCGGCTCATGACCCAGGCCAGCCAATCGTCCTTCCAGCGGCTGAGCACATAGAGACCGACGAAGATCCAGTTGGTCTCGCAGATCACGACGACGATCTGCCAGAAGGAGTAGGCCGACCTTTTCTGCATGGTCTGGGCCAGCTTTCGCACCGCCCAGGAAATGGCCACCGACACCAGCAGCCAGCGCGAATCCAGAACGTCGAGAACGTTGGCGCGCTCGCCGAACGGCGCCATGTCGAGCGCCATGCGCGAATACTGCCGCACCGTATCGCCGAGAAAACCCCATGTGGCGTAGTAGGCGAAGAAGGGCAGGAGCGCGATGGTGATCATCGAGGCAAAGCGCGTCTTGCCGCGGTCTTTCGCCGGCCCTGCCGCTTCGCTTTCGGCCTCTTCCTGCGCAGCACTGATTTCCGGCAGTCCCGGCCGCAGAACCTGGAACATCGCGACGGTGACGATCAGTTGGGTGAGCGCCACGAAAGTCAGCAGCGCCAGCCCCAGCATGTGGTTGAGAAAGGCGGCCTTGGCGGCGAGCAGCATAAGCAGGTCGCCGGCGATGATGCCTATGAGCACGAGTGCGACAAGCTGCGGCCAGAAACGCCACAACAGGCGGAAGGTCAGCGCAAACGGCGCTGCGACGTCTGCAAGCATGCGAATCTCTCACGACGCCCCCGCAAGCATTTTAGGGGCTTTCGCGCGAGGATTGAAGTGCCGGCGAGGTTTTTTACCCCTGCAGGTTGCTGCGTCCGCTCTGGTTGCTGCGGTCAGGCCGCGCGCTTTACCCGGCGCGAGCCGGTTGTGCCAGCCTGCTTCACCCAGACCGGCGGAAACTGCCGAAGCTTGATGATCTCGGTCGCGGCAACGAGCACCATCTCGGCCAGATCGTCCTTGGTGAAGGTGGCCGGGTCCCGCGCCATGCCCAGCATTTCGTCAACGATGTCCATTCTTTCGCCCATCTTTCACGGTTCATGAGGCTCGGCGAGCTTCACGAGTGGATTCAAAAAGTGTCGCCGAGCCTCTTGCTGACCTGTTGCCTGTTATTGGCCAGAGCCCACCATCAGTCATGGACGGTGCTTATTGGCAGATGGGAAAAGGTGGTTATGCATTCGCCCGTTGGCGGTAGCATGTGCCTCCTACGAACTGACTGTCCGCAGGCGCTTTTTTGCACCGGACGAGCTAGATGGTTTGGCGGGGGTTCGCCGCATTGGCCTGCGGCGATACTGTTTTGCCGGCGAAAAGCCCGTCAGAAGCGGTGAATGCGCAGGCCGAGCACCTTTTCCGACACGATCACCACCACCAGCGTCAGCACGATCGACACGGTCGAGACGGCTGCCGCCTCCGGCGTGAAGTTGGTGCGCAGATAGTCGAACAGCTGGATCGGCAATGTCGACGTTCCGATCCCCTTCAGCATGAAGGAGATGGTGAAGATGTCGAAGGAGATGATGAAGGCAAACAGCGCGCCGCCGATGACGCCGGGCTTGATAAGCGGCAGCATGATGCGGCGAAAGCGCGTGAAGCGCCCGGCACCCAGGCTGCGCGCGGCCATGTCCCACGCCGGATCGAAGGTTTCCAGCGAGGCCGAGACGTTGATGAAGACGAAGGGCAGCGTGATCAGCACATGGCCGACGATCATGGCGAACATCGTCTGCGTGCCGATGCCGACCGAATAGACGAAGAACAGCAGCGAGATCGCCGTCAGCACTTCGGGTAAGAGCAGCGGCGAAAGCATGGCGATGCGGATCGCTTCCTTGCCACGGCCCGCATGCTGCACATAGTAGAGCGCCGCGGCCGTGCCGATGAGCGTAGAAATGACGGTAGAGACCGCCGCCACCCACAGCGATGTCCGGATCGCCCGCATGAACACTTCATTGTTGAAGAAGGTCACGTACCAGCGCAGCGACAGGCCCTGTGGCGGGAAGGTCAGGAACGAGCCCGCATTGAACGAAGCCCCGACCACCACGAGGATCGGCGCCAGCAGGAAGGCGTAGACGAGAAGGCAGTAGACCGTGAGAACTTTTCTCGACATGTCAGGATGCCTTCCATTTCATGCGCGTCAGGCGGGCGAAGATGACCACCGCGATCGCGCCCGTCACCGACAGGCAGAGCGCCAGTGCCGAGCCGAATGGCCACTGGAACGTGTCGATCAGCGCGTCGACCACCGTCACGGCCATGGTCTTGACGCGCAGGCCGCCGATCAGCGACGGCGTCACATAGGCGCTGAGCGACAGCACGAAGACGAGGATGCAGCCGGCCTGTATGCCCGGAAGCGACAGCGGCAGGATGATGCGGCGGAAGGCCGTTGTCTTCGAGGCACCAAGCGAGCGCGCCGCGGCATGCAGCGAGGGATCGACGCCCTGGATCGCCGCCATGATCGGCAGGATCATGAAGGGCAGGAAGACATGCACCAGCGCAATGACGATGCCGAGCGCATTGTACATCAGCGGCAGCGGCCGCTCGATCAGGCCGATATTCATCAGCGTGCGGTTGATCAGGCCATTGTTGCCGAGCAGGATCGTCCAGCCATAGCTGCGGATGACGATGCCGACCAGCAGCGGCGACAGCACCAGCCCATAGGCCAGCCCGCGAAATTTCATGTCGGCCCTGGCGAGCTGCCAGGCGACGGGAAAGCCGACGACGAGGCAGATGGCGGTCGTCAGCAGGCCGATCCACAGCGTGTTGACCACCTGCATGATGTAAAAACTGTCGGTGAAGAACTTTATGTAATTGCCGGCGGTAAAGCCCACGCCATAGGGCGTGCCCTGGCCCGGCACGCGAAAGCTCATCAAGACGATGTTGAGATAGGGCAGGACGAGAAAGATGCCGAGCAGCAGCACCGCCGGCAGGATCAGCAGATAAGGGCCGATGCCCTTTGTTCTACCCGGTGTCATGCCGCGGCTCCCAGCAGCCAGAAGCGGTCGGCGGGTGCGGACACGCCGACCGGTGCCTTGTCGGCGAAGCGGTTGTGGGGAAATGCCTGCGTGTGGATGATCTCGCCGCCCTCGAGTTCGATGCGATAATCGATCAGGCTGCCGGAGTAATAGCTGGAAAGCACCGTGCCCTTCGCACCCTTGCCAGGTTCGCCAAGCTCGATGGCTTCCGGCCGCAAGGTGAGCGTGACCGTGGTTCCCGGCGCATGCATCCGGGCGCTGTGGACCTCGATGACGCCGAAAGTCGTTTCCACGGCGCAGCGGCCGTCGCTGCCGCCTTCGCGCACGGTGCCCTTGACCAGATTCACCTGGCCGACGAACTGCGCGACATCGAGATTCTCAGGCCGCTCATAGATGTCGGCGGGCACGCCGATCTGGGCGATGCGGCCGCCGAACATGACGACGACGCGATCGGACATGGTCATGGCCTCGGCCTGATCATGGGTGACATAGACGGTGGTGATGCCGACGCGGCGCTGCAGGTCGCGGATGAAGACGCGCATTTCCTCGCGCAGCTTGGCGTCGAGATTGGCGAGCGGCTCGTCGAGCAGCAGGATCTTGGGCTCAATCACCAGCGCGCGGCCCAGCGCCACGCGCTGCTGCTGGCCGCCGGAAAGCTGGCGCGGATAGCGCTCGGCATAGCCGGTAAGCTGCACCATCTCCAGCACGCGGGAAATGCGGCTGCGCATCTCGGGCTTGGCGACCTTGCGCATCTCCAGCCCGAAAGCGAGGTTCTGCTCCACCGTCATATGCGGAAACAGCGCATAGTTCTGGAACACCATGCCGATATCGCGCTTTTCGGCCGGCACGTTGACCACGTCCTGCCCGTCGAAGCGGATCGCGCCGCCGCTGACATCCTCGAAGCCGGCGATCATCTTCAGCGTCGTCGTCTTGCCGCAGCCGGAAGGGCCGAGCAGCGAGATGAATTCACCGTTTGCAATGCGGACGGAAATGCCGTCGACGGCGCGCGCGCTGCCGAAGGTCTTGGTCAGCTTCTCGATGCTAACCTCTGTCATTGATCAATTCTCCACATCGCTATGCTGCCGGCGCGCGGCTTGGCTGCGCCCGGCGAATAAGGCAGTCGGCGCATCCCGTCGCCAGACGGAATGCGCCGGCTATGCTCCGGACGTCCTACTGGATGGTCTTTGCCCAGCGTTCGGCGAGATCGCCCTGCTTTTCGTTCACAAAATCCCAGTCCCATGTCAGGATCTTGGACATGGCCTCGCCCGATACCGGAACATCGGCCTTCAGGTCGTCCGGAATGACAACCTTCGAATTGGTCGGTGACACAAAGAATTCCTTGGCCATCAGCGTCTGGACTTCCGGCGACAGGAGGTAATTCGCATATTCATAGGCGAGCTCCTTTTCCGGGCCGTTCTTCAGGATGCTGATGGTCTGGTCGAACATGATCATGCCTTCTTCCGGCACGATGCAGTCGACCGGCAGTCCCTGCTTGCGCAGGCGCGCGATCTCGCCGAAATCGAAGGGCGCTACCACGATCTCTCCGGCTGAAAGCGCCGTCGAGAGGTTGAAGTCGACCTGCACGACCTGGCCGAGCTTGGCCAGCGCATCGAAGCCGGCATCGACATCGTACTGGTCCTTGCCGAACAGCTTGGAAGCGAGCAGAAGCTCCATCTTGCCGGCGCTGTTGGCGAAATTGTAGAGGCCGATGCGGCCCTTGAATTCCTCGTTGGTCCAGAGATCCTTCCAGGCCTTTGGCGGCGTCTTCACCATGTCGGTGCGGTAGCCGATGCCGATCGGCGAGATCGCGCCGGTGGCGCCAAAACCGTCGGCGACCTGCGCCAGCGGGTAGAGGTCGTTGTAGTTGGGCATCTTGGCGAGATCGAGCTTCTCGAAGAAACCTTCCTTGCGCAGGCCCGATGCAAAGACCTCATTGGTCATGATGACCGAGTAGGGCGGCTTGTCGGCGCCGGCGGCACGAAGATTGGCGCCGAAGACGCGGCCGTTGCCGACATCCAGCGTCACCTTGGCGCCGGATGCCTTCTCGAAATCGGGCGCGACGGTGGAGCGCCAGAACTGTTCCCACACGCCGCCAAGCGTCGGCACGATCAGCGTGCGTGCCTGCGCGATCGCCGGCATTCCGAGTACGCCGGCAGCACCAAGCGCGCCCATTCCGGCCAATGTCTGTCGTCTCGTCAGTTTCGTCATGTCCAGTTCCCCTTTGTTGTTCATGTGCGTCTTGCAGTCGATGGAGAAGGTTGCGTTTGTGCCCCGCCTTGCCCTCGCCCCGTATTTCGTCAGCGGCCGAAAGCCTGCTTGGTCTTCAGGTCGATATAGTCTCCATAGCTGATCGGCTCGTATTTGGCCTGCTTGCCGTCGGCGCAGAAGGGCTCCAGGCACTTGATCAGCGTGTCCTTGCTCGGATTGACGAAGAACGGGATCGACTGCCGGCGCGAAGAGACTTTCTTCTCGCGCGGCGGATTGGCGACGCGGTGCGGCGTCGACACCCACTCGTCATTGCTCCAGCGCATGAAGGCGTCAGCGATGTTGATGACATAGGCGCCGTCGATCGAAGGCGCGTCGAGCCAGCGGCCGTCGCGGCTCTGCACCTGCAGGCCGCCGGACGAGGCTTCCGAGCGCAGGATGGTCATGAAACCGTAGTCGGTGTGGACGCCGGCGCGCAGCTGGCCGGGCAGGGGGTCTTCTTCCTGCTCGGGATAGTTGATGACGCGCAGCGCCGAGAGATGGTTGTCGAAAGCCGGTTCGAAATAGTCGGCATCAAGGCCGATCGCCTGGCAGAAGATGCGGCGCAGGTGCCGCGCCAGCGTTTCCATCTCGGCGAAATAGTCGTGGAAGGCCGCTTCGATGCCTTCGGGCTGTCCGGGCCAGACATCGCCGGGCAGGCGCAGGCCGAAGTTCAGGCTTTCCTTGTAGTCGCCGGGCGTCTTGATGCCCTTGGTGGCGGCCAGCGCCTCATCGGCGATCGGCGAGAAGGAAACGCCGCCGAGCACGCCGGTGCCGCGTCCGTGGCTGCGCTTATAGTCTTCCGACAGGTCGAAATAGGCGCGCGCCAGATTGTAGAGCTTCATCGTCTTTTCCGGCGAAACGCCGTGGCCGGTGACGAGGAAGAAGCCGGTGTCGCGGGCAGCCGCTTCGATCTCGGCGACGACTGTTTTCGCGCCCGCCTCGTTTCGGATGAAAGGCCCGATATCGATTACCGGAATTTCCTGATCCACTGTCTGGGTCTGCGGCGCGGACTGCATGATCGCTGTCACCTTCCTGCTGATGGTGTGAAATGGGAGAGGGCGAGGAAGCGAAGGCGATGCATGGCCGCTTCAGTGTGCTGAAGCAGCGAAAACGGACAGGGCGGATGACCTTGCATATGCGTCACGATGCCTTCCTCTGTGCCTTGTTCTCCGCTTTCAAACAGGAAGCGGAAACGCCGGTTGACCAAACGTTATATGCACAAACACATGTTGACAAGATCATCTGTTGTTGTCCATATCGAAATTATTCAACGGCGATTTCAACCCTGCGGGTGGTGCGATGGACGACCTTGGAGCACAGGAGCAAGCGGTTCTCGAGCTCATCGCGGCGAACCCCTTCGCCGGTCAGCAGGACATCGCCACCGCACTCGGCCTCGCCCGTTCGACGGTGGCGGCCCACATCGTGCAGCTCGTCAACAAGGGTTACATCCTCGGCCGCGGCTATGTGCTGCCAGCCTCCAAGCGCATGATCTGCATCGGCGGCGCGGTTCTCGACCGCAAGTACCACGCCAAGAAAGAACTGATCTTCGAGACGTCGAACCCCGTCGACGGCTATCGCAGCTTCGGCGGCGTCGCCCGCAACGTTGCCGAAAATCTCGTCCGCCTCGGCGTCGATATCTCCTTCGTCTCCATCGTCGGCGACGACGAGACGGGCCGCTCCCTGGTCCGCCATCTGCGCGATCTCGGCGCCGATGTCAGCCAGGTCATCACCACCACGGAACGGCCGACGGCGGAATATGCCGCGATCCTGGATCCCAAGAACGACCTTGCCCTCGGCATTGCCGACATGGAGATTTTCGATCTCTTCTCGCCGTCCTATCTCGACCGTTTCTGGCCGCATCTGGCCGCCGCGACCTGGGTGTTCATCGACTGCAACCTGCCCGCCGCAACCATCGAATCGCTGATCGCGCGCAAGCAGGGCGCCCGCTTCAAGCTGGCGGTCGATACCGTTTCGTCACCGAAATCAGCCAAGCTTCCCAAGGATTTGAGCGGCATCGACCTGCTCTTCACCAATCATGACGAAGCCAACACGATCCTTGGCATCACCGAGCCGGAAAAGCGGCTGAAGCCCAAGGATGCAGCCGCAGCACTGCGTGCGGCCGGCGCCGGCGAGGTCATCGTCACCATGGGCGCGCATGGCTATGCCGTCGCCACCGAGGAAGGTGTCGTCACCATGCGCTCGGTGCCGGCGCGGCCGGTCGACATCACCGGCGCGGGCGATGCCATGATCGCCGGCACCATGTACCGCGTGCTTTCGGGCGATCCGACGCAGAACGCAGCACGCACCGGCGCGCTGCTCGCCACGCTGACCACCGAAAGCGAATCCAGCGTTCACCCCGATCTGTCGGCGCGCTTTCTTGCCGCCGGCATGTATCGCATCCCCGCCTGACAGGGAGACCAGAATGACCCAAGAACTCATCCGCCTCAGCGAAGAAGTCGCCGCCGCCCTTAGGGAGGGCAGGCCGGTCGTGGCGCTGGAATCGACCATCATCACCCATGGCATGCCCTATCCCGCCAATCTGGAAACGGCACGCGGCGTCGAGTCCGTCGTGCGTGACAACGGCGCGGTGCCGGCGACGATCGCTGTCATCGATGGCGAACTCCGCGTCGGCCTCACCGACGCCGAACTGGAAAGCCTCGCCCAGGCCAAGGGCGTGGTGAAGGCCTCGGGGCGCGACCTAGCCGCCGTCATGGTGCGCAAGGGTTCGGCCGGCACGACCGTCTCTGCCACGATGCGGCTGGCCGACCTTGCCGGCATCTCGATCTTCGCCACCGGCGGCGTCGGCGGCGTGCATCGCGGCGCGGAAGCCACCTTCGACATTTCCGCCGATCTCACCGAACTCGGCCACACCGGCACGACGGTCGTCTGCGCCGGCGTCAAGTCGATCCTAGACATCCCGAAGACGCTGGAGTTTCTGGAAACACAGCGCGTGCCGGTTATCGCCTATGGCACCGACGATTTCCCCGCCTTCTTCACCCGTTCCAGCGGCGAGAAGGCCGACCACCGTCTCGACACCCCCGCCGAGATCGCCGAGGCGATGGTCCTGCATGAGGACATGGCGTCCGGCACCGGCATCCTCATCGCCAATCCCATCCCCGAAGCCGATGCGCTCGATCCCGCCTTCATCGACGGCACGATTTCTGCTGCCGTGAAGGAAGCCGACGAGAAAGGCATTTCGCGTAAAGAACTGACGCCTTTCCTGCTCGCCCGCATCAACGAGCTTTCGCAGGGCCGCAGCCTCAAGGCCAACATCGCGCTGGTGCGCAACAACGCAGCCCTCGCGGCAAGGATCGCCGTCGAACATGCGCGGCTGAAGAAGTCGGCTAAGTAATTCCATTCAATCCCGCCGGTTCCGTCCCTGCGGGCGGTCCTGCGAACCGCCTGCCCAGGAGACAGCATGAGCGACCAGACCTTCGAGACGATCCTTTACGAAAAGGATGCCACCGACAAATTCGCCACCATCACCATCAATCGCCCCGACAAGCTCAACGCGATGAACAAGACGGTGATCCGCGAGATCGACAAGGCGCTGGCCGCTGCCGTTGCCGACCCGGACGTCAACGCGCTGGTCATCACCGGCGCCGGCCGCGCCTTCTCTTCCGGCTATGACCTGCAGGGCGGCGATTTCGATGTCGACATCGATTTCTGGCGCTCCGACATGGGCGAGAATGCCGAGGCGCTGCTCAACATCTGGAAGGCGCCCATCCCCGTCATCGCCTCCATCAACGGCTATGCGCTGGCCGGCGCGCTCGAATTGATGATGTGCTGCGACCTGGCGATCGCCGCCGACAACGCCAAGTTCGGCGAACCGGAAGTGCGCCACAATTCCGGCCCGCCCGCGCTGATGATGCCCTGGCTGCTCGCCACCCGCGACGTGCGCTGGCTCATGTATACCGGCGATCTCGTCGATGCCGAGGAAGCGCTGCGCATGCACCTCATCAACAAGATCGTGCCCGCCGACCAGCTCAAGCTGAAGACCGAAAACCTCGCCCGCAAACTGGCACGCATGCCGGTGCCGGCGCTGAAATTCACCAAGGCGTCGATCAACAACCAGCAGATGGTGGCCGGGCTGCTGCCGTCCTTCCAGTACAACATCGAAGCGATCGCCGCGCTGCATGTCACCAAGCAGGGCCGCGAATGGATGGCCAACCTCGCCAAGATGAGCCTGAAGGAATACCTCGCCTTCCGCGACGGACCGTTCAAGGATCTGGACTGAGGTGAAGTGGGGGGTATTCCTGCTTCAGGCGCAATACCCCCACCCCTAACCCCTCCCCACAAGGGGGAGGGGAATACTGTCAAGTGTTCTCGACCCAGCCTGTCGGAATTCGGCGCAAGCGACACCGAAGTTCCCCTCCCCCTTGTGGGGAGGGGCTAGGGGTGGGGGTGCTTCATATGCGGCCGGCGTGCGCTTGTGGGCGCTGAGGTTGGGGGAACTGAAATACGATGGCGATGAAATCACCTGACATGACCGCCGCAATGCAGGCCCTGATGAACCCGCGCTCCGTTGCCGTCATCGGCGCCACCGAGCGAGCGGACGCTTCTTCGAGCTATGTCATGCGCAACCTGATGGCGTTCGGCTTTTCCGGCACGATCATCCCGGTGCACCCCAAGGCCGAGCAGGTCTTCGGCATCCCGGCCATTCCCGCCCTCGACCGGCTCGACAAGCCCGCCGACGTCGCCGTGATCGGCATCGGCGCAGCGCATGTTCTGGGCGCGCTCGAAGCGGCAGCCAAGGCCGGCACGAAGGCCGCCGTCGTGCTGGCCAGCGGCTTCGCCGAGACTGACGACGAGGGCAAGGCGCGCCAGCAGGCGCTGGTCGACATCGCTGAAAAATACGGCATGGCGATCTGCGGCCCGAACTGCCTCGGCCTGTTCAACCTTTCCAGTGGCGCGGCACTGTATTCGTCCACCCTGTCGCCGAACCTGAAGAAGGGCAGCCTGGCCCTGCTTTCCCATTCCGGCGCCAGCGCCATCGCGCTCGCCAACACCGGCCGCTTCGGCCTCAGCCACATCGTCTCGTCCGGCAACAGTGCCGCGACCGACATCCCGGATTATCTCAATTTTCTCGCTTCCGACGAGGCGACCCGCGTTGCCGGCGTCGTCATCGAGGCGATCCGCGATCCAAAAGCCTTCTTAGCGTCAATGCAGGCCATGCACGCCGCCGGCAAGCCGGTTATCGCGCTGCGCGCCGGCCGCTCGGCGAAGGGGTCTGCCGCGACCGCCGCCCACACTGGCGCGCTCGCCGCCGCCAACGAAGCCTATGAAGCCTTCTTCCGCAACAGCGGCGTCATCGAAGTGTCCGACATGGATGCTTTCGTCGAGACGGCCTCGCTCTGCCTGTCGCTGAAAGCAAAACCGCGCGCCAGGGGCGTTGCGGTGGTTGGCGTCAGCGGCGGCGGCGTCGCCCATGTTTCCGACATCGCCTCCGAGATCGGCCTGGAATTGCCCGAACTGGCCACCCAGACGAAAGCCGACCTGAAAACCTTGCTGCCGGCCTTCGCCACGCCGCAGAACCCGGTCGACACCACCGGCATCGTCTTCGCCGACGGCTCAATCTACGCCCGGGCGCTGGAAACGCTGGCCGGGGATCCCTCTATAGGCCTGATCGTCGCGTCCCAGGATGCGCCGGTCGGCCTCGATGCGGACGGGGCCGCCGAATATGTCGGCATCGCCGAGGCCGTTGCAGGCTATGCGCGCAGCGCTGCAGTTCCGGCTGTCTTCATGAGCAATCTCTCATCGGGCCATCATCCCTCAGTGCGCGCGGTGCTTGACGGCGTCCCGGTGCTCAACGGGACGCGCGCAGCCCTGACGGCCATCCGCAACACGGTCGAGCCGCCGGTTCTTCGCGCCGCCATATCGCCCGCCATCGAACCGGCTCCCGCAGACGATCCATGGGCGAAGCGTCTCGCCGCCGGCGAAAAACTGACCGAGCGCGAAGCCAAGGAACTGCTCGCCTCCTGCGGCCTGCGGGTCACGAAGGAACGGCTCGCGACCACGGCAGATGAAGCGGCGGGTGCCGCGCTGGAAATCGGCTTCCCGGTCGTGCTGAAGATCGAGTCGCCGGACATTCTGCACAAGACCGAGGCCGGCGGCGTGCGGCTGAACATCGCTTCCGAAGCCGAAGCGAGGCAGGCTTTCGAGACCATCATGGCGTCGGCGCGCGCCTATGCGCCCAAGGCTGAACTGCGCGGCGTCGTGGTGCAGGAAATGGCCGGTCGCGGCGTCGAGGCGCTGGTCGGGCTGGTGCGGCATGAACCCTTTGGGCTTGGCATCGTCGTCGGTGTCGGCGGCGTGCTGGTCGAACTGGTCAAGGACGCCGCGTTCGACCTGCTGCCCATTGACCGGACTGCCGCCGAAGCGCTGATCGACCGCACGCGCCTTGGCCATCTGCTCGCCGGCCATCGCGGCGCGCTGCCAGCCGACCGCGAAGCGCTGGTGGATGCCATGCTGGCGCTGTCCCGCTTCGCCGATCGCTACGGCCATCTGGTCGAGGCGGTGGACCTCAATCCGGTTGTGGTGTTTGAGAAGGGCAGGGGCGCTTGCGCGCTCGATGCACTGGTGATTGCACGGTAGGCGGCAGCCTTGGATTTTGGGGGAAAGAATTTTATCCGATTCCCGTCAACCCATTGTTTCCATTCACCCCACACATTTTTTCACCCCCAATCTTTCCACACCCCAAGACACCTCGCACATAATCCTCCCATCGCTCCTGCGGGACCGGGTCTGGAACCGGGATCAAGGGGGAGTGGCGGTGACCTCCCGCCCTGGTGTGGTAGCCAGGGACCCGAGGGCCCGACACAGGCCGGCGTGGAACGAGCACGGCGCAAATGCCACTGCCCAAAACCATGCGGAGAACCCGCGGCGTCTTGTCCATGGAATGTACATGGAGCGGGCGTTGTGACTGGCCGACTTCGGGACAGACACCGAGCGGGGCGCGGAAGTCGCGCCACGTACTAAACATTAGGAAGGCACGGCCATGCGCCCCGCTTCCCGATCTTTGACAATGGCCAGACGGTGAAAACCGGGCGTGGCGATGAACAGGTGCGTCCTTCGAGGCTCGCTGACGCTCGCACCTCAGGATGAGGGAGGGTGTGCCGGCAGAAGCCTACATTCTGAAATGCACTTACACCTCAGGATCAGGATCATGGGCGCCAGCCTCCCTCATCCTGAGGTGCGAGCACTAGCGAGCCTCGAAGGACGCACCTAAGCGGCGACCTCTCCAACGGAAGGCGAAGCTGCAGCAGCATCGACTTTCACCACCAGCGCCGCGCGCTTCTTCTCATAACGCTCGACCGCCGCAAGCTTCACATGGCCGAAGCCGCGAACCTCTTCCGGCAGCTTTGCGAGCTCGATAGCAACGGTGCGGTTGTCCGCGGACAACTTTCCCGCCAAATCCTCCACCATGGCAAAATAATCCGCGATCAGCTGCCGTTCCATGCGGCGTTCCTCGGTGCGGCCGAACGGGTCCAGCCGCGTCCCGCGCAGCCCCTTGAAGCGCGCCAGCAGGCCGAACACCGGCCCCATCCACGCCCCGAAGGCGATCTTGCCGGGATGGCCGGTGCGCGGATCGATGCGCGAGATCATCGGCGGGGCCAGGTGGTATTTCAGCTTGAAGTCGCCTTCGAACTGTTCGGCCAGTTTTTGGGCGAAGGAGCGGTCGCGGTGCAGCCGGGCGACCTCGTATTCGTCCTTGTAGGCCATCAGCTTGAACGCGCCATGCGCGACCGCCAGGCCGAAATCGGCATCAGCCTTGCGCGCCTTTTCGACCAGCGCCCGGTAGCGCCCGGCATAGGCGGTGTCCTGATAGGCGGTGAGGAATTCGGCGCGCCGCGCCACGACTTCCTCGAGCGTCTCCGGCTTTGCCGCTTCCGGCCCGACATGCGCGGCCTTCGACACCGCGTCCGCATCGACCGCCGCGCGCCGGCCCCAGCCGAAGGCGGCGCGGTTCATGGCAACGCCCGCGCCGTTCATCTCGATCGCCTTGTCGATCGCGGCGAGGCTGATCGGCACCAGCCCGCGCTGCCAGGCATTGCCGAGCAGGAACATGTTGGCGGCAATCGCGTCGCCAAGCAGCGCCGTGCCAAGCTTGGTGGCCGAGACCAGCGACAGCGCGTTCTCGCCGGCTGCCTGCCGAAGCTGCTTCAGCGTCGCTTCCTGCCGGAAGTCGATGGTGGTGTTCTTCACGAAGGAGGCGGTCGGCGCGAAATGGTCGTCCAGCACCAGTTTGGTGCGGCCATTGGCGACGGTGGCGAGTGAGCCGGCCGACGCCGCCACGACGATGTCGAAGCCGAGGATCAGGTCGGATTCGCCGGGGCCGATGCGGATGGTGTTGAGCGATGCGGGATCGCGCGCCAGCCTGATATGCGAGGTCACCGCGCCGTTCTTCTGCGCCAGACCGGTCTGGTCGAGCGTGAGCAGGCCAAGCCCGTCGAGATGTGCCGCCTGCGAGAGAATGGCGCTGACGGTGATGACACCGGTGCCGCCGATGCCGGCGAGCAGCATGTTGTAGGGCCGGTCGATAGCCGGCAAAGCGGGCATCGGCAGGTCGGAGAAATCAGCCTCTTTTGCCTTGCCTTTCGGCTTGCGCACCTGCCCGCCCTCGACCGTCACGAAGCTTGGGCAAAAGCCCTTGATGCAGGAGAGGTCGGTGTTGCAGCTCGACTGATTGATGGCGCGCTTGCGGCCGAATTCGGTTTCCTTGGGCTCGATCGAGATGCAGTTGGAAACGGCCGAGCAATCGCCGCAGCCCTCGCAGACAAGCTCGTTGATGAAGGCGCGCTTGGGCGAAACGGGAAAGGCGCCGCGCTTGCGCCGGCGGCGCTTTTCAGCAGCACAGACCTGGTCGAAGACCAGCACGGTGACGCCCTCGATCTCGCGCAACTCGCGCTGTGCAGCATCGAGTTCGTCGCGGTGATAGATGGCGACGCCGCGCGGCAGCACGCCCTCCCAGGCTTCCGGCTTTTCGGAGACGACGACGACGCGTTTCGCGCCTTCCGCCAGCACCTGATCGACGATACCCGGCACCGTCACCTCGCCGTCGTGGCGCTGGCCGCCGGTCATGGCGACGGCATCGTTGTAGAGGATCTTGTAGGTGGCATTGACCTTTGCCGCGATCGCCGCGCGGATCGCCAGCAGGCCGGAATGGAAATAGGTGCCGTCGCCCATATTGACGAAAATGTGCTTCTCGTCGGTGAAGGGCGACAGGCCGATCCAGGCGCCGCCTTCCCCGCCCATCTGCGTGAAGGTCGAGGTGTTGCGATCCTCGACGCCGATCACCATCATGTGGCAGCCGATGCCGGTCGAGGCGCGGCTGCCCTTGGGCACGACGGTGGAAATCGAATGCGGGCAGCCCGAGCAGAAATAGGCCTCGCGCTTCAGCGCGATCGCCTCTGCGGGAACGGCTGCCGCGATCTCTTCGATGCGGCTGGCATTGGCGGCCAGCGCCTTGTCCGGCTTGCCGAGGCGCGACATCACCGCCCGTGCGACCGCGACAGAATTGATCTCGCCGATCGATGGCAGCAGCGGCGCACCCTTCTCGTCGGCCTTGCCGATGACGCGCGGGCGGCGCTCAGTCGGCATGTTGAACAGCAGCGACTTGATCTGCTCCTCGATCACCGGCCGTTTTTCCTCGACCACGAGAATCTCGTCCAAGCCGTCGGCAAAGGCGCGAAGACCTTCCGGCTCCAGTGGCCAGACCAGCCCGACCTTGTAAAGGCGGATGCCGAGAGCCGAAGCGCGCTTTTCGTCGATGCCGAGTACGGCCAGCGCGCCGAGCAGGTCGAGCCACGACTTGCCGGTCGAGACGATACCGAGCCGTGCCTTGCCTCCTTGGATGCGATCGATGCCGTTGGCGCGGGCGAAGGCGTGCACGGCCTCCAGCTTGTGCTCGAGTCGCCGCTCCATCGCATGCGGGCCGTCCGGCCAGCGCAGCGACAGCCCGTCGCCGGGCAGCACGAGGTCGGGCATGACGATCGAAAGCCCGTCCGGCGAGACGTCCACGGTCGCCGTGCATTCGACGATTTCGGTCTGGCATTTGAAGCCGACCCAGGCGCCGGAATAGCGGCTCATCGCCCAGCCGTAGAGACCGTAGTCGATATATTCCCCGACGCCGCCCGGCGACAGCATCGGCACCATCGCCGAGATCAGATTGTGCTCGCTCTGATGCGCCAGCGTGGAGGAGACGGCGCCGTGGTCGTCGCCGGCCAGAAGCAGCACGCCGCCATGGCGGTCGGTGCCGACGGCGTTGGCGTGGCGGATGACGTCTATCGAGCGGTCGACGCCGGGTCCCTTGCCGTACCACATGGAAAAGACGCCGTCGTAGCGCGCGCCGGGAAACATGCCGGTCTGCTGCGTGCCCCAGACGGCGGTTGCGGCCATGTCCTCGTTCAGGCCGGGATGGAAGACGACGTGGTTGGCCTTCAGATATTTGCCGGCGCGCGCCATTTCGCGATCGAAACCGGCCAGCGGCGAGCCGCGATAGCCGGAGACATAGCCGGCGGTGTTGAGACCGGCGGCAAGGTCGCGCTGGCGCTGCATCATCGGCAGGCGCACCAGCGCCTGCGTGCCCGAAACGAGGATGCGTCCGCGCTCCAGCGCGTAGCGGTCGTCGAGGCTTACCCCTTCCCTTGATGGCGAGGGCGCTTTGTCATGTTGCGTGGCTGAAACGGTGGCTACGGACATGGTCTGCTCCGTCAGGCGGAAGGATCGGGTGGCGCGATGTCGAAGACGCGCCCGCGATTGAGGATGTTGTTCGGGTCGAACGCGGTCTTCAGCCGCCGCATCGCTGCGAGTTCGGCGTCGCTGCGAACGAGTGGCAGCCAGCGCTTCTTGTCGAGGCCGATGCCGTGCTCGGCCGACACGCCGCCGCCGGCAGCGGCGACGCCGCGATAGATGATGTCGTATGCGGCGGCCGGCTCAGTGGTGAGCACCTGATAGTGCAGATTGCCGTCGCCGAGATGGCCGAAGACATAGATGGCGGCGCTGGCATCGATGGCGCGGATCGCGCTTTCGGTTTGCGCGAGAAACGCCTTCATACGCGCCAGCGGCAGGCTGACATCGACGCCAATCAGCCCCTTCATTGCGAACAGGAAGGGATTGACGCTTTCGCGTACCGCCCAAAGCGCATGGAATTCGCGCGGCGATTGCGAAACGACCACGTCACTGACGATGCCGTCTTCCACGGCCTGCATCAGCACCTCGGCGAAGCGCTCGCCGTCGCGATCCGGCTCGTTGCCCTGGATTTCGGTCAGCACATAGACCGGCGAGCCGGCGGGCAATGGCGCGGGTGCTGTCATGCTGCCGATCATATCGTCGTAAAGCGGTGCGAAATTCACCTCATAGGCCGAAAGCAACGGCCCCAACTTCTGGCGCAGCAGGCCAAGCAGTGCGATTGCGGCCTCGAATGAGGGCAGCGCGCAAAACGCATTGACCTCCGAAAGCGGCTTGGGATGCAGCCTGAGTGCGGCGCGGGTGACGACGCCGAGCGTGCCTTCGGTGCCGATGAAAAGCTGGTTGAGGTCGTAGCCGGAATTGTCTTTCGGCAGGCCTTTCAGCGAGGTCAGCACGCTGCCGTCGGCCAGCACTGCCTCCAGCCCCAGAACCTGGGCGCGATACATGCCGTAGCGCAGCACGCGAATGCCGCCGGCATTGGTGGCGATGTTGCCGCCGACAGTGGCCGAGCCGCGCGCGCCGATATCGACGCCGAACATCAGGCCGGCATTGTCGGCGGCCTCTTGGACGGCCTGCATTGTCGCACCCGCCTGGACGGTGATGGTTGCCGCTTCGCGATCCGGGTTGCCGAGCCCCGTCATGCGCTCGAGCGACAGCACTACTTCGCCGGGCTGCACGCGTGCCGAACCCGCAAGCCCGGTGCGTCCGCCCTGCACGACCACAGGCTGGCCGAGGCGGTTGCAGGCGGCAAGTGCCGCCGCAACGCCCTCGGTGTCGCGCGGACGCAGGACAATTTCCGGCAATGCGCCAAGCTTGCCATCCGGGTCGTCACGGTAGCGTTCGTCGACTGTCGGGCCGGCAAGAATGCCGCCCGCGTCGAGCTTGCCGTCTAGTTCGGACAGAAGCCGATCGCCTTCGAGACTCATGAACGTCAGGAACCGCGCTGAAGGGAGAAGGTTTCGACCGGCCGGCTGCCGCCCTGCGAACGTTCGTAACCACGCGCCAAAAAGACCCGACGAAATGCCTGACTGGACACGCTTGCCACCTGTTGAAACCGCTGTCGATCAACCATATTCCCGGGCGGCTATTTGTCAAACCTATATTCATTAAAAAGATATGGCTTTCCGCGCCGCTTCGTGGCATCCATCACATAGCCAAGGGACGGAGCCTATGATCCTCAAATACGATGAAGTCGTGCGGTCGGGGGTGGCCAAGCAGGTCGCCGACAACATCCGCTCGGCCATTCTGGACGGCAGGCTCAAGATCGACGAGCGCCTGCCGACCGAGGAAGAACTCGCAAAGAGCTTCGGCATTTCCCGGCCGACAGTGCGCGAAGCACTGAAGCGCCTTGCCGCAGAAAACCTCATCCGCTCAAGGCGTGGCCCGACCGGCGGCAATTTCGTCACGCGGCCCGATCCCGAAGGGCTTTCCGCAGCCATAACCGGCGCTGCCACGCTGCTGGTCGGCATCGGCGCTTTCGACATCGACGAGATCATCACCGCACGCCTCGAAACCGAGACGATCTGCTGCCGGCTGGCTGCTGCCAATCGCACGGATGCCGATATCGAGGCGCTCGAATCGGAAATCCGCGTCCAGCTCGATGAGACCATTTCCGATGAAGCCTTCTGCGCTTCCGACGTGCGCTTCCACCGCGCGCTGGTGAATTCGGCCGGCAACGGCCCGCTCAATCTGATGATGTACACGGTGGTCGAGGCCTTCATGCCGATCACCAACATGATCGTTTCGCGGGTGCGCGATCGCCGCGCCGTCGCCGGCTTCCACAAGCAGCTGGCGTCGGCCATCAAAAACCGTGATGCGGTAAAGGCAACGGAGGCGCTTGCCGCCATGCTCGCCTATCTGCGCGACAACTATTCCACCAGTCTCGAACGGCGCGAGCGCGCCTTGGCCGCCCGCGCCTGAGGGCACGATAGCCCTCGTAACAACCACCGGATAATTTGGAGGTACCATGTCCGATACGTTCACCGCACTCATGATCGAAGACGAAGGCGGCAAGCCCAAGGCTGCGTTCAAGCAGATCACCGTTGCCGATCTGCCGGACCATGACGTGCTGGTCGAGGTCGCCTTCTCGACGCTCAACTACAAGGACGGTCTTGCCGTTTCCGGCAAGGGCCGCATCGCCCGCAAACTGCCGATGGTTGCCGGCATCGATATCGCCGGCACGGTGGTCGAGTCGCGCTCCGACAAGTGGAAGGCCGGCGACAAGGTCGTGCTCAACGGCTGGGGCCTCTCGGAAACGGAGTGGGGCGGCTACACGCGCTTCCAGCGCGTCAAGCCGGAATGGCTGATCCGCCTGCCCGACGCCTTCAGCCTGCAGGACGCGATGGCCATCGGCACCGCCGGCTACACGGCAGCCCTTTGCGTCGATGCGCTCGAAGCCTGGGGCACGATCGCTGCCGACCAGCGCGAAATTCTGGTGACGGGTGCGGCCGGTGGCGTCGGCTCGACAGCGATCGCGCTGCTCTCCAAGCGCGGCTACAAGGTGACCGCCGCCACCGGCCGGCCGGAAACGCATGATTATCTGGCCAAGCTCGGAGCGACCGCTTTTGTCGATCGTGCCTCGCTCTCCGAAAAGGGCGGCCCCCTGCAGAAGGAACGCTGGGCCGGTGCCGTCGATTCCGTCGGCTCGACCACGCTGGCTAATGTCCTGTCGCAGACCGTCTATGGCGGTGCGGTGGCTGCCTGCGGCCTCGCCGGTGGTGCCGATCTGCCGGCGACCGTGCTGCCGCATATCCTGCGCAGCGTTGCCCTTCTGGGCGTCGATTCCGTCATGGCGCCGATTGCCAAGCGCGAAAAGGCGTGGGAGCGGCTGGCCCGCGATCTCGACCGCGAAGCGCTCTCCAGCATCACCCGCGTCGAGCCGATGTCCAGGCTGCCGGAACTCGCCAACGAGATCCTGGCCGGTCAGGTGCGCGGCCGCGTTGTGATCGAGATCGGCAAGTAGTTTCTGGCAGGCGGCGGTGTCGTTAGACGATGCCGCCGCTTCCGCCCACAACCGCCGGCCGTTCTGCGGCGACCTTGGCGCGGTAGCCGGCAGCCCGGCAGGCGGCAACCGGGTCGATTGCGCCGCCTGAATCGAGACGCGCCATGGCA
Source organism: Mesorhizobium sp. YR577 (assembly GCF_900116595.1). NCBI lineage: Bacteria > Pseudomonadati > Pseudomonadota > Alphaproteobacteria > Hyphomicrobiales > Phyllobacteriaceae > Mesorhizobium > Mesorhizobium sp. YR577. The sequence continues at coordinate 160,979 of NZ_FPBI01000003.1, read as the reverse complement.
AGGATCGGCTCGACGTCGGTCCGGTACGCGACCTTCAGCGTCTGCGTTGCCATCAGTGCATCATTGTCATCCTGAAAGCCCTCCAGCGCCTTGCGATCCACCAGCAAGGCGGCGGCGTAGGCGCGCTGGACTTCGATCGCCGACAGCATCAGGCTCTCGATCGGGTCGGTCACATTGTGGCTCTGGTCGAGCATATGGGCGGGGTCGAATCCCTTGGTGTTGTTCAGCTCGGCATCGACCAGTTCGTTGAAGATCAGGAACAGCCGGTAAGGATCGATCGAGCCGGCGTCGAGATCGTCGTCGCCATATTTCGAATCGTTGAAGTGGAAACCGCCGAGCTTGCCGAACTGGATCAGCCGGGCGACGATCATCTCGATATTGACGTTGGGCGCATGGTGGCCGAGGTCGACGAGGCAGTGGGCTTTCGGCCCGAGCTCCTGCGCGATGAGATAGTTGGTGCCCCAGTCCTGCACGACCGTCGAATAGAAGGCCGGCTCGTACATCTTGTGCTCGGTGAACAGCCGCCAGTCGTCCGGCAGCTCGGCATAGACGGCCTTCATTGCGTCGAGATAGCGCTCGAACTGCTTGGTGAAATTGACCTGCCCCGGAAAGTTCGAGCCGTCGCCGATCCACACCGTCAAGGCCTTCGAGCCGATCGTCTTGCCGATCTCGATGCATTCCAGATTGTGCTCCACCGCCTGCTGGCGCGTAGCGGCATCGGCATGCGACAGCGAGCCGAATTTGTAGCTGAGCTTCTGGTCCGCCGCGTCCGAAAAGGTGTTGGAGTTCATCGCATCGAAGCCGAGCCCGAAGCGGCTCGCCGCCTGCTTCAGCCGGTTGGCATCGGCCTTGTCCCATGGAATATGCAGCGAGACCTTTGGGGTTGCCTGCGTCAGCTGCTGGATGACGGCGCAGTCCTCGATCTTGTCGAAAATGTCGCGTGGCTCGCCGGCGCCCGGAAAGCGCGCGAAGCGCGTGCCGCCGGTCCCGACGCCCCATGACGGCACGGCGACCTTGAACGCCGCCACCTTGTCGCGGATCGCGTCGATGGCAATGCCGCGCCGGTCGAGGCGCTCGCCGAGCGAGGCGTAGTCGCGCGCGAGTTCTGCGCGGCGCTTTTCGTTTTCGCTTTCGACGATGTCGGCGGAGATGATGGTTTCCGTCACTAATAATTCCTCCCAAGCCTTGTCATGCTGGCGCTGCCCCTCATCCGCCTGCCGGCACCTTCTCCCCGTATAGTGACGGGGAGAAGGGAGAAGCGGCAAGGTTGCAGCCAGCCATCCTCTATACGGGGAGAGGATGCCGGCAGGCAGGTGAGGGCAGCGCAAAGGTTGAAGTTTACCGCATTTACCGCGTAAAACTCTGCGCATTGCCCGCATCGACATTGACGATGTTACCCGTGGACTTCGCCGACATGTCCGACACGAAGAAGAACACCGCCTCCGCAATGTCTTCCGGATACACGCTGAGCTTCAGCATCGAGCGCTTGCGGTAATGCTCCTCGAGTTCGTCCGGGCTCATATTGTAGGCGGCGGCGCGCTGTTCGCGCCACTCGCCGGTCCAGATTTTCGAGCCGCGCAGGACAGCATCGGGGTTGACCGTGTTGACCCTAATGCCGAACTCCGCGCCCTCCAGCGCCAGGCAGCGGGCGAGGTGGATTTCGGCGGCCTTGGCGGTGCAATAGGCCGACGCGTTGGGCGAGGCGGCGAGGCCGTTCTTGGAGGCGATGAAGACGATGGCGCCGCCGGTCTTCTGCTTTTTCATCAGGCGAAAGGCTTCGCGGGCAACGAGGAAATAGCCGGTCGACAGGATATCCATGTTGCGGTTCCACATCGACAATTCCGTCTCGTCGATGGGCGCGGAAGACGAAATCCCGGCATTTGAGATCAGGATATCGATGCCGCCGAATTGCTGCGCGGCGGAAGTGAAGGCGTCGATGACGTCCTGTTCGCGGGTCACGTCGAGCCGCACGCTGCGCACGGCATCGGCCGTGTGCCGGCTGGCGAGATCGTCATTGGCAGCGGCTAGTGCGCTTTCGTCGATATCGGCCAGCACCACGCAGGCGCCGTCACGAAGCAGGCGCTCAGCGGTGGCCTTGCCGATGCCGCCAGCGCCGCCGGTCACCAGCGCCACCTTGCCGGCCAGCGGCTTCGGCTTGGGCATGCGCTGGAGTTTTGCCTCTTCCAGAACCCAGTATTCGATGTCGAAGGCCTCCTGCTCGGGCAGGCCCATATAGGATGAAACGCTCGACGCCCCGCGCATGACATTGATGGCGTTGACGTAGAATTCCGCCGAGATGCGCGCGGTGGCCTTGTCCTTGGCGAAGGTGATCATGCCGACGCCGGGCACCAGATAGACGACCGCATTCGGGTCGCGCATCGGCGGGCTCTCAGGCCGCTTGCAGCGCTCGTAATACGCGGCATGGCCCTTGCGATATTCCTCGACCGCTGCGCCGAGGCCAGCCAGCGTCTTGTCGAGGTCGGGCTTTGCCGGGTCGAAATCGACCACCAGCGGGCTGATCTTGGTGCGCAGGAAATGGTCCGGGCAGCTGGTACCGAGGGCGGCCAGCGGCTGCATGTCGCGCGCGGCGACGAATTCCAGCACGGCGGGCGAATCGTCGAAATGCCCGACCTTGCGCTCGGCAGCCGAGATCATGCCGCGTATCGCCGGCATCAGCCTTGCCGCGATCACCTTGCGCTCGGCTGCGGGAAGGGTAGGGCGTACTTCGCCGCCGAAGGCCGCTTTGCCGACGCTCTTTTCCTCGAACCACTCGATCGCCCGGTTGATGATGCGGATCGTCGTCTCGTAGCATTCCTTTGCCGTGTCGCCCCAGGTGAACAGGCCGTGGCTTTCCAGCACGACGCCGGTTGCCTTCGGGTTTTCGCGGCAGAATTTTTCCAGCCAGAGGCCGAGCTCAAAGCCCGGCCGCTTCCAGGGCAGCCAGCCGATCTCGCCGCCGAAAATCTGCTGCGTCAATTCCCGGCTGTTCTTCGCCGCCGCAATGGCGATCACCGCGTCCGGGTGCATGTGGTCGACATGCTTTTGCGGCACATAGGCATGCAGCGGCGTGTCGATGGAGGCGGCGCGCGGGTTGAGATAGAAGGTGCAGTGGGGCAGGTAGCCCACCATCTCGTCCTCGAATTCGACGCCGCGGTAGAGACCTTTCAGCGCTTCGAGCTTTTCCATGTAGAGCGTGGCGAAGCCGTCGAGCTTGATGGTGCCGACATCGCCGCCCGAGCCCTTCACCCACAGCACCTCGACCTGATTGCCGGTCAGCGGGTCCTTCTCCATCGCCTTGGCCGAGGTGTTGCCGCCGCCATAGTTGGTGATGCGCTTGTCGGAGCCGAGAAGGTTGGAGCGGTAGAGCAGGCGCTGCGCTTCCGACATGGATGCCGCCTTGGCCTCATCCCAAAGGTTGGCGAGGCGCTTGGCCGTGCGCGTTTCGAGCATTTTCCATCCTCCCAGAGCCGCGCGAGGGCAGCGCGGAATTTGCCCAAGGCTTTCATGATCGGGGCATTACTGTCAATCAAAAACGATCATGTTCGATCATACTGCGCTGCACAATGAAATAAAATGACTGAAGTTGATTGACAGTGACCGGTATGAATGACCTAATGACCAGCAACGGAGGAACCATGCACGAAAAGGAACGCCATCGGATCATTCTGTCGGCCATCCAGGAAAAGCCTGTGGTGACCGTGCAGGAAATGGTCGATCTGACGGAATCGTCGGAGGCGACGATCCGGCGCGATATCGCAGCACTCCATGTGCAGAAGCGGCTGCGCCGCGTGCGTGGCGGTGCCGAGGCGATCAACCCGCCGCAGTTCATCGGCCTTGCCGGCCGGCCCTTTTCCGTCAACGAAACGCTCAACGCCTCCAAGAAGCGCGCCATTGCCCGCGAGGCGGTCGAGCTTTGCGCCGATGGCGAGCCGATCATCATCAATGGCGGCACCACCACTTTCCAGATGGTGCATTTTCTCACCAACCGGCGCATGCCGATCTTCACCAATTCGTTTCCCATTGCCGAGCATCTGCTCAAGCATTCCAAAAACACGGTGATGCTGTCGGGCGGCACCATCTACCGCGAGCAGAACATCATCCTGTCGCCCTTCGACAATGACGTGACCCGCAATTTCTATGCGCGGCGGATGTTCATGGGCGCGCAGGGGCTGGGGCCGCTCGGCCTGATGGAAGGCGACCCGCTGCTGATCCAGGCCGAGCAGAAACTGATTGATCAGGCCGACGAGTTGGTCGTGCTGGTCGATTCTTCGAAATTCCGGCAGCGCTCAAGCCTGATCTTGTGCGGCCTGGCGCGCATCACCACCGTCATCACCGACGACGGCGTCGAGGACCGCGAAGCCAAGATGCTGGAGGACGCAGGCGTCAATCTGATCGTGGCGAAAAACACGGCATCGAAAATGGAGGAATCTTCGCTGCAGGCGTGAGGGAATTCCCGGTCGCAGCGCTGATGGAATACAACGTCAAAGGGAGGAACTCGATGAACATCTTGAAGAAACTGATGGTGACCGCAGCACTTTCGGCCGCCATGTTCGCAACCGCCGCACATGCCGAAAGCACCAAGATCGCACTGGTCGTCAAGTCGCTCGGCAACGGCTTCTTCGACGCCGCCCACACCGGCGCGCAGGAAGCCGCCAAGGAGCTCGGCGATGTCGAGATCATCTACACCGGCCCGACCAAGGCGACCGCCGAGGCTCAGATCGAAGTGATCAATTCGCTGATCGCCCAGAAGGTCAATGCCATCGCCATTTCGGCCAATGACCCGGACGCACTCGTGCCAGTGCTGAAGAAGGCGATGGAACGCGGCATCACGGTCATCTCGTGGGATTCGGGCGTTGCCAAGGAAGGCCGTCAGCTTCACCTCAACCCGTCGGCCACCGACCTGATCGGCAAGACGATCATCAAGCTCGCCGCCGATTATCTGCCTGAAGGCGGCGACGTGGCAATCCTGTCGGCATCGTCGACGGCCACCAACCAGAACGCCTGGATCGAAGCGGCCAAGAAGGCTCTGCCGACCGACTTTCCCAAGATCAATCTCGTCGCCACCGTCTATGGCGATGACGATTCGGCCAAGAGCACCGACGAGGCCAAAGGCCTGCTGAAAAGCTATCCGGGCCTGAAGGCGATCATCGCGCCGACGACGGTAGGTGTTGTTGCCGCCGCGCAGGTCGTGACCGACGAGAACCTGATCGGCAAGGTCAATGTCACCGGCCTGGCGCTGCCGTCGGAGTTCAAGAAGTTCATCGACAATGGCGCTTCACAGGCCGTGGCTTTGTGGAACCCGATCGACCTTGGTTATTCGGCTACCTATCTTGCCTATGACCTCGCGGTGAAGAAGGACGAGGCCAAGCCGGGTGCCGAACTTTCGATCGGCCGCGTCGGCAAGATCACGCTCGACGACGACAATTCCGCGCCGATGGCCGATCCCTTCACCTTCGACAAGTCGAACATCGAGAAGTTCTCGAAGATCTATTGATCTTCGGCACTCCCCGCCGTGGGGAGGGTGATCGCAGATAGAAGCCGACCCCCACTCCGTCTCGGCTTCGCCGAGCCACCTCTCCCCCGATCGACGGGGGAGAGGAAACGTCTGGAAAGCTGGCGCCCTTCCTCTCCCCTTTTGAGGGGGAGAGGTGGATCGGCGAAGCCGAGACGGAGTGGGGGTGGGCAGTGGCGTATGCGATTGCCCTTCGGGTGGGGTAGAGTTTCGAGAACGCAAAGCAGGATACCGTAATGCTTGCCGACCCTCACGCCGTTCGCATAGTTCGTGACCCTTCCAATAATGGGGAGGGTGAGACGCCGCTTCTGACGCTTTCGGGCATCAGCAAGAGCTTTCCCGGCGTGCGTGCGCTCCACGATGTGGCGCTGTCGCTTTATCCCGGACAGGTGACCGCGTTGATCGGCGAGAATGGTGCCGGAAAATCGACGCTGGTGAAGATCCTCACCGGCATCTACCAGCCCGACGCCGGCGCAATCACCGTTGCCGGCGACGCCGTGACCTTGCCGACCGCCCACGCCGCTTTCGAGCGCGGCATCACCGCGATCCATCAGGAAACGGTGCTGTTCGACGAACTGTCCGTCGCCGAAAACATCTTTCTCGGCCATGCGCCAAAGACGCGTTTCGGCACCATCGACTGGGGCACCATGCGCAGCCAGGCTCGCGAGGTGCTGGACGCGATGGGTGCTGCCCATATCGATCCCGATACGCGGCTGAAGGATCTCGGCATTGCCAACAAGCATCTGGTGGCCGTCGGGCGCGCAATGTCGATCGACGCACGCATCGTCATCATGGACGAGCCGACCGCCGCTCTTTCGGCCAAGGAGATCGAAGAGCTTTTCCTGCTCATCGAGTTCCTGAAAGGCGACGGCAAGGCGGTGCTGTTCATCAGTCACAAATTCGATGAGATCTACCGCATCGCCGACCGCTACACAGTGTTCCGCGACGGTGAGATGGTGGGCGAGGGCCTGCTGAAAGACACCAGCCAGGGCGACATCGTCAGGCTGATGGTCGGCCGCTCCGTCGATCACATTTTTCCGCAGCGCGAGGCCCATATCGGCGCGCCGGTGCTGAAAATTTCCGGCCTGTCGCACCCGACCGAGTTCGACGACATCGGCTTCGAATTGCGCAAGGGCGAAATCCTCGGCTTCTACGGGCTGGTCGGCGCCGGGCGCAGCGAGGTCATGCAGGCGATCGCCGGCATCACCCGCACGAACCGCGGCACGATCACGCTGGAAGGCGAGGCGATCACGCCAAGGTCGGCCGCGGATTCCATCGAAAAGGGCATCGTCTATGTGCCCGAGGAACGCGGCAAGCAGGGCGTCGTCATCGGCATGCCGATCTTCCAGAACGTGTCGCTGCCGTCGCTGAAGCGCACCTCAAAATCCGGCCTCCTGCGTCTGGCCGACGAATTCGCGCTGGCGCGCAAATACACCGAGCGGCTCGACCTGCGCGCCGCCTCACTCAGCCAGGATGTCGGCACGCTGTCGGGCGGCAACCAGCAGAAGGTGGTGATCGCCAAATGGCTCGCCACCGCGCCCAAGGTCATCATTCTCGACGAGCCGACCAAGGGTATCGACATCGGTTCCAAGGCAGCCGTTCACGGCTTCATGGCCGAACTGGTCGCGCAAGGGCTGTCGGTCATCATGGTTTCCTCCGAACTACCTGAAATCCTCGGCATGTCTGACCGCGTCGTCGTCATGCGCGAGGGACGCATTGCAGCGGTTCACGAAAACAAGGGGCTCGACGCCGAGACCTTGGTGCGCACGGCTGCGGGGATTGCTGACCAATGAACGCCCTCCTGAAAAATCGTGAAATCTGGCTGCTCGCCGCGATCCTGTTGCTGATCGGCCTGATCTCGACTCGCTATGGCGCTTTCGCCAGCCCGCGTAACCTCGCCAATGTCTTCAATGACACGTCGATCCTGATGATCCTCGCGCTCGGCCAGATGGTCGTCATCCTCACGCGCTCCATCGATCTTTCCATGGCTTCCAACCTCGCCTTCACCGGCATGGTCGTGGCGATGATCAACGCGGCCTTTCCGGCCGTCCCCGTTCCGCTTCTCATACTGGTTGCCGCCGCCGTGGGTCTGGCGCTCGGCGCTATTAACGGTGCGCTGGTCTGGAAGCTCGGCATTCCGTCCATCGTCGTGACGCTCGGCACGCTCACCATCTATCGCGGCGCGACCTTCGTGATATCGGGCGGCGCCTGGGTCAATGCCGACAAGATGAGCCCGGCCTTCATCGGCCTCCAGCGCGCGCAGATGCTCGGCATTCCGCTGCTGTCATGGATCGCGGTCGCCGTCATCGCACTGTTCTTCGTATTGTTGACGCGCACGCCGCTCGGCCGTTCGCTCTATGCCATCGGGGTCAACCCGACCGCCTCGGTCTATGCCGGCATCGATGTCGGCCGCACCAAATTCGTCGCCTTCTGCATCTCGGGGCTGGTGGCCGGCATCTGCGGTTATCTCTGGGTGTCGCGCTACGTCATTGCCTCGGTCGAGATCGCCAATGGCTACGAGCTCAACATCATCGCCGCCTGCGTCATTGGTGGCATATCGATTGCCGGCGGCATCGGCTCGGTCGGCGGCGCGGTGCTCGGCGCGCTGTTCCTCGGCATCATCAGCTCGGCCCTGCCGCTGGTCAACATATCGCCTTTCTGGCAGATGGCGATTTCCGGCAGCGCCATCATCCTGGCTGTCGTGCTCAATGCGCGCGGCGAACGCCGGCAAGGCCGCATTATCCTCAAGAAGGCGGAAGCAGTATGAGCGCGACCGAAGCCCCGCATGGCCGCCATATCCCCGACCGTCTTGACCGGCCGTTGCGGTCGGCGCTGTTCAGCTGGGAGGCGCTGCTGATCGCGGTTGCCGTCGCGATCTTCGCCATCAACAGCTTTGCCTCTCCCTATTTCCTCGATCCGTGGTCGCTGTCCGACCTCACCTTCAACTTCACCGAAAAGGCGCTGATCGCGCTGGCCATGGCGCTGCTGATCATCTCGGGCGAGATCGACCTCTCGGTTGCCGCCATCATCGCGCTCGCCTCGACCATGATGGGCATGGCCGTGCAATTCGGCGTCGGCACGCCCGGGCTCGTCGCCATCGGCATCGGCGTCGGGCTCGCCTGCGGCGCGTTCAACGGCCTGCTCGTCACGCGGCTCGGCCTGCCTTCCATAGTCGTCACCATCGGCACGATGAGCCTATTTCGCGGCGTCGCCTTCATCATTCTCGGCGACCAGGCCTACAAGGGCTATCCCGAAAGTTTCGCGTTCTTCGGCCAGGGCTATGTCTGGTGGGTGGTGTCGTTCGAGCTTGTGCTGTTTCTGGTCGCGGCGGTCATCTATTACGTCATCCTTCACCGCACCAGCTTCGGGCGGCGCGTCTTCGCCATCGGCAACAATCCGGTCGCGGCGCAGTTCTCGGGCGTGCGCGTCGAGCGCATAAAGTTCATCCTGTTCTGCCTCACCGGGCTGATGTCGGGCATCGCCGCCGTGCTGATAACCTCGCGGCTCGGCTCCACGCGCCCGTCGATCGCCCAGGGGTACGAGCTCGAAGTCATCACCATGGTCGTGCTCGGCGGCGTCAGCATCCTTGGCGGCGCCGGCAGCATTCCGGGCGTGGTGCTGGCAGCGCTCATCATGGGACTGGTCACCTTCGGCCTCGGCCTGCTTAATGTGCCCGGCATCGTCATGTCGATCTTCATCGGCCTGCTACTTATTCTGGTCATCGCGCTGCCGATCGTCTGGCGGCGTCTCATGAAGGAGCGCCCCGCCTGATGGTCGAGAAATACGCGTTCCGCATGCGACTCAATCCCGGCATGAAGGCCGAGTACAAAAGGCGTCACGATGCGATCTGGCCGGAACTGACCGCACTTTTGAAGGACGCCGGCGTCTCTGATTATTCGATCCATCTGGACGAGGAGACCAACACTCTGTTCGGTGTGCTGTGGCGCAGGCAGGATCACGGCATGGCCGACCTGCCGAACCACCCGGTGATGAAGCGCTGGTGGGCGCATATGGCCGACATCATGGAAGCGAAGCCGGATAACGAACCGGTGGCGGTGCCGCTCGAAACCGTTTTTCATATGGAATAAGCGATGGCCGAACCGCGCCACGTCGCCGTCATCGATATAGGCAAGACCAACGCCAAGGTGGTGGTGGTCGATCTCGACGCCATGGCCGAGATCGACGCTCGCAAGATGCCAAATAGCGCGTCGAATGACGGGCTTTACCCGCATCATGACACGGAGCGGCTCTGGGATTTCATCATAGCCAGCCTGGCCGACCTTGCGCGTAGGCACGAAATAGACGCCATTTCGGTGACCGCGCATGGGGCGACGGCGGCACTGCTCAATGAGCGCGGTGAACTCGCACTGCCGATCCTCGACTATGAGCATGACGGCCCCGACAGCCTCACTGCCGACTACGATGCCGCCCGCCCACCTTTTGCTGAAAGCGGCACGCCAAGGCTTCCGGTCGGCCTCAATCTCGGCGCGCAAATTTTCTGGCAGTCGAAAGCGTTTCCGGATCAGTTCCCTGCCGTCCGCGCGATCCTTCCTTATCCACAATACTGGGCTCATCGGCTGACAGGCGTGCAGGCAACGGAAGTCACCTCGCTGGGGTGCCATACCGATCTCTGGAATCCGGCCAGGCGCGATTTCTCGACAATGGTCGACCGCCTAGGTTGGCGTCGCCTCATGCCGCCACTGCGATCCGCAAGCGATCGGCTCGGACCGATCCTGCCCGAGATCGCGGCGCGAACCGGGCTGTCACCGCAAACGCCGGTCCATTGCGGCATCCACGATTCCAACGCCTCGCTGCTGCCGCATATCCTCCACCGCAAGCCGCCCTTCGCCGTCATCTCGACCGGTACATGGGTGGTGGCAATGGCGGTCGGCGGTGCGCCGCGTGGCCTCGATCCGGCGCGCGACACGCTGGTCAATGTCAACGCGCTTGGCGACCCGGTCCCTTCGGCGCGTTTCATGGGCGGGCGCGAATACGAGATGCTGATCGGAAACGATGTTTCGCCGGCGTCCGACGAGGACATCGCCCGCGTCCTCGCCGAAAAACTCATGCTCCTGCCTTCGGTCCAGCAGGGCTCCGGTCCTTTTCCGCAACGAACGGCCGAATGGATCGCGCCGCGCAACCTCAAGGCCGGCGAACGATCCGCCATCGTTTCGTTCTATCTCGCCTTGATGACCGCGACCTGCCTCGACCTGATCGGCGCTTCCGGCGAGACGATCGTTGAGGGCGGCTTTGCCGACAATCGGCTCTTTCTCGATATGCTCGCTGCCGCGACCCGAAGACCGGTCTTCGTCAGCGCGGCCAATGCCACCGGCACCAGCCTGGGGGCCGCCGAACTGGCCTTTTCAGGACGTGCGTGCAGCAATGTTGCCCATCGCCGGCCGTCAGATGGCGATCTTCTGGCATCCTATGCCGAGACCTGGCGCTCGCGCATTTCCTGAGAACGCTCTCCCTCTCAAATGCTCCCATTCTGAAAAAAACTCGATCCGGCCGAAACGGCAGGCAGGATTTTGTGATTTTCGGTATTGAAATATTTTTCATTGGGAAATAGAAATGTTCAAACGTTTTTGACGCCCGAATACCAAATGCATGGGAGGACCGGCAATGTCTAATCCGCAGTTCGCTGCAGAGCTTCTTGAGCGCGCCGAACGGCAGGGGCCTATCACCATCGGTCTCGCAGGGGCCGGGCAGATGGGCACGGACATTGTCGTGCAGGTGGCGCTCATGCCGGGCCTCCGCATCGGCGCGATCTCCGAAGTCAGGCCGCAGGCGGCCATCGATGCCGCACTTTTGGCCGGGCATGACCGCTCCGACATCGTGCAGGCCAGTTCCGCCTCGGATATCGACCGCGTCATTGAGGCCGGTAAGGTCGCGGTTACCGAAGACCTTCATGCGCTTGCCGCTGCAGGCCGCATCGACGTCATCATCGACGCCACCGGCAATCCCAATATCGGCACGCTGTTTGCGCTTGAAGTGATGAAAAACGGCAAGCACATCGTCATGCTCAATGTCGAGGCCGACATCACCATCGGTCGTTTCCTCAAGGAGGAGGCCCGCAAGGCCGGCGTCGTCTATACGGGTGCTGCCGGTGACGAGCCTGCCTGCACGCTGGAAATCATCGGCTTTGCCAAGAGCCTCGGCTTTGGCATCGTCGCTGCCGGCAAGGGCAAGAACAACCCCCTCAAGATCGATGCCATGCCGGCCGATTACGAGAAGGAAGCTGCCGAGCGCAAGATGAATGCGCGCATGCTGGTCGAGTTCGTCGACGGCTCCAAGACCGCGATTGAAATGGTCGCCATCGCCAACGCAACCGGCCTCGTGCCTGATGTTCCCGGCATGCATGGCCCGACGGCGACGCTGGAACAGCTTGCCGACGTGCTCTGCCCGAAGGAAGATGGCGGCGTTCTCCATCGCAAGGGCGTCGTCGATTATTCCATCGGCAAGGGTGTCGCGCCCGGCGTGTTCTGCGTTATCGAGACCAAGCATCCTCGCGTGCTGGAGCGCATGATCGACCTGAAGGTCGGCAAGGGCCCGTATTTCACCATCTTCCGGCCCTATCACCTCACCAGCCTGGAAGTGCCGCTGTCGGCAGCCCGCGCCGTGCTTTACAAGCGCGCTGACATGGAGCCGCTCGACCATCCGGTGGCCGAAGCAGTGGCTGTCGCCAAGCGCGATCTCGGCGTCGGCCAGTCGCTCGGCATGATCGGCGAGACGGATTACCGCGGCTTTGCCATGACCTGGGAAGATGCGCGCAAAAAAGGCGCGCTGCCGCTCGGACTTGCCGAACGCGCCAAGGTGGTCAAGCCGCTCAAGGTCGGCGAGTTCCTGACCTACGACAACTGTGTACCTGACGACTCGATGGTGGTAACCCAGATTCGCCGCCGTCTCGACCAGTCGGACGGCCGGTTTGTGACCAGCGCCGTCGCCTGAGAGTTTCATGTCCGATGTCGTAATCGGTATCGATGCGTCGACCACCGCGGTGAAGGCGATCGCCTTCACCCGCGACGGCCGTGAATTGGCGCAGTCGCGCGTTGCCTATCCGCTTTCCAACCCGCTGCCTGGCCATTTCGAGCAGGATCCAGAAGATTGGTGGGCGGCACTGCTGCAGGCTCTGAAAGAGCTTGCAGGCCGCATCGATCCTTCGCGCTTTGCTGCCCTGTCGATAGCCCATCAGCGCGAAACCTTCACACTCATCGACGGCCACGGCAAGGCGCTCAACCCGGCCATTCTCTGGCTGGACGAGCGCGCCCGCCCGCAGGTGGCGCGTCTGTCGAAAGAACTCGGCCGCGATAATATCACGGCATGGAGCGGCAAGCCGCCGGACCCGACGCCGGCGCTTTACGCCATCGCATGGCTTTTCGAACACAGGCCGGAAGCGGTGCGCGCTGCACGCGCCATCGTTGATGTCGACGGCTTCCTGATGCATCGCCTGACCGGCAGGCTCGCCACCAGCACGCCAAGTGCCGATCCGCTAGGCCTGCTCTCGCTCGAAACATCGACCTGGCACCAGACCCTTGTCGAGGCGGCTGGCCTGAAGCTCGAGCAGCTTCCCGAAATCATTGCGCCCGGCACGGTATGCGGTGGGCTGACGCCTGAAGTCGCCAAACTCACCGGCCTGAAGGCCGGCCTGCCGGTCGTTGCCGGCGCCGGCGACGGTCAGGCCATGGGCCTCGGTATGGGCGTGGTGGAGGCAGGAAAGACCTACCTTTCGCTGGGTTCCGGCGTCGTCAGCGGCGCTTATTCAGGAGAGTACAGGACGTCGGAAGGCTTCCGCACGCTGGCGTCGCCGACCGGCTCCGGCTTCATGCTCGAAACCGTTCTGCGCTCCGGCATGCAACTGGTCGACTGGATTGTCAGGACGACGGGTGCGCAGTCGGCCCCGGCGCTGGAAGTGCTGGCGAAAGATGTGGCTGCGGGCAGCGACGGCCTGCTCGTCATGCCCTATTGGGCGGGGGTCATGAGCCCCTATTGGGATGGCGCTGCGCGCGGTTCCATCGTCGGCCTCTCGCTCGATCACAAGCCGGCGCATCTGTTCCGCGCGGTTCTGGAGGGTATCGGCTTCGAGCAGGCGATTGCCACGGAAGCCATGGAAACCAGCATCGGCCACAAATCGCCATCGATGATCGCGGCCGGCGGCGGCACCAATTCGCGCCTGCTGATGCAGATCATGGCGAGCGTGCTCGAGCGGCCGCTGTCGGTTTCGCCGGTCAACGAGGCTGCGGCACTCGGCGCCGGCATGCTTGCGGCCTATGCGGCGGGCTGGTTTCCCTCGGTTGCGGAAGCAAGCAGGGCCATGACGGCCCAGCCGGACAATCGCGTCGATCCGGTGGCGGAACTGTCGGCGAACTACGCAGTTCGCAAGGAGATCTACCGCGACCTCTATCACGCGACGCGAGACATCCATGCCAGGCTTGATGCTCTGAAGAGCGGCTAAAGGCCTAACAATCCCTTGGCCGCTTCCTCATCGGTGATGAGCACCGAAACCTTGGTGCGCGCCAGCATCGCGTTCATCACCGCGACCTTCTCGCGCCCGCCCGAAACCAGGATGGTGTTCGGGATATCGGCGAGTTCATCCATCGGGAAGGCGCAGACACGGTGGTTGACGTCATGGTCAATGGTTTTGCCGTTGGCGTCGACGAAATGGCACAGAATATCACCGACGGCGCCGAGCGCTTTCAGTTCCTCCAGCTCGCTCGGCTTGATGAAGCCATAATTGGCGATCGGGCTGTCCAGTGAGAACGAGCCGACGCTGAGCAGTGCGATATTGGCCCGCCGCGCCCGGAAAACCACGTCCTGAACGCTGCGCTGGCTCATGAAGGCATCACGCTGTTCCGGCTTGTCGGCATAGACCGGAACCGGCAGAAGATAGCATTCGGCGCCGATTTTCTCGGCGAAATCCCACGCACTTTCGGTCGGGTTCAGCGGCTGCGCATGCGTCAGGCCCCCGAGCATGGAAACGACCGTCGTCCTGCTGATCTGGCGGTGCGGCAGCTGGTTGATGGCGAATTTCAGCGTTCGCCCCCAGCCCAGCGCGATGACATCGCCGGCATTCACATTGTCGCCGATATAGGCGGCTGCGGCATGGCCGATCATCATCGGGCTGTTGCGGCTGTCGGCCGCTGCCGGAACCACGATTGCCTGGCCGAGGCCGAAACGCTCTTTCAGCTTCTGCTCCAGCACCACGCAATCGACCACGGTGTCGCTGATGCGGAACTGGACCACGCCTTCCTCGCGGGCGGCGGCCAGGATGCGGTGCACCTTGATGCGCCCGATTCCGAGCAGTTCGGATATCTTCTCCTGGGTCAGGCCCTCGACATAGTAATGCCAGGCCGCGCGCGCCTTGAGCTCAGCGTCGGGAAAGCGCGCGGCGCTGTCATTGTCTGCATTGGTCATCGTGCGCCTGTTCCTTCCCTGCCGGATACGTCCGAACCCGATACCGTTCATAATGCCAGTTTTCGCGTGTCACGAAACCCCATTATCGGGAGCGTTCTGTAAGCCATGTCTTTCATTAGCCGCTTTCCACGCTCCCTCTTGACAATTCGTTCAGTCGGAAGTTACTTTGAACAAAATTACAAAGCAAAGTTAAAATGTTCATCCTAGGGAGGTGTAACTTGGCTTTTGAACGCACGTCATTTCGGCTGGCGTCCGCGCATTGCGCAGGGACGGTGTGCCGATGAGTTCCAAACCCGGCAGCGCCGATCTTTCCGTCTCGGCAGGAGAGCCGCGTGCAGGTGGCCTGAAGCCGCTGTTCGCGACGCTTTTCGCCGGCGCCAAGGGTCCGCTTATCGGCCTCATTCTCCTGTGCCTGGTGCTGTCGGTTTCCACCGATACCTTCCTGACCGTCCGCAACATCCTGAACGTGCTCGACCAGATCACCGTTCTCGGCATCATGGCGATCGGCATGACGCTGGTGATCCTGATCGGCGGTATCGATCTGTCGGTCGGCTCCATCCTGGCGCTTGGCGCCATGGTCCTCGGCTACGTCGTGAACCCCGATTATCTCGGCCTGCCGATCCTGGCCGGCGTTGCCGCGGCCTTGCTCGTCGGCGGGCTTTGCGGGTTGGTTTCCGGCCTGCTGGTGACGGTGGCCAAGCTGCCGCCTTTCATCGCCACGCTGGCCATGATGTCGGTGGCGCGCGGCCTCGCCAACATCATCACCGACGGCTCGCAGATCGTCGGTTTCCCCGACTGGTTCACCAACCTGTCGATCGTTCGCCATTTCGGCTTCATCTCGGTGACGGTTGGCGTCATGATCGTGCTCGGTGTGATCTTCGCGATCTTCCTCAATTACCGCGCCACCGGCCGCAATCTCTATGCGATCGGCGGCAGCCCGGAAGTGGCGCGGCTGTCCGGCATTCCGGTCAACCGGCTGACCAACTGGGTCTATGCCGTCTGCGGCGTGCTGGCAGCTCTTGCCGGCGTGGTGCTTGCCGCACGGCTCGATTCGGTGCAGCCAAGTTCCGGCTTCGGCTATGAGCTCGACACCATCGCAGCCGTCGTCATCGGGGGCGCCAGCCTCAGCGGCGGC
Organism: Mesorhizobium sp. YR577; assembly: GCF_900116595.1. Classification (NCBI taxonomy): domain Bacteria; kingdom Pseudomonadati; phylum Pseudomonadota; class Alphaproteobacteria; order Hyphomicrobiales; family Phyllobacteriaceae; genus Mesorhizobium; species Mesorhizobium sp. YR577. The sequence continues at coordinate 144,921 of NZ_FPBI01000003.1, read as the reverse complement.
GTTGGCTCGATCGGCGGAACGGCCATCGGCGTCCTCATCATCGGCGTGCTGCGCAATGGGCTCAATTTGCTCGGCGTGTCGCCCTTCATCCAGCAGATCGTCATCGGCGTGGTCATTGCCCTGGCCGTTGCGGCCGACACCTGGAGGCGCCGGGCCAAATAATTCCGGCTGGGTTCGCCCGGTCGGAACGGACTTTACTGACACTCGAATTTCATCAGTTCAACGGAGGAGAAATACATGCTGACGAAACGTTCATTCCTGCTTGCTGCCGCGGCCATCGTTCCGCTGCTCGGTCTTGCCAACGGGGCCTCGGCCGCCGAAGCCAAGAAGCTCGGCCTTGCCGTCGCCAATCTGCAGGCCGACTTCTTCAACCAGATCAAGCAGTCGGTCGAAGCCTACGCCAAGGAGAAGGGCCTGGAGGTCGTCACCGTCGACGCCAAGGGCGATTCCGCGACACAGGTCAGCCAGGTGCAGGACCTGATCACGCAGAACATCGATGCGCTGATCTACATTCCGGCCGGTGCCACTGCCGCGACCGTGCCGACCAAGACGGCCAAGGCTGCCGGCATTCCCGTCATCAATGTCGACCGCAATGCCGACGGCGCGCCGGGCGACACCTTCATCGCCACCAACAGCGTTGCCTCCGCCAAGAGCGTCTGCGACTACATCGCCAAGCAGGCCGGCGGCAAGGGCGAGCTGATCATCATCCATGGCCAGAAGGGCACGACGCCTGAAGTCGACCGTTCCAAGGGCTGCGGCGAAGCCCTCGCAGGCTATCCCGACATCAAGGTCGTCGGCGAACTCTGGAGCGAAGGCTGGCATCAGGACGAAGGCTTCAAGCTGACACAGGACCTGCTGCAGTCCCATCCGAACGTCTCGATCGTCGTCGGCCAGGCCGATGCGCTCGCGCTGGGCGCGGCACAGGCGGTCAAGGTCGCCAATCTCGGGCACAAGGTCTGGATTGCCGGCTTCGACGGCGACGTGGCAGCACTCAAGGCGCTGAAGGACGGCGTCTTCGACGTCACCGCCACGCAGCAGACACAAGGCATGGGCCGTCTGGCCGTCGATTCGGCGATCAAGCTGGTCGCCGGCGAGAAGGTCGAGCCGGAGCAGCTTCAGGACGCGACTTTGACCACCAAGGACAATGTCGCGCAGTTCATCGAGAAGCATCCGTAAGCTGTGTCGGGCGAAACGATGTCGATGACAACCTTGCCTCAGGAAGGCTCCCATCAGGGGCTTTCCGTGCGCGGCCTGTGCAAGAGTTTCGGGCCGATCCAGGTGCTGACCGAAGCGAGCTTCGACGTCAGGCCAGGCGAGGTCGTGGCGCTGCTCGGTGAGAACGGCGCCGGCAAGTCGACCGTTTCCAACATCATCGCCGGATCGCTTCACGCAGACCGCGGCGCGATCACCTGGCAGGGGAAGCCCTATTCCCCTGCCAGTCCGGCACAGGCGATCGATGCCGGCATCGGCATGATCCATCAGGAACTGAAGCTTCTTCCCGATCTTTCGGTTGCTGAGAATGTCTTCGTCGGGCGCATGCTGACGCGCGGCGGCGCCATCGACCGCGCCAGGATGAACGAACGCGCCTCCGCTCAGCTCAGGCGGCTCGGCCTCAACGTTTCCCCCGATACCAAGGTTCGCGACCTCCGCGTCGCCGCCCAGCAGCAGGTCGAGATCGCCAAGGCGCTGACGCTTGATGCCAAGCTCCTGATCTTCGATGAGCCGACGGCTGCCCTTGGCGGTGACGAGACGGCACTTCTGTTCGAGCAGATCCGCAAGCTCAAGGCCGAGGGCATGGGCTTCATCTATATCAGCCACCGCCTCGAGGAGATCGTGCAGATCGCCGACCGCATTGTGGTGATGCGCGACGGGCGGGTGGTCGCGCGCCATGACCAGGGCGATATACCCATCCGCACGGTCGTCGAGCAGATGGTCGGCCGCAGTGTCGACCGCATGTTCCCGACACTCGACGAGCCGCGCCCCGAAGTGCTGCTCGAGGTCGATAACCTTTCCTCGCCCGACCGCACTTTCAACGATGTCAGCTTCTCCGTGCGCGCCGGTGAAATCCTCGGCATTGCCGGCCTGATTGGCGCCGGCCGCACCGAACTCGTCCGCGCCATCGCAGGTGCTGACCCGATCTCCAGCGGTAAGGTCACCGTTGCCGGCAAGCCGGTGCATCTCGATGGTCCGGCCGCCGCCATCAAGGCGGGCGTCGTGCTGGTCCCGGAAGACCGCAAGGGGCAGGGCGTCGTGCTTGACCAGACCATCGGCGAGAATCTGGCGCTCGGCAATTTCGACCATGTCGCACCGGGCGGCTGGGTGTTTCCGAAGGCGGTACAGAAATTCGCCGAGACGGGCATCCGCAAGCTCGGCGTCAAGGGCCAGCCGGGTCAGGCTGTGCGCAAGCTCTCCGGCGGCAACCAGCAAAAGGTGGTGATCGCCAAATGGATCGCGCGGCCGCCGAAGATCTTCATCCTAGACGAGCCGACGCGCGGTATCGATGTCGGCGCGCGCGCTGCGATCTACGATGTCATCGCCGACCTCGCGCGTTCCGGCATGGCGGTCGTTGTGGTCAGCTCGGATCTTGAGGAAGTGCTCGGCCTGTCGCATCGCGTCATGGTGCTGAGCCGGGGCCGCCAGCGTGGTATCCTGCCGAGGGCGGAAGCGAACAATGTGGCGGTGATGGAACTGGCGACGAGCTAGACCAGCGCGGTGCGGACATAGCGCAACAGGGTAAGCCTCCCAAGCACCCGACCGCGCCGGGCGCCAGCGCCAAGTGCTGGCGCCCGCTCATTCGGGCAGGCAGTCTTTCGAGGGATGGAGACACAACCGTGGAACTCTTCGATCTGAGCGGCGAAATCGCCTTCGTCACCGGTGCGGGCAGCGGCATCGGCCAGCGCATCGCCATCGGCCTTGCCGAGGCTGGCGCGGATGTCGCCTGTTTCGGCCATGCTTCCAAAGGCGGTCTCGACGAGACGGCGAACAGCATCGCAGCACTCGGCCGCAAGGCGCTGGTGCTCAACGGGACGGTGACCTCGGAAGCCGATCTGGTTTCGGCGGTTGAACGCGTCGAAAAGGAACTCGGAGCGCTGACGATTGCCGTCAACAATGCTGGCATCGCCAATGCCGCGCCTGCCGAGACGCTGCCGCTGGAGCAGTGGCAGAAGCTCTATGAGGTCAATGTCAACGGCGTGTTTCTGTCCTGCCAGGCGCAGGCTCGCGTGATGCTGCCGCGCCGCAAGGGATCGATCATCAACATCGCCTCGATGTCCGGCTCCATCGTCAATCGCGGCCTCACCCAGGCGCATTACAATTCGTCCAAGGCAGCCGTCATCCACATGTCGAAGAGCCTGGCGATGGAGTGGGCCGATCGCGGCCTCCGGGTCAATGTCATCAGCCCCGGTTACACGCTGACGCCGATGAACCGCCGGCCGGAAGTGGCCGATCAGGTCAAGATTTTCGAGCGCGATACGCCGATGGGGCGCATGGCCAGCGTCGACGAGATGGTCGGCCCGGCGGTGTTCCTGGCGAGCCGCGCATCCTCGTTTGTCACCGGCATCGACCTCATCGTCGATGGCGGCTTTGTATGCTGGTAAGGGAGAAGCAAGTGCAGAAGCGCTTTGAAGGAAAGACCGTCGTCGTAACAGGCGCGAGCGGCGGCATTGGTGCTGCCATGGCGAAGCGTTTCGCCGATGAAGGTGCGGCCATCGTCGTCAGTGCCATCGACGCGCGTGTCGAGCAGGTCGCCGACGCATTGCGCAAGGACGGCGCCAAGGTGGTCTCCCAAATCATGGACGTGACCGACAGCAAGGCCGTTGCAGCGCTATACGATCTTGCCGAGCGCGAATTCGGCCGCGTCGATATCTCGATCCAGAATGCCGGTGTCATCACCATTGCGAAAATCGAGGACATGACTGAGGCCGAGTGGGACAAGGTTCTGGCCGTCAACACCAAGGGCGTGTTCCTGTGCTGCCAGGAAGCCATCGCGCGCTTTCGCAAGCATGGCGAAGGCGGGCGGCTGATCAACACGGCCTCCGGTCAGGCGCGCCAGGGTTTCATCTATACGCCGCATTACGCCGCGTCGAAGTTCGGCGTCGTCGGCATCACCCAGAGCCTTGCCAAGGAAGTCGCCAAGGAAAACATCACCGTCAACGCGATCTGCCCCGGCATCATCGACACGGACATGTGGGCCTACAACGACAACGCCTGGGGCAAGCTGCTTGGAGATTACAAGCCGGGCGAACTGATGGCCGAGTGGGTGAAAGGCATTCCCATGGGCCGCGCCGGCAGCGGCGCTGACGTTTCCGGGCTGGTTGCGTTTCTCGCTAGCAACGACGCTGCCTACATCACCGGCCAGACCATCAATGTGGATGGCGGCCTCATTATGTCGTGAGCCCAAGCAGCGCTGGCGCTCACTGCGTCAGCGCTATGGCATCTTCCGGGCGCACGATGTCCGCGGGGCAGGCCGGCGCGACGGTCACGGCGAACAAGCGCAGGGCTGGCTCGTCAAAGCCGATATAGCGGGCGAGCCGGCGGCGATAGTTTTCGATCCACGTGCTCGTCACCGGCTGCTGGTCGTAGAAGCGGCCGTCGAAGGCATAAAGCAGCCGCTCGTTGGTGGCCTGCTGGGCGACGATGGCGCGCGACCAACCCTCCGGTGCGACCTCGGCGATGCGCACGCGGCAATCATCGAGGGTTCCCACGATCCAGGCAGGAGCACCGACCGGATTGAAAGGCTGAACCGCAAGGCCGCGCTGGTTCATCAGCGCGACGGCCGCTGCACCTTCATCGGAAGCGACATCCGGCGTCCGCGCGAGGCTCGCTACCTTGCCCGCAAGGGTGGCGCAGAGCAGCAATCCCAGGGCGAGGCTAGCGAGTGACGGGCGCATCGAAACCGATCCTGTTGTAGCCGATGAAGGCAATCACACCGAAGGTGAGCCAGCCGGCTACGCTTGCGCCGATCGGCCCGTGCAGAAGCTCGTACTCCCAGGGGTAAAGCCCGATCAGGCTGATACGCGTGATGTTGATCGCGACGACGGCGGCGGCACTCGCAGCGGTCCAGCCGATCGCGGGCAAGGTCCAGCGCCCGCTGCGCAGGTTGACGAAGACCGCCGCACTGACGAAGACGAGCGAAAGGTTCGCCAGCGAAGAGCAGGCCGGTGCGATGAACAGCGACCCGGAACCGTCGGCAAGCGGCACGACATTGGCGACCGGCACCGTTCCAATCATCCAGCCGACAAGCCTGGCGTCGATATGCAGGATCGTCCCGCTGAATGCCGCAAAGGCAAGGCGCGTCCAGAACAACGGAATGGTCAGCGCAAAGACGATCGCCGCGGCGCGCCTGGTTGTCTCGTCGTTGGCCGTGCGCCGAAGGTGAACGGCGATCAGGCCGATGCCGAGCCAGCTCAGGGCAGGCACAGGTGCAAGGAACGCAAGGCCGGCGAGGAAACTCACCAGCACATCGCCCCGCCGAAAAACCTGCTCGGCGGATGGTCGCAGAAGCATCGCCAGGGCAGCGAAACAGGCGCCCCAGAGAATGATGCTGATCTCGAAGGTGTTGAATATGGCGGCGGCAAACCCACTGTCGGTCACGGACCTGTAGACTTTTTCACTGATGCCGTTTGCGAAGCCGACAGCCACCAAGCCGGCAAAGAAAGACTGCCGTGTCAGGGCAATGGTTCCGAGCCACGGAAGAGCGGCCGGCCGAAGCAATGGCGCGTGATGGTCTTCGCCCCCTGCCACGCCGGAACTGGATCTTGCCACCTGCCCACCACCTCGCATCTTCGGCTCGGATCAAGCTATTCTTTGTTCTTGCGATTACGCTTTCTCAGCCAGACAAGTCCGCCGACAGCCACGACGATCGGCAATCCTGCGCCGGCCAACGGTCCCGGCACGGCATAACCTTTCGAGCCTCCAGGTCCCCAACCCAGGCCAGGTGTGGGGCCGCGATCAGGCGGCTGCTCGGCAAGTGCCGGCGCTGCTGTCATCAGCCCGAGGATGGCCACGAAAAGGAATGATCGGAAGCCAGACATGGCTACCTCCTGTCAAATTGGTTTGAACAGAAGATTATGCCTTTGACGGCGGGTAGGTGAGGCATCCGTTCGATGTAATTCGGCCTCACCAGGGCGCTTGAGAGCCGGATTACTCCTGGCTCTTGCCGTCTTTGCCGCGACGGTTGCGCTTCTTCAGCCAGACATAGCCGCCGAATGCGGCCAGAACCGGCAGGCCGACGCCGGCAAGCGGACCAGGTACGCCGTAGCTCGTTCCGCCGCCGCCACCGCCGCCGCCGCCATAGCCGCCACCGCCGAGATCGATCTTAATGATGCCGAGGTCGATCGTCAGAGCAGATGCTGGAGATATTGCCATAAGACAGAGTGCTGCCGCGCAGACGGTTGATCGAATGCCATGCATGATAAACCCCCATGATGTTCAAGCCACACGGGAAGAATATTCCTTTGCCTGCGGGTAGGTGACGCATCTCTTTGGTGTAGGGAGTTCGCCGGGCGATCCTCTGCTTTGTCTAGCTCGGTTGAGCAGGGATATTGTCGATCAGACGTACGCCACCGAGGAAAGCGGCGACAAGCAGCCGCGCCGGACGGTCGAGACTGTCCATCGGCTGCAGATCGTCCTCGGCTCGAAGTTCGAGATACTCGACCTCGCTGAAACCGGCCGCCTGAATGGACGTAATCGCGTGATCCAGCACCGGCTTCGCAAGCCTGCCGTCACGCAGCTTTTCCGCCGCTGCGAACAATGCCTGGGCCAGTCTCGGCGCGATTGCGCGATCTTGCGGCGAGAGCCGCACATTGCGCGAGGAGAGCGCCAGCCCGTCGGCCTCGCGCACGGTCGGGCAAGGCACGACCGTGATCGGGATGTCGAGATCGCGCGCCATGCGCTTAACGACATGCAATTGCTGGAAATCCTTCTCGCCGAAGAAAGCCATGTCGGCCCCGGTCTGGAGGAAGAGCTTGGCGACGACGGTGGCGACACCATCGAAATGTCCGGGCCGATGCGCCCCGCACAGCCCCTCGCTGACGCCGCTTACCGAGACGGTCGTCGAGAAGCCCTGCGGGTAGATTTCTGAGGCATCCGGCACATAGAGCATATGCGCGCCGACCGGCGAAAGCTTGGCTGCGTCTTCCTTCTCGGTGCGCGGATAGGCGGCGAGGTCGGCGGGATTGTTGAACTGCTTGGGATTGACGAACAGCGTGACGATAACGCGGTCTGCCTGCTCCAGGGCAGTGCGCACCAGGCTCAGATGCCCTTCATGCAGCGCCCCCATGGTTGGCACGACGCCGACTTTCAAACCTTCGCGCCGCCATTCGGCAACGGTGGAGCGGAGTTCGGCAAGCGTTCTGACGATCGGCACGCTCATGCGGCGGCCCCGCCCTGGATCGCCTTCGGATTGTCGCCGAAAACATGTTCGCTGGCTGGAAAGCGATGCTCGCGCACATCGGCGGCATAGGCTGCAATCGCGGTCTCGGCATCGCGGCCGAGTTCGGCGTAGCGCTTGACGAATTTCGGTCGGAAATCCGCGAACTGCCCGAGCACGTCGTCGACGACGAGGATCTGCCCGTCGCAGGCGGTGGACGCGCCGATGCCGATGGTGGGGATGGCGATCTTCTGCGTGATCGAGCGGGCGAGCGGTTCCACGACCTTTTCCAGCACCACCGAAAACGCGCCGGCCTCTGCAACGGCGACCGCATCGCGAAGGATCCGCTCGCCGGCCTCGCCACGGCCTTGCACCTTGTAGCCACCGAATGTGTTGACGGCCTGCGGCGTCAGCCCGACATGGGCCATGACCGGAATGCCACGGCCGGTCAGGAAGTGGATCGTCTCGGCCATGCTCTCGCCGCCTTCCAGCTTCACCGCCGCGCAGCCGGTTTCCATCATCAGGCGCGCGGCGTTGCGAAATGCCTGCGCCGGGCCTTCCTCATAGGAACCGAAGGGCATGTCCACCACCAGCAGCGCGCGCTCGACGCCGCGCCGCACGGCCTGTCCGTGCATGATCATCATCTCCAACGTCACGCCCAGCGTCGAAGGCAGGCCGTGCAGGACCATGCCGACGCTGTCGCCGACGAGAACCACGTCGCAATGACGGTCGACGATGCGCGCCACAGGCGTCGTATAGGCTGTAAGGCAGACGATGGGTGTCCGGCCTTTCCTGTCCGCGATATCCGGGGGTGTCAGCGCTTTTGTCTCTGCCGTTGCACTCATCGGCCTCTCCTTCCCTAGGGGTACTCTCTCCCGCCCCGCGCGCGGTTTTACATGGTTTTGTGCAAATGCGAAGGAAATTGTTGCGCTGCGGCGGAACACTGCCGGAAAGGAAACCGCCCGCCAGGACCTTTTCGCCGGCTAGGAATTTCGATGGTAGTGCCTTGATCCGGCACAGTTTTCGTCGTTGCGCTGATCCGACAATGATGGCACCTTGAGCCATCGCTTTGCATCTTCGGGTGGAAGAGCGTGCACGGCGACAGCATTTGCGAGGGACACTTGCATGGCGCTTCGAGGGGACGATAGCAGCCGCCTCTTTCCGACGGTCGCCTTGGCCGTTGCCCTGATATTGCTGCAAGCCTGCAGCGAACAGAAGCAGAGCACGCCTGAAACCATCCTCAATGTGAAGGCGATCAAGGCCGAGACGGTCGACTACCGCCCTCGCTTCTCGCTGACCGGCCAGGTCACCGCCCGCAACGAAGCCAGGCTTTCCTTCGAGGTCGGCGGGCAGGTTACGGAAGTCCTTGCCGATGTCGGCGTCCATGTCGAGGCCGGCGCGCTTCTCGCCCGGCTGGACCCCAAGCAGCAGAATTCCGACGTGGCTTCCGCCGAAGCCAGCGTCGACTCCGCGCAGGCACAGCTTGCACAATCCACCGCCGCCTTCGAGCGGCAGAAATCGCTGCTTGCCGGTGGCTTCACGACCAAAAGCACCTACGACAACGCGGCCGAAGCCATCGACGTTGCGAAGGGCACGCTGGAAACCGCCAAGGCGCAGCTCTCGATTGCCCGCAAAAGCGTTGCCGACACGGAGCTGAAAGCCCAGCAGGCTGGTATCGTCAGCACCCGCAACATCGAGGTCGGGCAGGTGGTGCAGGCGACACAGACCGTTTTCATCGTCGCAGTGGATGGTCCGCGCGATGCCGTCTTCCAGGTTCAGGAGCAGGTCGTAGCCCACATGCCCGAAGACCCGCTTATCCAGATCGGATTGCTTTCCGACCCCGAGGTCAAGACGACAGGGCATGTCAGGGAGGTCGCGCCCTCCATCGATCCGACCACCGGCACCGTCCAGGTCAAGGTCGCGCTCGACCAGACGCCGGCACGCATGACGCTCGGCGAGGTGGTGCTGGGAACCGCCCCGGTGCCGGGCATTCAAGCTTTCATCATCCCCTGGTCGGCTATGATGATCGACAACGGAAAGCCTGCCGTTTGGACGGTCGATGCTGCGTCGAACACCGCCAGCCTCGCGCCGATCACGGTGGACCGCTACGAAACCGGCCGGATCATCGTCCGCGACGGGTTGAAGGACGGCGATCTCGTCGTGACGGAGGGCGCCCAGCTTCTGCGCGCCGGCGCGAAGGTCAACATGTCGCTGGAGGGTGCCCAATGAGACGGGCCGGCGTCGTTTCGATCCTGCTGCTCGCCGCCCTGTCCGCCGGATGCAAGCCCAGCGAAGAAAAATCCGCCGAGCCGGTGCCAAGAACGGTGCGCTCGGTGATAGCCGCTGTGCCGGATATAAAGTCGACCGGCTTCACCGGTCTGGTGCAACCGCGCTATGAGGCCGCCCTCGGCTTCCAGACCACCGGCCGTATCGTCTCGCGCGACGTCGAGCTTGGCAGCCTCGTTACCAAGGGCGAGCTTCTGGCCACCATCGACGGCGAGCAGATCATGCTTGCCGCGCGTTCCGCCGAATCGCAGGCCACGGTGGCCGCCGCGCAGCTTGCCAATGCGCAGGCGAGTGAAGGGCGGCTGCGAACGCTGCTTGCCGAGAAGAGCATTTCGCAAGCCGATTTCGATTCGGCCACGCTCGCCACCGCAACGGCGCAGGCGCAGGTAAGGCAGGCACAGGCCGAGCTCGACAAGGCCAAGGACCGGGTGAGCTATCTGGAGCTTCGCGCCGAAACCGATGGCGTGGTGACCGCGGTCGATTCCGATGTCGGGCAGGTCGTCTCGGCTGGAACGGCGGTCATCACCGTTGCGCGAACCGACGTGCGTGAAGCGGTCGTGGATATTCCCAACGAAATCGCGGCCGGAATGCGCCCGGACGCCGAGTTCGATGTCGTCCTTGCCGTCGATCCGCGCACCCGCGCCAGTGGCCGCATCCGCGAGATCGGGCCGCAGGCCGATGCCGCCACCCGCACGCGGCACGTCAAGATTCTTCTCGATAATCCGCCGGAAGCCTTCCGTCTCGGCTCGCTCGTCACCGCCTTTCCAAAGGAGGCGCCCTTCACCCAGATCGTTCTGCCGGTTTCGGCAGTGTTCGAAAAGGACGGCAAATCTTCGGTATGGGTGGTCGACCAGACGGCGAAAACCGTGTCCGAAAAACCTGTCGAAACAGGCAAGACGCTCTCAGGCTATGGCATCGAGATCAACAGCGGTCTCGCCGTCGGCGACCGCGTGGTGACGGCCGGCGTGCATGAGCTCAAGGACGGCCAGCGCGTGAACATCGATGGCGGTATCGAAGAATGAACGGTTTCAACCTGTCCGACTGGGCGCTGCGCCACCGATCGCTGATCTGGTACCTGATGGTCATCGCGCTGGTGGCGGGTGTGCTTTCCTATCTCAATCTCGGGCGTGAGGAAGATCCGGCCTTCGCCATCAAGACGATGACGGTCAGCGCTTCCTGGCCGGGTGCTTCGCTCGACGAGACGCTGTCGCAGGTCACCGAACGCATCGAACGCAAGCTCGAGGAACTCGACACGCTCGACTACACCAAGAGCGTCACGACGCCGGGCCAGACCACCGTATTCGTCAATCTGGCCGAATCGGTGCGCGGCGTGCGCATCACCGACAGCTGGACGCGCGTCCGCAACATGATGGCCGACATTCGCGGCGATTTCCCGGATGGCTTCGCCGGCTTTGCCTTCAACGACCAGTTCGGCGATGTGTTCGGCAACATCTATGCCTTCACCACAGACGGCCTGACGCCGCGCCAGCTGCGCGATTACGTGGAAGAGGTCCGCCGCCGCGTTCTTGCCATTCCCGAAGCGGGCAAGATCGACATACTCGGCGCGCAGGACGAGGTCGTCTATCTCGAATTCTCGACCCAGCGCATCGCTGCGCTCGGCCTGGACCAGCAGGCGGTCATCGACACGCTGCAGAGCCAGAATGCGATCACGCCGTCCGGCGTCATCCAGGCGGGGCCCGAGCGGATCGCCGTCCGCGTCAGCGGGCAGTTCACCTCCCAGGAAAGCCTGCGCAACGTCAATCTGCGCGTCAACGACCGCTTCTTCCGCCTGAGCGATGTCGCCACTATCAGCCGCGGTTATGAAGACCCGCCACAGTCGCTGTTCCGCTATGGCGGCAAGCCGGCCATCGGCCTGGCGATCGGCATGAAGGACGGCTCCAACATTCTCCATTTTGGCGAGAAGCTGAAGGAGACCATGGCGCGCGTCGAGCAGGAATTGCCGATCGGCGTCAACGTGCATCTGGTGGCGGATCAGCCGGCGGTGGTCGAGGAAGCGGTCGGCGGCTTCACGCGGGCGCTGTTCGAAGCGATTGCCATCGTGCTTGCCGTCAGCTTCATCAGCCTCGGCTTCCGCGCCGGCATCGTCGTCTCGCTGTCGATCCCGCTGGTTCTGGCGATGACCTTCGTCTTCATGGAATATCTCGGCATCAATCTTCAGCGCATTTCGCTGGGCGCGCTCATCATCTCGCTCGGGCTTCTGGTCGACGACGCGATGATCGCCATCGAAACCATGGTGACGCGGCTGGAGGCCGGCGACACCCGCGAGAAAGCGGCCGGCTATGCCTGGACGTCGATCGCCTTCCCGATGCTGACCGGCACGCTGGTGACCGTCGCCGGCTTCATCCCGATCGGCCTGAACAGCAGCAGTGCCGGCGAATACACCTTCTCGCTGTTCGAGGTGATCGCCATTTCGCTGCTTCTTTCCTGGGTGGTCGCGGTGCTGTTCGCGCCATTGCTCGGCGCGACCTTCCTGCCCAAGAACATGAAGAAGCATGAGGACCATGTCGGCTGGGTGCGCAAGAAATTCCGCCAGGTGCTGCACGCTGCCATGCGCTACCGCTGGATAACGATTGCCGCCACGCTGGTGCTGTTTGTCGGAGCACTTCTCGGCTTCCGCTTCGTGCAGCAGCAGTTCTTCCCGCCCTCGGACCGCCCCGAGCTCATCGTCGACATGACCTTGCGCCAGAACAGCACGATCCGCGAAACGCAGGTGCAGATGGACCGGCTGGAGGCGAGCCTCGTCGGCGACGACGACATCGTGCGCTGGACATCCTATGTCGGCGCCGGTGCCGCCCGCTTCATCCTCTCTTATGACGTCCAGCCGCCCAACCCCTATTTCGGCCAGGTGGTGATCCTGACCAAGAGCGTCGAGGCGCGCGAGCGCCTCCGTGCCAAGCTCGTGGAGAAGGCGCAGAAAGAGTTCCAGGGCATCGACGTGCTGGTGAAGGGCCTTGAACTCGGGCCGCCGGTGGGCCGACCGATCCAGTATCGCCTCAGTGGGCCCGACGTCGAAAAAGTGCGCGCGTTTTCGCTGCAACTGGCCGACGTGCTGGGCAAGGACACGCGGGTGGGTGCGGTCGTCTATGACTGGAACGAACCGTCGCGCGTGATCAAGGTCGACATATTGCAGGACAAGGCACGGCAGCTTGGCGTCAGTTCCGAGCAGATCGCGTCGAGCCTCAACAGCATCGTGGCTGGTGTCACCGTCACGCAGATACGCGACAGCATCTATCTCGTGAATGTGGTGGGTCGCGCGCAGGCGGTCGACCGGAACTCGGTAGAGGCGTTGCAGGGCTTGCAACTGCCAAGCGGCAGTGGAAGCTCTGTCCCGCTCGGCGCCATCGCCACATTCGAATACGGGCTTGAGCAGCCGGTGGTGTGGCGGCGTTCGCGTCAGCCGACTATTACCTTGAAGGCCAGCATCGTAGGTCCCGCCCAGCCGGCGACGATCGTGACGAGCCTCGCGCCGGCTGTTGCCGAATTCTCCGGCAAGCTGCCGCTCGATTACAAGGTAGAGGTCGGCGGCACCGTCGAAGACAGCGGCAAGAGCCAGGCACCCATCGTTGCGGTCGTGCCGCTGATGCTGCTGACGATGCTCACTCTGCTGATGCTTCAGCTCCAGAGTTTCAACAGCATGGTTCTCGTGGTCAGCGTAGCACCACTCGGCCTGATAGGTGTCGTCGCGGCGCTGGTGCCGTCCGGCGCGCCGCTTGGGTTCGTCGCCATATTGGGTGTGCTGGCGCTGATCGGCATATTGATCCGCAACTCGGTCATTCTGGTCACGCAGATCGATGCGTTGAAGGCGGAGGGCAAACCGCTATGGGAAGCCGTCTATGAGGCAAGCGACCATCGCGCCCGCCCGATCCTGCTGACGGCTGCCGCCGCCAGCCTCGCGCTCATTCCGATTTCGCGCGAGATCTTCTGGGGCCCGATGGCCTATGCGATGATGGGCGGTATCATCGTCGGCACGCTGATCACGCTGATCTTCCTGCCCGCGCTCTATGTCGCCTGGTTCCGGGTCCGCGAGCCTGAAGCCGAGCCGGCGGTCGCGGAAGAATAGCGGCCGCGGCTTGGGCGGCGGCATATTCTTGACGTGATTGCGCGCCACATCCGTTCCGCCGGATCGCGATGCACGCCGGCATATCGACTGCCGGAAGCGTGACGGAAGACCAGATTGAACATGAAGACGAGAATTTTCGCGGGCGCAGCCCTGTGTGCCCTGCTGTTTCTTGCCGCCTGCCAGACGGCGCGCGCTCCGGGCGAGGGCGCCGGCGCCTCCAGTTCAGCCTATAGCTATCTCGCCGAGATACGCTCGGCAAACGGGCTGGGCACGCTGGTGGCGGACTCCCGCCTGGAGAAAGCAGCCCTTCAGCAGGCCGGCTATATGGCGCGTTCTGGTCGCATGACGCACACGACCGGCTGGGGCAAGGACTTTTCGGCGCGCATGAAGGACAATGGCGTCGAGGGGGCGGCGGCGGAAAATGTCGCCCATGGCGGCATGGACATGGCCAAGCTCTTTTCCATGTGGATGAATTCGCAAGGCCACCGCCGCAACATGCTCGACGCGCGTTTCAGCCGTTATGGCCTCGCCTATGTCCGCGACGAGGCCGGCAGCGACCGCAAATACTGGGCGCTTGTGCTCGGCAGGTAAAACCGCCGAGCACTGTTCTCACATTTAGCAGGCAGCATTCGCCAGTGCTGCGCTCACGCGGTCCTGCTTGCGCTCAAGTGCCCGGCTGAGCAGGGCGAGCAGAAGACCCGCGACCGTTACCAGCGCCGCCACCCAGGTCACCGCGCCGAGGCCGGGGCCATGCTCGATCACCACGCCGCCGAGCCAGGCACCGATCGCATTGCCGAGATTGAAGGCCGCGATGTTGAGGCTCGATGCAAGCGTCTGGCCGCCACCTTCCGCCTTCTGGAGAACGCGAAGCTGCAAGGGCGCAACCGTGGCGAAGGCGGCAGCACCGAGCAGGCCGACGAACAGCACCGCCGCGATCTGGTTGTGGAACGCGAAGGTCATCAGGCCCATCACCACCGCCAGCGCGGTCAGGGTTCCGAGCAAGGTCGCCATCAGCTTGCGGTCGGCAAGGCGTCCGCCGATGAGATTGCCGGCGATCATACCGCCGCCGAACACCAGCAGGATCGGCGAAACCGCTGTTTCGGGAAAGCCGGTCACCTGCGTCAGCAGCGGCTGGATATAGGTGAAGACGGCAAACACGCCTGCATAGCCAATCACGGTGATAAGCAGGCCGAGCAGCACCTGCGGTCGTGCGACCGCCGCAAATTCCTCACGCAGCCGCACCGGCTCGTCGGTCGCCTTGTCGCCGGGCACCAGCAGGGCGATAGCAGCAAAGCCGATGACGCCGATGGCAGCGACCGCCCAGAAGGTCGAGCGCCAGCCGAAATGCAGGCCGAGCCACGCGCCGAAGGGCACGCCGAGCAGGGTCGCAAGCGTCAGGCCGGTGAACATGATCGAAATGGCGGAGGCCTTGCGATCCTGCGGCACCAGGCCGGTCGCGACGACCGCGCCGACGCCGAAGAAGGTGCCATGGGTGAGTGCCGTGATGACCCGCGCCACCATCAGCCAGGTGTAGTCCGGCGCCAGCGCACTCGCCGCGTTACCGACGATGAAAATCACCATCAGCGTCAGCAGCACCGCCTTGCGCGGCAGCCTGAGGGTGAGGATGGTGAGGATGGGTGCGCCGACGAAAACGCCGAGCGCGTAGCCGCTGATTAGCAACCCGGCGGCGGCAATGGTTACGTTGAGGTCCGCCGCCACTTGCAGCAGCAGTCCCATGATGACGAATTCCGTGGAGCCGATGCCGAAGGCCCCAACGGTCAATGCGTAAAGCGCCCTGGGCATGGTCGAATTCCTTGTCAGCGCGGGTGAAAGATCGACCCTATATGGACCTCGATCCACCTGTGAGGTAGAATGCTTTTGGGAAAATCATTTATGAATTGAAGTCACCATGGCACGACTGGATGTCAACCGCTCGGGCGAGATGGAAGTCTTCGTCAGGGTCGTCGAACTCGGCGGATTTTCGGCCGCCGCCCGCGCTTTCCGCATGACGCCGTCGGCGGTCAGCAAGCTGGTGGCGCGGCTTGAGGCGCGGCTCGGCACGCGGCTGGTCAACCGCTCGACGCGGCGTCTCCAGCTCACACCGGAAGGCGGCGTTTTCTACGAGCGCAGCGTGCGCCTGCTCGCCGATCTAGACGAGGCCGAGCGATGCGCCTCGGCAAACGAGATTCCAGCTGGCCGCCTTCGCGTCAACACCAATTTCGCGCTGGGCCGGCACTATTTGCTGCCGCTGCTCCCGGACTTTCTCGCCGAGAACCCGGCCGTCACGCTCGATATCGCACTCACCGACACGGTCGTCGACCTCATGGAGGAACGCACCGACGTCGCCATCCGCAGCGGGGAGCTCAAGAACTCGCAGCTGATCGCGCGCAAACTGGGAGGATCGCGCATGGTGATCGTAGCGAGCCCGGATTATCTCGCCCGTCGCGGCACGCCACGCACACCGGCCGATCTCGCCGGGCACAATCTCCTCGGCTTCTCTTTCGCACGCTATCTCGACGGCTGGCCCCTCATGGAGGATGGCACGGAAATCCGCGTTCCGGTTTCCGGCAACATGCAGATCAGCGACGGCGATGCGCTGATGCAGCTGACGCTTGAAGGGCTCGGACTTGCGCGCCTTTCCGATTATCATGCGCGCGCCGAGGTGGCGGCGGGCCGGCTGGTGCCGGTGCTGGAAGACTGCAACCCCGGCGACATCGAGCCGGTGCATGCCGTGTTCCTCGGGCAGGGCGGTCATCTGCCGGCCCGCGTCCGCGCGTTTCTCGACTTTCTCGTGCGGCGCCTCAAGATTTAGTTGGGGCCGCACCAGCCCGGCAGATAGTTCGCTTCCCTGGTCTTTGCGAGCTTAAGCGCCTGCCTGGCGATCTTGTCGAAATCGTCGTCCAGACGCGCGGCGTCGAAGCGACGGCGGAAGAAATCGGCCCAGAGAAACTCGCTGAACGGAACGATGCTCTTGGCATAGCCGCCGTTCCGCAGCACGTCGCCGGCGAGGCTGCGGAACGGATCGTCCGTCAAGCCACTGACCGTCTTCGGGATGTCGGCATAAGTCCTGCGCGCACCAGACTTGTCGAAGGGATGCATCCAGGAACGATTGTCGAGCACGATCAGGAACGCCTCCTTGTCGAGCGCGGAAAGATCGGAAATCACCGTCACGAAGACTTCCCTGATGCCCTCTTCCTGCAAGGCGCGGGCAAGATGGTGGTGATCGACGATATGGTAAAATCCCTTAGGCCCGAGAACGGCAGGGATAAAATGATGGCCGAGGAATTTGCCCTTCTTGCTGTTCGGCAACGCGCGCAGTTCGTGGCGTTTGAACGCCACTTCGCGCAAGCCCACGGTCATCTGTGTCGGCCGCAACACCTCGATCGGGACCGGTTTCAGATTGGGTTTTACGTCGTCGGCCATCATGTTGCCTCTCTATCCAGTCGTGTTCACCACGGGCTTAGGCGTTCCTTGCCGTGTCAGCGCGTCGATGGCGTTGTCGACGCTGTGGAAGATCATGTTCGGGCCAAGCTCGCCGGCGATCCCGAACCGGGCAAGTGCTGCCTGCGCCCGCACCGATTCCATGCGGGCGATGCAGAAGGTAATGCCCCGATTGCGGCAATATGCGATCAGGCCCGAAAGCGCCTGTGCGGCGGTGTAATCGATATCGATGACGCTGCTCGCCTCGAATATCACATGCTTCACGCTGCCAGCGCGGGCATCGATCATGGCGCGAAAACCGCGGCCGAACTGATCGGCATTGACGAAGGAAAGCGGCGCCTGGAAGGCAGCGACCAGTACACCCGGAACCCGCTCGCCCTTCGAGCCGGAACTCGGCGGCCACCAGATCGACGTGCCCGGAACATTCTCGAACTCGATCGCACGTGCCTGCGTGGTGCTCCAGATGCCGTGCAGCAGCGAAAGGCCGATGCCGATGGCCACGCCGATCTCGATCGGCAGTGCGACGATGGCAATGGCGGTGATGGCAATCAGCAGGAATTCGATCGGCGCCTGCGGGAAGGTACCGGCAAAGGTCTGCCAGCGCAGGATGCGCTGGGCGACGAAGAGCAGGATGCCGGCAAGTGCGGCGTCTGGCACATTCGCCAGAAGTCCGCCGCCGAACAGCACCAGCATCAGCACGATCGCCACGGCCAGCAGCCCGCTGATCTGCGAGCGGCCGCCGGTCTCTGACACGATGGCCGTGCGTGGCGGGCTGGCATTCACCGGGAATGCACCGATCAACCCGGCAAGCAGGCTGCCGGCGCCGACGCCGACGAAATCGCGGTTGACGTCGGGGCCGCTGCCGTCCTGACCGGCAAAAGAGCGCGTCGTCGCCGCGGTCTGCACCATCACGATCATCGCGATCAGCAGCGCCATCGGCACCAGCGTGCGCAGATCCTCAAGCCCCACCGCGGGCACCGACAATTTTGGCAGCCCCTCCGGCAGCACCCCAAGCACATGAACGCCGCGGCCGGTCAGGCCGAACAGCGTCACCGCCAGCGTTGCCAGCGCAAGCGCGATCAATGCGCCGGGTATGCGCGCGCTGATCCGCTCCGAGAAGAAGACGATCAGGAAGACGCCTATTCCCAGGGCGATGCTGTAGGGATTGATCATGTCCCAGTCGGCAGCGATGGCGCTGACACGATCGAATACGCTGCCGCTGCCGCCCGGCAGGCCGAGCAGCGCCGGCAATTGCGAGATGACGATGTGGATGGCGATGCCGGCAAGGAAGCCGGCGGTCACCGGCACCGACAGGAGATCGGCGATCCAGCCCATCTTGAGCAGGCCGCCGGCCGTTACGATCGCGCCCACCATCAGCGCCAGCATGGCAGCGTAAACCGCATATTGCGGCGAGCCGGATGTGGCGATCAGCGCTAGCCCACCGGCAAAGATCGGCGTGATCGTCGAATCCGAGCCCGACGAGAGAAAGCGGCTTGCGCCGAACAGCGCGAAGGCCAGCGAACCTGCCATGAAGGCGAAGAAACCGATCTCCGGTGAAAAATCGCCGAGACGCGCAGTCGCCATCTGTTCGGGTATGGCGATCGCGGCCAGCGTCAGTCCGGCAGTGACATCGCCGCCGAGATATTTCGGGCTCCAGCCTTGCATCGAGCGGAATGGAAGCCAGGACTTCCAGCTCGACCCGGTTCGGATATCGCCGTCCGCCTGCATGCGCCGCTTCCCGGATCGTGGCTTCCTTGCACGGCTCGCATGCCGGCGAGCAAGAGCCTAGCGCATA
Organism: Mesorhizobium sp. YR577; assembly: GCF_900116595.1. Taxonomy (NCBI): domain Bacteria; kingdom Pseudomonadati; phylum Pseudomonadota; class Alphaproteobacteria; order Hyphomicrobiales; family Phyllobacteriaceae; genus Mesorhizobium; species Mesorhizobium sp. YR577. The sequence goes on along the minus strand of NZ_FPBI01000003.1, from coordinate 125,949 downwards.
AGCCGAAACACGGGAAGGATGTGCATGGATTCAAAGTGTTAGACTAACCGCGAGCGCGCGACCCATGCAGCCGCGCGCTTGTCTTGTCAGGCCGGGTTCTCCAGCGTGAACATGTCGGACGCCTCGTCATAGGCGAACAGCTCGGCATAACGCGCCCAGCTCGTCACCGCCCGCACGGTCTGCTCGGCGTTTTCCTCCGACATATGGTCCTCCAGCTCGTCGCGGAAACGGCGCGCAGGGGCCACATGACCTGACCGCTCGTCCAGTACCCGGCGGATATGTGCTGCCAGCGGCACATGCGTCGCCAGCTGCATCGCAAACAGCCGCTTGCGCTCATCGACGTCGCCGTCGGCAAAGCGCTTGCCTGCCGGCTTCAGGCGGATGTCGCCTTCGGCCAGTTCGGCGAAGTGCAGCAATTGCAGCGTCTCGGCGATCGGAAACAGGTCGTCGATCTCAAGCTGCAGGCTGGCTGCCAGCGGCGGCAGGTCGGCCTGTCCGCGATAGGGCTCGGCGGCGATTGCTTCCATCAGGCCGGCGAGCAGGTTGGTCGAAACGCGTGGCAGCACCATTGCTATCCCGGTGCCGGGGAAGATGCCGCCGCGCGCCGGTTCGGCCACGCCCTTGCGCGCAGTCATGCGGGCGTAGATGTCGTCCACCAGCGCCCGGAATGCCGGATCGAGTCGGTCGCGCGGCTGTGGCAGGTCGATGCGGATTTCGGCTGCCACGCGGCCAGGATTGGACGAGAAGATCAGCACGCGGTCGCACATGAGCACGGCCTCCTCGATATTGTGCGTCACCATCAGGATCGACTCGATCGGCATGCGGCCTTCCGACCACAGGTCGAGCAGGTCGGTGCGCAGCGTCTCCGCCGTCAGCACGTCGAGCGCCGAAAACGGCTCGTCCATCAGCAGCACCTTCGGATGCACGACCAGCGCGCGGGCAAGCCCGACACGCTGGCGCATGCCGCCCGAAAGCTCCTTCGGATAGGCGCTTTCGAAGCCGTCGAGGCCGATAAGATCGATGGCCTCCAGCGCGCGCTTGCGCCGCTCGGCCGGTGCCACGCCACGCGCCTCGAGCCCAAGCTCGACATTCTGCAGCACGGTCAGCCAGGGAAACAGCGCAAAACTCTGGAACACCATGGCAACGCCGTCGGGTGTGCCGGTGACGGGCACACCCTCGAAGGTGATGGTGCCTCCGGTCGGCTTGATCAGCCCGGCGATCGAGCGCAGCAGCGTCGACTTGCCCGAGCCGGAGCGGCCGAGCAGGCCGACTATTTCCGACGGCCGCAAGGTCAGTGCGACATCGTCGAGCACGACGAGGCGATCCGCGCCGCCATTGTCATAGGTCTGGCACACGCCCTTGACGTCGATGAGGGCGGTTTCGTTGGTGGTGATTGCAAGGTTGTTCATGATCGGTCTCCCGAATTGGAATGGATTCAGTCAAGGCGCAGACGGCGCTCGGCGAAAACGTAGAGCGGGCGCCACAGCAGGCGGTTGAACAGGGTGACGAAGAGCGACATCACGGCGATGCCGAGCACGACGCGAGGAAAATCGCCCGCTTCCGTCGCCTTGGCGATGTAGGAGCCGAGGCCGTAGGCCTCGAGCTTCGTGTTGCCCCAACTCGCCAGCTCGGCAACGATGGAGGCGTTCCAGGAACCGCCCGAAGCCGTCAGTGCGCCAGTGACGTAATAGGGAAAAATCCCCGGCAGCATCACGTTTCGCCACCAGCTCCACGAGCGCAGCTTGAACACCGAGGCAACCTCCTTGAGGTCGGACGGGAAGGCGCTGGCGCCGGCAATGACGTTGAAGAGGATGTACCATTGCGTACCCAGGATCATCAGCGGCGACAGCCAGATGTTGGGGCTGGCGCCGGTGGCGACGATGGCGAGCACTGCGAATGGAAACAGCACATTCGCCGGAAACGCGGCGAGAAACTGCGCCAGCGGCTGCACCCGTTCCGCGACCTTCGGCCGAAGCCCGATCCATACGCCGATCGGCACCCAGATCACACTGGCGAGGGCGATCAGCACGATCACCCGCAGCAGTGTAGCGAACCCGCCGCCGAAGGCCTGCGCAACGTCGTCCCAGCCCAGCTCGCTATGAATATAGTGTGCGGTGAAGATGGCGCCCGCCGTAGCCAGCACGGCAATGAGGGCAAGCCACAGCCTGTCGCCGAGCCGGCTAAGCTTTTGCGATTCGGCGGTTTGTGCCTTGAGACGCGGGCGGCTCAGACGCACCAGCATCAGCCGCTGCCAAACCCATGCCAGGGGTGCGCCGAGCGACTTGACGAGGCGCGTCCGGCGCAGGAGGTCGTAGACCCAGGAGCGCGGCTTTTGCTGGCTGGCGGTCTGCTCGGAGCGAAACTTGTCGGCCCAGGCGACGACCGGCCGGAACAGCAGCTGGTCGTAGATCAGGATCAGTATGCCCATCGCCAGCACGGCCCAGCCGACGGCAACGAAATCTCGGCTGTCGATTGCCAGCGCCAGCCACGAGCCGATGCCCGGCAGTTCCACCGTAGTGTTGCCGACGGTTATCGCCTCCGAGGCGACCACGAAGAACCAGCCGCCCGACATCGACATCATCGTGTTCCAGATCAGCCCGGGGGCCGCGAAAGGTGCCTCCAGCCGCCAGAAGCGCTGCCATGCCGAAAGGCCGAAGCCGCGGCTGACCTCGTCGAGATCGTGCGGCACCGTGCGCAGCGACTGGTAGAAGGAAAACGTCATGTTCCAGGCCTGGCTGGTGAAGATGGCGAAGATCGACGCGCATTCCGCGCCCATCTGGCTGCCGGGAAACAGGCCCATGAAGAAGGTTACGGTGAAGGTGAGGAAGCCCAGCACCGGCACCGACTGCAATATGTCGAGCGCCGGGATGATCACCTTTTCGGCGCGGCGGCTCTTGGCGGCGAGCGTGGCGACGACGAAGGTGAAGACCAGTGAGGCGATGATGGCCGCGAACATGCGCAGCGTGGTGCGCAGCGCATATTCCGGCAGGTTGGCCGGGTCGAGCGTCACCGGCTGGGTGGTGAGCAGTTCGGCCGATCCACGCATAGCGGCTGCGCCATGGGCGAGAAGCACCAGCAGTGCCGCCATGATCGACAGCGCGACGATGTCGTGGATGTTTGGCACGATGCGGTTGCGTGCCAGCCGGGTGGCGTCGCTCAGCGACGCGCGATTGTGAGGCAGGAAGACCATGATGATCCCTCAAATTCCTGATGCTGCGGAGTAAGGTCGAATGGACGCGCGAAAGTCCGCGCCGCGAACATGGTCGTTCGCGGCGGGCGCATCCTCCTGGCGATCAGGAAGAAGGAATTTCTGATGCGTACCGAAAGGTCAGGCGGCGAGAAGCAGTCTGACGCTTCGACTGACGCCCTCTTCGGAAACGGTGTTTTTCTCGCGCGTCCAGCGGCATTCGAGATGCCCGTTGGCCGGGCTGCGCTGCCAGCGGCAGGTCAGCGCGGTCTGGCCGATAGCCGCGTTGGCGGGCGGCTTAACTGGCAGAATGCGCTTGCGGACGACCGGCGTGGCACCCATGGAAAAGCGCACGGCGGGACGATCACGGAAAAAGAGGATGATGGTGTTCATGGCTCACCTCCTGGTCCAGCAGGACCCGGAAGCAAGCGGACAGACCGTTAGGCCCTGGCGCTCACCCGGCGGGACATGCCGGACACAATCTTGACTGACGATGTTGTTCGAACCGGGCCGGTGGCCTTGTCCGAACAGCGACTAGGGTAACTGTCCATAACCTGTTCGATCTGTTGTTGACGGCCTCGATTGCTCGAAGCGGGGGTGGCATACGCCCGTGGCAATTGGCGTGTCAAGCACGAAAGGGCCAGTCGCCGGAACGTGATCAGGGCGTGCGTTTTAGTGAGATGACAAAGAGCCCCGCGTCGTCTGCCTCGATGCGCAGATGCGACGATGTTTCAGTGAGATGAAGCGTGTCCAGAGGACCCAGTTCCGCTGTTTGGCCATCGGTCACAATGCGGGCATGCCCCGAGTGACAGAACAGCAAGGCTTCCGAATCCTCTAGCGGCAGCTTGGTCGAACCGGAGGCTCTTAGCCGTCTCATCGAGTGTGTAAGCTTGCCCCGCCGCGTCATGATGTTGAGGTCGGTAACACCCCCGCCGATCAGCTCGGCATTGGTCGGCGCATCGCCGGGGAAAGGCAGCGGCTCGGAGCGAGCGGTCAGTTCTGCCGGCTCCATGCCTTCGATCGTCAGCAGCAAGCCGTCGCCGTCGAGCACGGCAAGCGTCCGGTCGATGCCCGGAAATACCGAGAACGGCCCGCCGCTCTCCACCCGCGCCATCGACAGCCGCCAGTCGAAATCGCCGGTGGTTGATCCCTCCGGCGAGATCGCAATCTCCGTCGTTTCACCGCCGCCATTCTTCCACGGCATGCGGCGATGCTCGGTAGCGCGGATGATGCGCATCAGCCGAGAATGCCGGGCAGATTGAGGCCATGCTCCTTCGCGCATTCGATGGCGATATCGTAGCCGGCATCCGCATGGCGCATGACGCCGGTGGCCGGGTCGTTCCACAACACGCGCTCCAGGCGTCGTGCCGCATCCTGTGTCCCGTCGGCGACGATGACCATGCCCGAATGCTGCGAAAAGCCCATGCCGACGCCGCCGCCATGATGCAGTGACACCCAGGTCGCGCCCGAGGCGCAGTTGAGCAGCGCGTTGAGCAGCGGCCAGTCGGAAACGGCGTCCGAGCCGTCCTTCATCGCCTCGGTCTCGCGGTTGGGCGAGGCGACCGAGCCGGAATCGAGATGGTCGCGGCCGATCACCACCGGCGCTTTCAGCTCGCCCTTAGCCACCATCTCGTTAAAGGCGAGGCCGAGCCGGTGGCGGTCGCCGAGGCCGACCCAGCAGATGCGCGCCGGCAGGCCCTGGAAGTGGATGCGCTCGCGCGCCATGTCGAGCCAGTTGTGCAGATGATGATTGCCGGGCGTCAGCTCCTTCACCTTGGCATCGGTCTTGTAGATATCCTCCGGATCGCCCGAGAGTGCTGCCCAGCGGAACGGACCGATGCCGCGGCAAAACAGCGGGCGGATATAGGCCGGCACGAAACCCGGAAAATCGAAGGCGTTCTCCACGCCTTCCTCCAGCGCCATCTGGCGGATGTTGTTGCCGTAGTCGACGGTGGGAACGCCCTGCTTGTGGAATTCGAGCATGGCGCGAACATGCCCGGCCATCGAGGCGCGTGCCGCCTTGTTCACCGCCTTCGGGTCACGCTCGCGCTTCTCTTCCCACTCGGCGACCGTCCAGCCCTGCGGCAGATAGCCGTTGATCGGATCATGCGCCGATGTCTGGTCGGTCACCGCGTCCGGTCGAACGCCGCGCCGCACCAGTTCGGGAAACACGTCGGCGGCGTTGCCGAGCAGCGCGACGGAAATCGCCTTCTTGTCCTTGGTGGCCTTGTCGATGATCGCCAGGGCGTCGTCGAGGTCCTTCGCCTGTACATCGACATAGCCGGTCTTCAGCCGCATCTCGATGCGGCTCGGCTGGCACTCGACGGCAAGGCAGGAAGCGCCGGCCATGGTCGCGGCCAGCGGCTGCGCGCCGCCCATGCCGCCGAGCCCGGCGGTCAGGATCCAGCGGCCGGAAAGGTCACCATTGTAGTGCTGTCGGCCGAGCTCGACGAAGGTTTCGTAGGTGCCCTGAACGATGCCCTGGCTGCCGATATAGATCCAGGAGCCGGCCGTCATCTGGCCGTACATCATCAGCCCCTTCCTATCGAGGGCGTTGAAATGATCCCAGTTGGCCCAGTGCGGCACGAGGTTGGAGTTGGCGATCAGCACGCGTGGTGCGTCCGCATGAGTGCGGAACACGCCCACCGGCTTGCCCGACTGCACCAGCAGCGTCTCGTCGTTTTCGAGCTGCTTCAGCGCGCCGACAATGCGGTCGAAACTGTCCCAGTCGCGCGCGGCGCGGCCGATGCCGCCATAAACCACCAGTTCGCCGGGCTTTTCGGCGACGTTCGGATCGAGATTGTTCATCAGCATGCGCAAAGGCGCTTCGGTCAGCCAGCTTTTCGCCGAAAGCTCGGTGCCGGTGGCAGCGCGGATGGTGCGTGAATTGTCGATGCGGCTGTGTTGGGTCATGTGGCCTCCGAAAGAATGGCCGCGCTTCAGGTGCGCGCCCAGCCAAGTGCGGTTTCGAGAATGTTGGTCAGCGTCTTGCGCATGGGTGCGGCGAAGTCGGGATCGTAAGGCACCGGCCAATTGTCCGGTCCGACCGGCCCGATCGGCTCGCGCATGTAACCGCGGTTGGAAAGCTCCATCTGCAGGGCATGGACGCCGTCAGCCGGGTTGCCGTAGTGGCGCGTGATCCAGCCGCCCTTGAAGCGGCCGTTGACGACCCAGCTTTTGCCGCCGCCGGCGATGATGTCTGTCACCAGCTTTTGCAAAGCGGGATCGGCGCTTTTGCCGTCGTTTGTTCCGAAATTGAACACCGGCAGTTCACCGTCGAACAGGCGCGGAATGACCGAGCGGATCGAGTGGCAGTCATAGAGCACGACCTTGGGGTGAAGCGCGCGCAGCCGCTTGAGTTCCGCAGCCAGCGCCGCATGATAGGGCTCGAAATAGGTTTGACGCCGGCGGTCGATGTCTGCCGGCGTAGGCTCTTCGCCGACGCGGTAGAGCGGATCGCCGTCGAATGTCTCGGTTGGGCAGAGACCGGTCGTCGTTTGGCCCGGATAGAGCGAGACGCCGGACGGGTCGCGGTTGACGTCGATGACCGTGCGCGAGATCGCCGTGTGCACGACCGTCGCACCGAGCCCGGCGGCGAAATCATAGAGCCTGTCGATCCACCAGTCGCAATCGCGTTGCCCGAGCCAGCGCGACGTGAGTTGCGGTTCAATGTCGACCAGGTCGATGCCGGTATGCGGCAGGCTGACGAGCAATGGAGCGTTGCCGCGCGTGACTGTGAGCCAGGATGGCGTGGTCATGCTGCATCTCCCCCAATCTCCGGCAGCTTCACCGCGCCTGCCGCCTCAATCACCGCCCCGCTGCGCACCAGCGCGATCGCCTTTTCCATGTCGGGATGGAAATGCCGGTCTTCGTCGAGATGCGGCACCTTGGCCCGGATCGCCTTGCGCACCGCTTCAAGCGGCCCGCTGGAAGCCAGCGGCGCATGGAAATCGCAGCCTTGCGCTGCCGCCAAAAGCTCGATGCCTATGACGGCGGTAGCGTTTTCCACCATGCCGATCAGCCGGCGCGCGCCATGCGCAGCCATCGAGACATGGTCTTCCTGATTGGCCGAGGTCGGAATGGAATCGACGCTTGCCGGATAGGCTTTCTGCTTGTTTTCGGAAACGAGAGCCGCCGCAGTCACCTGCGGAATCATGAAGCCCGAATTCAGGCCCGGCTTCGGCGTCAGGAACGCCGGCATGCCCGACAACGCCGGGTCGACCAGCATGGCGATGCGCCGCTCCGACAGCGAGCCGATCTCGCAGACGGCGAGCGCGATCATGTCGGCGGCAAAGGCCACGGGTTCCGCATGGAAATTACCGCCGGAAAGTGCGGTGCCATCCTCGGGAAAGATCAGCGGGTTGTCGGTGACGCCGTTGGCCTCGGTTCCCAGCGTGTCGGCCGCCTGGCGCAGCACGGTCAGGGCCGCGCCCATCACCTGCGGCTGGCAGCGCAGGCAGTAAGGGTCCTGCACGCGCTCGTCGCCGATGCGATGGCTTTCGCGAATGGCACTGCCGGCCATCAATGCGCGCAAGGCGTCGGCACTGTCGATCTGGCCTTTATGCTTTCTCAGCGCGTGGATGCGCGGGTCGAAGGGTGCATCGGAACCCTTGGCGGCATCGGTCGAAAGCGCGCCGACAACAAGCGCCGAATGATAGAGCACTTCCGCCTCGAACAGGGCGGCGAGTGCATAGGCCGTCGAGAACTGCGTGCCGTTGAGCAGCGCCAGCCCTTCCTTGGCGCCGAGCGTCAGCGGCTCCAGACCATGCGAGACGAAGGCCACCTTGGCCGGCACGCGGCCATGCGGCGTAAAGCATTCGCCAACGCCGATCATCGCCGCAGTCATATGCGACAGCGGCGCAAGGTCGCCGGAAGCGCCGACCGAACCTTGCGCCGGCACCACCGGAATGACGTCCGCCGCCAGCATCGCTTCCAGCAGCGCAATGGTCTTGGGTTGAACGCCCGAAGCCCCCTGCGCCAGGCTGGCAAGCTTTAGCGCCATCATCAGCCGCACGATTGCCACGGGCATCGGCTCGCCGACGCCGGCCGCGTGCGAAAGCACGATGTTGCGCTGCAGCGTCTCGAGATCGGCCGCGGGAATGCGCACGCTGGCAAGCTTGCCGAAGCCGGTGTTGATGCCATAGACCGGCTCGCCCTTGGCCACGATCTTGGCCACGGTGTCGGCGCTGGCCTTGATCTTCGGCCTGCAGCTTTCATGCAGCTTAGGCACGGCGCCGCGATAAATGGCGCGCCAGTCGGCGAGGGTCGCGTGGCCGGGGTTGAGAACGAGATCAGTCATGAAAAACCTCCGGCGAGACGGAGGCTGATTTACCCCCACCCCTTACCCCTCCCCACAAGGGGGAGGGGGTTTCTGAGACGCTGACGACCCCCTCCCCCTTGTGGGGAGGGGTAAGGGGTGGGGGTGCTGACACGTTCACTCGCCCCTCCAAACTCTTGCATGCAGCGGGTTGAACCCCATGCGATAAACCAGCTCGGCCGGGCGCTCGATATCCCAGATGGCGAGGTCGGCCCATTTGCCGGCTTCCAATGTGCCGGTTTCGGCTTGCAAGCCCAGCGCATGCGCTGCCTCGCGGGTCACGCCGGCGATGCACTCGTCCACCGTCATGCCGAACAGCGTAGCCGCCATGTTCATGGTCAGCAGCAGCGAGGTCAGGGGCGAGGTGCCGGGGTTGCAGTCGGTGGCGATTGCCATCTTCACATCATGCTGGCGAAACAGCGCTACCGGCGGCTTCTTCGTCTCGCGGATGAAATAGAACGCACCGGGCAGGATGACCGCGACCGTGCCGGCCTTGGCCATCGCTGCAGCGCCTTCCTCGTCGGTATATTCGAGATGATCGGCCGACAGCGCGCCATAGTGCGCGGCAAGAGCAGCGCCATGCAGGTTCGAAAGCTGGTCGGCGTGGAGTTTTACCGGCAGGCCGAATTCCCCGGCCTTGTCGAAGACGCGGGAAATCTGCTCCGGCGAAAAGGCGATGCCTTCGCAAAAGCCGTCGACGGCGTCGGCGAGTTTTTCCGCGGCGATTGCCGGCAGCATGTCGTTGATGACGCGGTCGATAAACGCGTCCTTGTCGCCTCTCGCTTCGGCCGGCAGCGCATGCGCGCCAAGGAAACTCGTCCGCACCGTCACTGGCCGCTCGTCGCCCATGCGCCGTGCAGCCTTCAGCGACTTGCGCTCGTTTTCGAGGTCGAGCCCGTAGCCGGATTTGATTTCGATGGTGGTAACGCCTTCGGCGATCAGCGCGTCGAGACGGGGCAGGGTCTGTGCGACCAGTTCGTCTTCGCTCGCCGCTCGTAGCGACTTCACCGACGAGACGATGCCGCCGCCGGCCTTGGCCACCTCTTCATAGGTCGCGCCGGCCAGCCGCATCTCGAACTCGTTGGCGCGGTTGCCGGCGTGAACCAGATGCGTGTGGCAGTCGATCAGGCCGGGGGTGATCCAGCGGCGTTCGCAGTCGACGGTTTCGGCCTTTTCGTGCAAGGCGGCAGGAAGATCGCTCTCAGGTCCGGCATACATGATGCGGCCGCCTTGAGTGGCGACGGCGCCGTTCTCGACAATGCCCAGGCCCGGCGTGCGCTCGGCGAGCGTCGCAAGGCGCGCATTCCGCCAGATGCGGACGCTGTTCGACTGGCTTCTGTCCCGTTCCGGCATGATCTTTTCCGTTTCCATCCCGCCCGCATATGTATATACATAATGAGGATGGACGCAAGCGTCTTGCTGATGGATTATACGCGAATTGGAGGGCGGGGCCGATGGCGGCAATCTTTGCGGAAAATGTCCTGCTGGCAGGGGGCTGGAAACACAATGTCCGGCTGGCCGTCGAGGCAGGGCGCATCGTCAGCATCGAGCCCGATGCTGCGCAGCAAGTGGGCGACGAGCATCACGCGATCATCCTTCCCGGCATGCCGAACCTGCACAGCCACGCCTTCCAGCGCGGCATGGCCGGACTTGCCGAGACGCGCGGCCCGTCCGCCGACAGTTTCTGGTCGTGGCGCGAGGTCATGTACCGCTTTGCGCTGTCGATGACGCCGGAGCAGGTCGAGGCGGTCGCCGCCCAACTCTATGTCGAGATGCTGGAAGCCGGGTTTTCCCGCGTCGGCGAGTTTCATTACCTGCATCACGATATCGACGGCGGGGCTTATGCCGACATCGCCGAAATGGCCGCACGCATTGCGGCGGCGGCGCAAAGCACCGGCATCAGTCTCACGCTGTTGCCCGTCTTCTATGCCCATTCCGGTTTCGGCGGTGCCGCGCCCAATGAAGGCCAGCGCCGTTTCATCAACGATTTCGACAGTTTTGGCCGCCTGCTCGAGGGTGCCCGTGCTGCGGTAAAGAGCCTGCCCGGAGCTGTCGTCGGCGTCGCCCCCCACAGCCTGCGCGCCGTCACGCCCGAGGAGTTGGCCGCCGTCACGGCGCTGACGGACGGCCCCATCCACATCCATATTGCCGAGCAAATGAAGGAGGTCGAGGATTGCATCGCCTGGTCGGGCGCGCGCCCGGTGCAATGGTTGCTCGACCATGCGCCGGTCGATGCCCGCTGGTGCCTCATCCACGCCACCCATATGCTTGATGCCGAGACCATTGCCATGTCGAAAAGCGGTGCGATCGCAGGGCTTTGCCCGGTCACCGAAGCCAATCTCGGCGATGGCACTTTTTCTGCGCCGCGGTTCATCGAACATGGCGGCCGCTTCGGCATCGGCTCGGATTCGAATGTGCTGATCGGGATTTCCGACGAACTGCGCCAGCTCGAATATTCGCAGCGGCTTTTCCATCGCCAGCGCAATGTGCTTGCTGTTGCCGGCGGCTCCAACGGTCGCGCGTTGTTCGATGCGGCTTTGACCGGTGGGTCGACCGCCCTCGGCGCGGGTCCGGCGCAAATAGCCGTCGGCGCATCAGCCGATTTCATCTCGCTCGACGCCGGGCATCCCTCGCTTGCCGGCAAGTCGGGCGATGGCATTCTCGACGCCTGGATATTCGCCAATGGAACGCGTATCGACAGTGTCTGGGTCGGCGGCAGGAAGCTTGTCTCGGGCGGGAGACATTTCCAGCGCCAGACCATTGCTCAAAACTTCCGAACAGTGATGATGCAGCTCTCCGCCGGGTGAGTGGCGAAGCTGGATAGGGGAAACACGGTGGAAGCGGTGAAGGAACAGGAAGCGACGTCGCTGCACCAGCGCATCCTCGCCGATATCAGCGACCGCATCCTTTCGGGTGAATGGGCGCCCGGCCACCGCATTCCATTCGAGCACGAGCTGACCGAGCAGTATGGCTGTTCGCGCATGACGGTGAACAAGGCTCTGTCGCAGCTCGCCAAGGCAGGGCTGATCGAGCGCCGGCGTCGTTCCGGCAGTTTCGTCCGCCGGCCGCAGTCGCAGGCCGCCATCCTCGAGATACACGACATCAAGGTCGAGGTTCAGGCGCTTGGCCTGCCCTACCGCTACGAGCTCGGCACGCGCCAGAAGCGCAAGAGCATGGTCCAGGACCGTGCCCTCATGGATCTCCGCCCATCAGGCCTTATCCTCGACCTGACCTGCCGGCATTTCGCCGGGCAACGCCCCTTCTGTCTGGAAGAGCGGTTGATCAATCTGGCGGCCGTGCCGGAAGCGGCGGATGAAATGTTCGAGGATACCGCGCCGGGGCCGTGGCTGATCGCCCGCGTGCCGTGGAGTGCCGCCGAACACCGCATCAGAGCAAGTTCCGCCAGCGATGAAGTGGCTGATGCGCTGGACATCGAAGTCGGCTCTCCCTGCCTCGTTGTCGAGCGCCGCACCTGGAGCGCCGAGCATCCGGTCACCCATGTCCGCTTCACCTATGCCGCCGATAGCCACACGCTGGTGGCGCGCTTCACGCCGTCGCAAGGTGGCTAAGACGACATCGGGCTTGCTTGATTAGCCGGTGATAATCCTGTCCATCGGAATATCGTGCGGCTGCGGGTAGATCGTGGCTAGCCGCGCTTGCGCATAGCCGATGCCGATCACCAGCGGCTTCTTCGGCATGGCCGCCAGCGTGCGGTCGAAGAAGCCGCCGCCATAGCCAAGGCGATAGTTTTCGCCGTCGAAGCCGACCAGCGGTGCGATCACCACGGTTGGAAAAACCGCCGGCCCGTTGGACGGCACGAGAATGTTCCAGACGCCGCGTTCCAGCGGCTCGCCGGGAGCCCATTGACGATAGTCGAGCGGACTGCCGGCCTCGATGACCACGGGCAGGGCGATCTTTGCGCCTGCCGCTATCATCTCGTTCATCCAGCCGCGCAGGTCGGGCTCGGCCCTGAACGGCCAGTAGATGCCGATCAGTTGTTTCTCGGGATTCTCAATCGCGCTGGTCAGCGCCGCTGCGATCTTTTCCGTCCGGGCGCTGCGTTCCTCCGCCGGCACAGCCATGCGTTCGTCGATCAGGCGCTTGCGCTCGGCCTTTCGCCAGCGGGCCACATCGGTCCAGGCGACGAGATCGGCGGGCTGGCCGTCCGGCGTCAGCTTATGCATGAAACAAGGCGGAGAAGCATAGCCGCGCGCTTCTGCATCATCTTCGCTGTCCATCGAAAATCCTCCGAAGGCAGCATTGCGCCGTGATCCGCCCCGAGCAAGCGAATAAGGCCGCTGGCCCATATGTTTGGCCGCCTCAGGTCGGCACCAACCTCAAACGGGCAAGGGATCAAATCCGATAAAATCTCGCCGCCGTTCCGCCCAAGATTGCCTCGCGCCCGGCCTCACTCAAGCCGGCGGTCAGCTCATTGGCAACGCGCCACCAGTCGTCATAGGTGGTCGCCAGTTCCACGACCGGCCAGTCGCTGCCGAACATCAGGCGCTCCGGCCCGAATGCCGACAGCAGGGTGTCGACATAGGGTTTCAGCGCCGCCGCCGACCGGTCCGCGCCTGCTTCGGTCAACAGCCCGGAAATCTTGGCGAATACATTCGGCCGCTGCGCCAGCGCTGCCATGTCGCTCGCCCATGGCTCGATGACACCCTTGGCGATGAACGGCTTGGCGCCATGATCGACGACGATTTTCAGCTCCGGCAGCCGGTCGGCAAGTGCTGCGATAACCGGCAGATGGCGAGGTTGCACCAGTGCGTCAAAAGTCAGGCCGAGCGAGGGCAGCGCCTCCAGCACCGCGACCCGATGCTCGGCGAGGATAAAGAACGTGTCGTCGATATCCTGCAGCATCGGCCTTATGCCGCGGAATTTCTGGTGGCCGGCCAGCCGTTTCAGCACCGCAGGCGCGTCCGGCGCATCGAGGTCGATCCAGCCGACGACACCCCCGATCGAGGCTTCTCTCTCGGCGAGTTCCAGCATGAACTCGGTTTCCGCCAAGGTCGCCGCCGCCTGCACGAGAACGGTTTTCTCGATGCCGGCAGCCTTCAGGTGCGGCTGCAAATCGGCGGGCAGATAATCGCGGATGATCGGCGCGACCGGCGGTCCCATCCAGTCATAGTCGCCGCGCGCGATTTTCCAGTAATGCTGGTGTGCGTCGATCCTCACGATGAAACTCCGCGATTGCGCCTATTCGCCGACGGCGATGACGGCCTTGATCAGGCCGGATTTTTCGTGCGCCCATCGTGCGAGATCGCCTGGTGCCTCGCCAAGCGTGGTGCGATGCGTGACGATGCGGTCGAGCGGCACGAGACCGTTCCTGATAGACTCCGCGACATGGTCGAAATCCTCCCGCGTCGCGTTGCGGCTGCCGATCACCATCATCTCGCGCTTGTGGAATTCGGGGTCGGAAAAACTGATGTCGTCCTTGACCACGCTGACGATGACCAGCGCCCCGCCATGCGCGACATGGGCAAAGGAGGACTTGATCGACGCGGTGTTGCCGGTCGCGTCGAACACCACGTCGAAGCCTTCGCCTCCCGTGGCGTGGGAAACGCCCTCTGCTGCCGGCACATCCGGGCCGATGGTCGAGGAAAAGCCCAGCTCGCGCGCGGCGAAATCGAGCCGCTCGGCGCTCATGTCGAGCAGCGTCACCTCATGTCCGGCAATGCGTGAAAAGATCGCCGTGCCGATGCCAATCGGGCCTGCGCCGATGACCAGCGCCCGCGAGCCTGAAGGGGTCAGCGAGCGCCGTACCGCATGCGCGCCGATCGCCAGGAATTCGACGGTTGCCGCGTCGGCTGCCGAGAGCCCATTCGCCGGATAAAGATTGCCGGCCGGGACGAGAATCTCTTCGCACATCGCGCCGTCGGTGTGGACGCCGAGCACCTGGATTTTCGTGCAGCAGTTCGGTTTGCCCTTGCGGCAGGCAATGCAGGTTCCGCAGGCGATGTAGGGATTGATGACGACCGTCTCGCCGACCGGCAGCGAAACGCCTTCGCCGGCTTTCAGCACCGTGCCCGAAACCTCGTGCCCCATGACGCGCGGATATTCGAGGAAGGGATGCTTGCCCTCGAAGATATGATAGTCGGTGCCGCAGATGCCGACATGGCTGACGCCCACCAGCGCCCAGCCGGCGGGCGGTTCGCCGGGAACGGGGCGCTCTTCCAGCACCAGTTCGCCGGGCGCGCGGCACACCAAGGCCTGCATCGTTTTCACAGCCCGGTTCATGCGCTGCCTACTTGCCGCGCCGGCGCAGGCCGTCGAAATAGACGATGACGATGATCAGAGCGCCGGTGATGATGCGCTGCCAGAACGAATTGACGTTCAGCAGGTTGGCGCCGTTGTTGATCGTCGCCAGGATGAAGGCGCCGAGCAGCGGCCCATGCACGGAGCCGATGGCGCCGAACAGCGAAGTGCCGCCGATGACCGACGAGGCGATGGCCTGCAGTTCCCAGCCCTCGGCCTGCGTCGGGTTGCCGATGCCGATGCGCGAGGCCAGCAGCACGCCGACGAAAGCCGCGCACAGCGCCGACAGCGTGTAGGCGAGATAGATGGTGCGGTTGACGTTGACGCCGGACAGGCGCGAGGCCTCGGCATTCGAGCCGACTGAGAACAGATAGCGCCCCCAGCGGCTGTGGTGCAGGAAGATATAGGCGGGAATCGCCACCAGTATCACCATCCAGAACAGGTTCGGCACGCCAAGGAACGAGTTGCGCGAGAATTCCGAAAAGGCGTCGTTCTTGATCGAGATGGAATTGCCGTTGGTCATCAGAAGGCCGATGCCACGCAGCGAGGTCAGCGTCGCCAGCGTGATGATGAAAGGCGGCAGGCCCATTTTGACGATGCCGAAGCCGTGAAAGACGCCTATTGCCACGCCGAGCAGAAGCGTCGCGAGGATCGCCACCCACACCGGGAAGCCGGCGTTGATCAGCATGGCGACGGTGACCGTGCAGAAGCCGACGATCGCGCCGACGGAAAGGTCGATGCCGCCGGTGATGATGACGAAAGTCTGCCCGACCGCGAGGATCGCGATCATCGAGCCCTGCCGCAGGAGGTTTGCGATGTTGATGCCCGACGCGAAGCTCGGCGTGGCCAGCGAAAGGGCGATCCACAGGAGCACGAGCAGCGCCAGCAGGGTCAATCCGAAAAGGATGTTGTAATTCCGCTTCGGCTTCTCGATGGGTGTCGTTTCGGTGCTGGTGGTCATCGGCGTTCCCTGTCGTTCTTTTTGGTTTTGTTGGCGTCACACGCCGATTGCTTCGGTCAGGACTTCTTCGTGGCTTGCCTGTCCATGGGCATGGCTTGCCACCAGCCGCCCGCGGCGGAACACGTGCAGCGTGTCGGCCAGCTCATAGACTTCCGGCAGATAGGACGAGATCAGGATGATGCCCGCGCCCTTCGAAAGCAGGGTCGAGAACAGGCGGTAGATTTCCGCCTTGGTGCCGACATCGACGCCCACGGTCGGTTCGTCGAAAATGAAGAGCTTGGCGCCGTGGTTGAGCCATTTGCCGATCACGATCTTCTGCTGGTTGCCGCCCGACAGGCTGGAAGCCAGCGCGTGCCGGCCCGCCGTCTTGATGCGCAGCCCGCCGATCTGGCGCTCGGCATGCGACTTTTCCTGCGCGCCGGAAATCAAAAGCTTGCTGCTGATGCGCTTGTAGATGGGCAGGTTGAGATTTGTGCCGACCGACAGATTGAGGCAAAGGCCCTGGTCGCGCCGGCTTTCCGGCGCGAGCGCCATGCCGAGCTTCATCGCGTCGTGCTCGTTGCGGATATTTGCCGGCTTGCCGTTCCAGAAAATCTCGCCCGCGCTCTTCTTTTCGCGGCCATAGAGCGTCAGCACGAATTCGCTGCGGCCGGCACCGATAAGACCGTAGAGCCCGACGATCTCGCCCGCCCGCACGGAAAGCGAAACGTTCTCGAAACCCTTGCCGGACAGGTTCTTCGCCTCGACGATCGTCTCGCCCGGATCGAACTTGTCCTTGTGGTAGATCTGCTCGATCGAGCGGTTGATCATCATCCGCACCAGCTCGGCATCGTCGGTCTCGGAAATGTTGCGGGTGCCGACCAGCGTGCCGTCGCGCAGTACCGAGACGCGGCTCGCCAGCTCGAACACCTCTTCCATGCGGTGGCTGATGTAGACGATGGTGACGCCTTCGGCCTCCAGCCGCCGGATCAGCGCGAAAAGCTGCTCGGTCTCCTTGCGGGTCAGGTAGGCGGTCGGCTCGTCGAAGATCAGGAAGCGCGTGCCGCGTATTGTGGCGCGGGCGGCCGCGATGAGTTGCTGCTGGCCGATGGTGAGATCGCCGAGCATGACATGCGCCGGCAGGTTAAAGCCGAGATCGTCAATGATCTTCTGCGCTCGCTGCACCATGGTGCGGCCCTGCAGCATGCCGAAGCGGGTGTCTTCCTCGCCGAGGAACATGTTGGCGGCGACCGTCAGGTGGCGGCATAGCACCACCTCCTGGTGCACGGCGTTGATGCCGAGCGCGATCGCCTCGTTGGGCGTTGCCAGCGCGACCGGTTTGCCATCCCACAGCACCTCGCCTGAGGTGCGCGGGATGACGCCGGTCAGAAGCTTTATCAGCGTCGACTTACCCGCACCGTTCTCGCCGACGATGGCGTGGATTTCACCGGCCTTGAAGGCGAGGTCGACAGGCTTGAGCGCATGGGTGCCGACATATTTCTTTTCCAGCCCCTTCAGTTCCAGGATCGGCTGGCCGGGCACCGCGGCGTCGGGCGCCGGGTGGTCGTGACCGTCAAGTGTCGATAATATCATGACAATCCTCCCGATTGGCATGCGCGGCAACGCCGGCGACATGCCTATCCTAGCCCGTTTCCGTTGCAGGTCGAGTCTGCCCCTCGTCCGCCTGCCGGCACCTTCTTCCCGCAGGGCGGGAGAAGAACGAAGCTCCTACGCCGACGCCTCCCTCTCCCCGTTCTTCACGGGGAGAGGGTAAGGGTGAGGGGCATCTCGACTTAGCTGTTGTTAGTCGAGCTTCGGGTTCAGCAGGGCGTTGATCTTCTCGTCGGCCATGTTGGCCTTCGTCACCAGATTGGCGCCGGTGTCGACATTGGCCTCGACCTTCTCGCCCTTGGATGCGGCAAGTGCTGTCTTGATGCCGTCATAGCCCATCCGGTAGGGGTCCTGAACGACGAGGCCGGAAATGACGCCGTCATTGAGGAACTTGATCAGCTTGTCGTCGCTGTCGAAACCGATCAGCGCCACCTTGCCGGCAAGGTTGTTTTCCGCGATCGCCTGACCGACGCCCTGCGCCATGATCAGGTTGGAGGCGAAGATGCCTTTCAGGTCAGGATTGGCGGTGATCAGGTCGGTGGCGATGTTCAGGCCGGTCGTGGCCTGCCCGTCGGCATATTTGTCGGCAACCAGTTCCAGGCCCGGATACTTGGCCTTGAGCTGTTCCTTGAAGCCCTCGGCGCGCTGCTCGAGCGAACCGGCGCCCGGAAGTGCGGTGATGAGGGCGACCTTGCCCTCGACCTTGCCGCCATTGGCTTCGCCGATCGCGGCTGCAAGACCGTCGGCTGCGACGCGTCCACCCTGAACGTTGTCAGTGGTCAGGAACGAGGTGAAGGCCTTGGAGTCGGCGCCGGAATCGATGCCGATGATCTTCACCTTGCTTGCCGCTTCGTCGATCGGCTTGCCGAGCGCCTTGGCTTCGGTGGGCGAGATGACGATTGCCGCCGGATTGCCGGCGACGGCGTTTTCGAGGATCGAGATCTGGCCGTTGACGTCGGTTTCAGCCTGTGCGCCGAGTTCCGGTACGCTGACGCCGAGATCCTTGCCTGCCTTGCGGGCGCCGGCCAGCACGATCTGCCAGTAGAACGAGGTCGTGTCCTTGACGATGATCGGAATGGTCACGTCGGCGGCCGATGCCGGCAGCGTCGGCGCAAGGCCGAGCATGGCGGTGGCCGTCGCCAGCGCGACGAAGCTGCGGCGGTTGATCAGTGCATTGACGAATTTCATTAGGTTCCTCCCTAAATCGCCTGTTGCAGTGCTGTTCGCTACGGTTCGGCTAGGCGTCTCCAAACCGGACTTTATAGATAAAAAACAGATGCACGTTTTTGTTAGTCCATTCCTGAAGGTGTTGCAAGCGGCGTTTCATGGCCCTCTTCGGCGTCGACAACGATGCTGTGCCTCGGCCTGCGATCGTCTGTGGAGGCTCTAGCCTCCTCCCGTTCCAACGATGAAATATTAATTCCATCGATAGGTCAAGATGGAATTTATGTTCCCTTGATGCGCGGCTCATCCGAACTGCGCCAGCTCCTCCTTGCGCACCACGCCTTTCTTCAGGATGACATTTGCGTAGAGCTGCAATTCGCCCGTGGCGACCACATAGGCGGCCTTGCGCGAGCGCTCGTAAAAGGCGAAGCGCTCCAGCGGTTCGATCTGAAAATTCCCGGCGAGGCGGGTGATGATCTTCTGGAACGAGACGCAGACCGGCGGAACGACATCCGGCGTATCCACCATCGCCATCCGGAACGCCGACGCCGGCGCGAATGTGTCGAGCGGAAAATGCGTCAGGATCGCTTCCAGCAGTGGCTCGGCAAGCACGCCGTCGGCGCGGACGACCGGGCAGCCGAGCGTGCTGGCCGGGAAATTCGCATCGGCAATCACGATCTCGTCGCCATGGCCCATGGTGCGCAGCGCGTGCAGCAATTCGGGTCCGAGCAAGGGGTGAATTCCACGCAGCATCAGGCAAGCTCCAGGGTTAAAGCGGACAGAACGGGGCGTGCCGCGCTTAGAGAGAATTGGCGTTGTCTCATTCGCGCACGGCTCCTGTCAGCGGCGGCTGAACCGTCGTATGCGGCGCGTATTTCTCATAGTCATCTTCAGGAACGTGGACCTTTGGCAGCTCCATGTTGCGCAGGAGACTAGATGTCTTGGCGGTGCCGATGAGCACCGTCGCGACAGCCGGTTCATGCAGGGGAAACTGCATCGCCGCCGCCGCCAGCGGATAGCCGCCCTTCGAAGCAATCGCTTCCATGGCCGCGACCTTGGCAAGGATCTCCGGCGAAGCCGGGCCATAGTCGAAATTAGCCCCCGGCTTGGCGCCTGTCGCCAGTATGCCCGAATTGAAAGCACCGCCGATGACGAGCGAGGTCTTCCTCTGCCGGCACAGCGGAATGAGCTCCGCCTCTGCGGACCTGTCGAGCAGGGAATAGCGCCCGGCGAGAAGGATACAGTCGAGCGGCGCGCGCCGCATCACCTCGAGGCAGATTTCGACCTCGTTGACGCCGAGACCATAGGCCGAGATCACCCCGGCCGATTTCAATTCCTCGAGAGCGTTTACGCCGCCATCGAGAAACTGGCGCAGATGCGCCTTGGTCGTCTCAACGCCGTGGGTGTAGACGCCGATATCGTGGACGTAGAGGATGTCGATGCGGTTGAGGCCAAGGCGGGCATAGCTGAAATCGACCGATCGCATGATGCCGTCATAGCTGTAGTCATATTGCAGCTTGAAGGGCAGCGGATCGACAAAGCCGAGGTTCGGTACCTGATCGGCGGGCGCAGGCGTCAGCAGGCGGCCAACCTTGGTCGAGAGCACATATTGATCGCGCGGCTTGTGGCGCAAATAGTCGCCGAAACGGCGTTCCGAGAGACCGAACCCGTAATGCGGTGCCGTGTCGAAATAGCGTATGCCCGACGTCCAGGCTGCGTCGAGCACAGCCGCTGCATCGGCCTCCGATACCGCTTGGTAAAGATTGCCCAGAGAGGCGCCGCCGAAGCTGAATTCGGTGACCTCAACTGCTGTTTCGCCGATGCGGCGTTTCTTCATCGATGTCCTCCCGAAGTCCAAGCCGTTCCCCGGCCTTGTCGATGCTGGCGCAGTCTCTAAAGCGTCGCGCCAAGGTGCCACGGCACGAATTCATTGTCGCCATAGCCGAAGAGTTCGCTCTTGGTCTTGCGGCCGGATGCCGTCTCCACGATCAGGTCGAAGATTTCGCGGCCGAGTTCGGCAACGCCGATCTCCCCGGATGCGATGCGCCCGCAGTCGATGTCCATGTCCTCCTCCATGGAGCGGAACAGCGCCGAGTTGCTGGCAAGCTTGATCGAGGGCGTCGGCCGGCAGCCGAAGCATGAGCCGCGCCCGGTGGTGAACGCAATCACATTAGCTCCGCCGGCCACCTGGCCGGTCGCCGACACCGGATCGTAGCCCGGCGTATCCATGAAGACGAGGCCGTGCTCGGTCACCTTTTCGGCGTAGCCATAGACGCCGTTGAGCGTCGTCTGCCCGCCCTTGGCGACTGCACCGAGCGATTTTTCGAGAATGGTGGTCAGCCCGCCCTTCTTGTTGCCGGGCGAGGGATTGTTGTCGAGGGAAGCGCCGTGCAGGGCGACATAGTCCTCCCACCACTTCACATAACCGTCGAGCTTTTCGGCGATCTCAGGCGTCGCCGCGCGCGAACCGAGCAGATGCTCGGCGCCATAGATTTCGGAGGTTTCGGAGAGGATGCCCGTGCCGCCGGCGCCGGCAAGAATGTCGACCGCAGCACCCAGTGCCGGATTGGCGGTGATGCCCGACATGCCGTCCGAACCGCCGCATTGCAGGCCGACGATGATCTCGCTCACCGGTATCGGCTCGCGCTGCAACTGCCCCACCTCCCCGGCGATTTCGGCAAGCACGCCAAGCGCCTTCTCCACCGATTTGCGCGAGCCGCCGGCCTCCTGGATGTTGAAATGCCGCTTGCCCGCCGCCACGCCCTTCTGGCCGTAGAGCGTCAGCTGGTTGACCTCGCAGCCGAGCCCCACCATCAGCACGCCGCCGAAATTCGGGTGCCGTGCATAGCCGGCTAATGTCCGGTGCAGCACGCGCATGCCGTCGCCCGTGCCGCTCATGCCGCAGCCCTGGTCGTGCACGATCGGAACGAAGCCGTCGATGCCGGGATAGTTCGGCAGGAGCTTCTGGTTGGCCTGCTCGGCGATCGCCCGGCACACCGTGGTCGAGCAGTTCACGCTGGCGATGATGCCGATGAAATTGCGCGTGCCGGCGCGGCCGTCTGCGCGGCGATAGCCCATGAAGGTGCGGGCGCGGTCATCGTCTGTCGCATGTTCCGCTTCCGATGGCGGCACGACGGGAAGACGCCCGGACTCGAAAACCAGATTGTGCGAATGGATATGCTCGCCCGGCGCGATGTCCTGTGTCGCTCGGCCGATCGCCTGGGCGTATTTCACCACCGCCGACCCTGCCGCAATGGCCTTCACGGCAACCTTGTGACCGCCGTCGATAGCAGCCACGGTGACCGCGCCGCCAGGCAAGGGCGTGCCTGCTTCTAGGCGGCCATTGGCAACGGCTACATTATCGGAGGGCGAAAGAAGAATTGCCTGGGCGAGGTTCACGCTGCTATTTCCTTGGCATATCTGGCGGCGATGGCCGCAAGCCTGGGTGATTTCTGGTTGGCGTCGGCCGCTGCTATCCAGTCGATAAAGCCGCTAATGCGGCGCGCGACCTTGGTTTTGTGACCGTTGGCTATGTCGGCGAGGCGATGGTCGAGGAACGGATTTTCGAACCGCTCCAATGTCGTCGCCGCATAGGCGCTCGCCGCCTCGCCCATGGCATGCGCGGCAAAACCGGGGATGACTTCGTCGCGATAGAGCGAGACCAGGTCGTTGCGGATTTCCGGCCTGGCCAGCATGCCGCGCACCGTCTCGTCCGCGCCCATGCGCCCGGTCAGCCAGGTTTCTGCAAGAAATGAATGGCCGAGATTGAGGATATGGATCTTCAGCCGCTCGACCGATTCGAGATCATCGACAATGCGGATCGCCGGATGCGCGCAGGGCAGTTTCAGGCCGGGCTGGTTCTCCACCGCCCACAATGCGTAAGGTTCGGCAATCGCACCAGCCGGGTCCAAGGGTGCCGAGACGATGCGGTCGACCAGCGAATTGGCGAAGATGCATTGCTCTTCGATCCAGGTAAGCAGCGCATCGGATGCGCGGCTTCGCCCAGCAAGGTCAAGCAGCGTCTGCTTCAGCACATCGCCATTGCGGCCGACGAGTTCGGTCGGCAAAATCGTAAGCCCCGATCGACCGGCGGCGAAACGCGCAGCAAGCAGCGCCAGCAGTTTCGCCGGAAAGGAAGGCGGTGCCGAAGTCGTTGTTCCCGTGAGGTCAAGCACCAGCCCCGCCGGTACGGCAAACCCCGATTCCGTCGTGTTGGAGAGAATGAATTCGGCCTCATCGACGACAATCCGCGTCAGTTCCGCCCAATCCGCCTCAGCGTCGAGGCCGCGCCCTACGCTCTTCACCTGGATTGTATGGTCGACGGTCTGTCCCGCCTCCAGCCCGCGAATAATCACCGGAAACCCTGCCGGATCGGAGAAGGCCTGCAGCCGCGCCAGCCCTGCGGCGGAACCGCTTGCTGCAACGATGGTCACAGTGCCTTCCATGCCCGCCTCGTGCAGGAACAGGTCGGCATGCGCCTGAAGAAACCGGCTGGTGCCGAACTGGACGACAGGCGTTTGAACCGAAGACACTTGCAACTCCTTTGATAATGTCTTTTATCGTCAAAAGACATTTTGTCGTCAATAGATTTTCCTTGTAAGGGTCGACCGGGGCGCAGACGTGCAAGCGTGCGACGGGCAGAAGGCAGGCGATGGCGAAGCAGAACAATGTCTACAAGGACGCATATAACCGCTGCCTGGCGCTGCTTGGGGCCGGCGAAAGCCTGCCTTCGGAGCCTGAGCTCGGCACTACCCTTGGCGTCAGCCGCACGACCGTGCGTTCGATCCTGTCACGGATGGAAGAACGCGGCCTGATCGAATGGAACAAGCGCAGCAAGCTGGTCCTGCGCGCACCGGAAGCGGATGATTTCTTTCCCGACGACGAGACCGATTCCCTGTCGCTGATCATCGAGCGCTCCTTCATGCGTCGCCTGCTTGCCGGCGGCGCCCAGGCCGGCATGCAGATCAACGAGCTGGAGCTTGCCCGCGAAATCGGCGTCGGCACCACCAGCGTGCGCGAGTTCCTGATCCGCTTCAGCCGCTTCGGCCTGATCGAAAAACGCCGCAATAGCCATTGGGTGCTGAAGGGCTTCACGAGTTCCTTCGCGCTGGAGCTGACCGAGATCCGCGAGATGTTCGAGATGCGCTCCGCCGCTGCCTTTGCAGCGCTTGAAAAGGACAACCCCGTCTGGGCCGATCTCGATGCGATGGAACAGGAACACCACGAGCTGATTGCCGCGATAGGCACCCGTTACGGCGAATTTTCAGAGCTGGATGAACGTTTCCACAGGCTTATCCACAGCGCATCGCACAACCGCTTCATCGTCGACTTCTACGACGTCATCGCCATGATCTTCCACTATCACTACCAGTGGAACAAGACGAATGAGCCCGGACGCAACAAGATAGCGCTGCAGGAGCATCTTCAATACATCGCCGCGCTGAAATCCGGGAAGCTCGACCATGTCGAAAAGGCCTGCCGCCGGCACCTGAAATCGGCACGCGAGACGCTTCTCCAGTCGATTCCCGAAAGCTGGCAGTAGCGCGAACGATTATCTTGTCATAAGCTTCTTTCAATGCGTTTTGAGAAGACGGCAAAATAGTCGCTGGGGCGCATTTTTCATGTGTACTGACCTTGAGAGCCGGGCGTTATTTGACGGCCAAGATACTTGCAGTATCTCTAAAACAGTGCATTCTGAAATATGTTTGAGGGGCTTGGGAAAATGAAGAAAAAACTACGCGTCACCGTTTCGGTGACAGTGTCGGACGACGACGAATTTTCAACCGAAGAACAGGCTTTTGCCGTATGCGACGGGTTGCAGCGCATCCTCTGCTATGACGAGGTAGCTTTGCAGAGCGTCGAGTCTTTTACTGACGGCGTAAGCTATGAGAATACTGGCGGTTCTGTCCGCTTCGAAAGCGAACACGGCTGAAGATTGATCCCGCCGCTCAATGGCGTATCCTGAGTCCAGGGCTTGTCCCTGGCTTCGGTCGCGTCCGTCTGCGCGGCGTGCCCGAGGCGAAAACCATCGGAGGAAGCTCATGAACACGCCGCCGCTGGCCGCACGGGCCGAAGAAGAACAGATCGACGGCGCCCCCGAGCGTGTCGGTGCCGTCATCGGCGCGCTGATCACGATCGGCAGTTTTGCCCTGGTGCTCTGGCCGGTCGCCCGCATCTGGCTGTAACGCGATAAGACGTTGGCCTCGCGTGCCTGTGCACGCTCAGCGGCCTGAAATCCATGAAATCCATTTGTGATCGACCTGAACCGGCAGCAACCGCTCGACGGTACGTTATCCTGCACCGCCCATTTGGGTGGTGACGGTTGCTTGTTCCACGCCTAGACGTTGGCAAGGGTAGGCAATCTTGGGGAAATATCATGGCAACGTTTTCATCGACAAACGCGATCAACAATTCCTTGCTGGTCTTCGAAAGCCTTCTGCCGGATTCGTTTTATTACGAGTGGTATAGCGAGCGCTCTATGAGTACCGCCTACGGGCAAATATCCTACGCGTACGGAAACGCGGAAGAGGGTATTGACTCAAACTACTACGGAAATTTCGAATATCTCTATGAAAATGATGGAAGCGTTTTCAACATATCTGGATATGTTACAAAAATAATTAATGAAACTCATTATCAAGATTACAGTTTCGATCCACCTATAACCAATGGAACGAGGTGGATACTCAGCGATATAAGCATATACGTTGGGAAATTCCAGGCGCAGAATGACCTCCCTGGTCTCATCTTTGCTGGCGATGACCGAATTTACGGTTCTCCTGAGAATGACGAACTTTACGGCTTTTCCGGTTCCGATGTCATTGAAGGAAAAGGCGGCAACGACATCATCGATGGCGGAAGCGGCGCCGACATCATGCTCGGCGGTACGGGCAATGATATCTACTATGTCGACGATGTTCGTGATGTGGTCTTTGAATTTGAGAACGAAGGCACCGATACCGTCCGCAGCACCATCAGCTGGACGCTCGGTGCCAACATCGAGCGGCTGGAATTGCTCGGCACCGGCAACCTGAACGCTTCGGGCAATGCGCTCGCCAACACGCTCGTCGGCAATACTGGCAACAACATTCTCAACGGCGGCGCCGGCGCCGACACGATGACCGGCGGTGCCGGCAACGACATCTACTATGTCGACAATGCCGGCGATAAAACCATCGAGGCGGCCAACGGCGGCACCGATACCGTCCGCAGCACCGTCAGCTGGACGCTCGGTGCCAACATCGAGCGGCTGGAACTGCTCGGCACCGGCAACCTGAACGCTTCGGGCAATGCACTCGCCAACACGCTCGTCGGCAATGCCGGCAACAACACTCTCAACGGCGGCGCCGGTGCCGACAGCATGACCGGTGGCGCCGGCAACGACATCTACTATGTCGACAATGCCGGCGATAAAACCATCGAGGCGGCCAACGGCGGCACCGATACCGTCCGCAGCACCATCAGCTGGACGCTCAGTGCCAACATCGAGCGGCTGGAACTTTTGGGCACCGGCCATCTCAACGGTACGGGCAATGCATTGGCCAACACCCTCATCGGCAATGCCGGCAACAACATCCTCAACGGCGGTGGCGGTGCTGACCATATGGTCGGCGGTGCTGGCAATGACATCTACTACGTCGACAATGTGGGTGATAAAACTGTCGAGGCGCTCAACGGCGGCACGGACACCGTTCGCTCCTCCGTCCACTGGACGCTCAGTGCGAATACGGAGCGTCTGGAGTTGCAGGGCACCGGCCATCTGAACGGCACAGGCAATGCGCTCGCCAACACCATCGTCGGCAATGCCGGCAACAACGTTCTGAACGGCGGCGCCGGCAGCGATATACTGACTGGTGGCGCCGGCAGCGACACCTTCTTCTTCAATACGGCTCTTGGCGCATCCAACATCGACAGGATCACCGACTACAATGTCGCGCAGGACACGATCCGGCTGGAGAATGCCATCTTCACCGGCCTCGCGGATGGCTGGCTGAAAGCATCGGCCTTCCACATAGGCACTGCCGCAGCAGATCCATCCGACCGCATCATCTACAACAAGACGACCGGCGCGCTGCTGTTCGACAAGGATGGCGCTGGCGGGGCCGCCGCCGTGCAATTCGCCACGCTGTCACCCGGCCTTGCCATGACGGCCAGCGAGTTCTTCATCGTCTAGTTTGCGATGGGTCTTCGGGCTCTCTCCAACGGCAGCGGAGCAGATTTCAGCCAACAATTCTGGTGCTCACTGTCCGTTGCAGAGTGGGCACCCGAATGCATGCTGGACAATGCCGTGCACCGGGCAGCGTTTGTCCGTTCGACATGCTGATATCCGGCAGGTCCGGTCGAGCGTCATAGGTGATCCGGTTTGCGATGGCTTGGCTCGGAAAAATCAGCGCGAAAAGCGCAGAAAACGGCTGGTGCCATCGAAGCCAACGGTGCCCAGCAGAGGCCTCCTGATAGGCTGTCATCAGAAAAAAGTACAACAAACGCAACATATAGCCGCTGCATTTGTTACCCGTTTCGTTACCGAATTTCCGAGCGGAACGCCCATCGGCGCTTAGAGACCGTTTGAAAACGAGGTGGCGGTTGGAGGTGGTGCGTCAAGCGTCCGTTGTTGGACCAGGCGACACCTTCTAGATTGTGGTGACACCTTGGAGGTTGGAAACATGGCGCTCAAGCGGATGGACAACATAGGTATCGTCGTCGAAGACCTCGCAGGGACGATTGATTTCTTCCGCGAACTCGGCCTCGAGCTCGAAGGGCAGGCCACGATCGAAGGAGAATGGGCCGGACGCGTCACTGGACTGGGCGATCAGCATGTCGAGATTGCCATGATGCGCACGCCGGACGGCCACAACCGGCTCGAGCTCTCCCGCTTCCTCAGGCCAGCTGTCGTCGCGGATCACCGGAACGCCCCGGTCAACGCCCTGGGCTACCTCCGCGCCATGTTCACCGTGGACGACATCGACGATACGCTTGAAAGGCTCCGCACGCACGGCGCGCAGCTCGTAGGCGAAGTCGTCCAGTACAAAGACGTGTATCGGCTCTGCTACATCCGGGGGCCCGAAGGGCTGCTTATCGGGCTCGCCCAGGAACTCAGCTGAGCGCAATCCGCCCGTAAGGGCGTTCTTAAAAGATCAATGATTTCAGATGTTGCGAGAAAACCTGTCGAAAACGACTGGTGCCATCGAAGCCGATGGTGCCCAGGAGAGGACTCGAACCTCCACGCCTCGCGGCACACGGACCTGAACCGTGCGCGTCTACCAATTCCGCCACCTGGGCAAGGTGCGCCGCTGATGTAAGCGGGCAGCGTCGCGGTGTCAACGCGCTTTCGGCAAAAAAACACGTTCAAACAAAAAGATAGTTCAGGTCGGCATTCTTGCCACGAAAGCGCGGCCGGCCGGCATTGAATCTGCCTGCAAAGCCTGCGGCAAAGACGCAAAAAGCCGACGCAAATACATTGCGCCGGCTCATCACGAATCACATTGGGTAGGTTCTCGGCCGGACAGGCTAGGCTGAAAGAACTTCCTTCGAAGCCACGGTCGAATCGGCGTTGAGCTTGTAGACGACCGGCACGCCCGTGCCGAGCTCCAACTTGACGATGTCGGGGCCGGAAATCCCCTCCAGCGCCATGATCAGCGCCCGCAGCGAGTTGCCGTGGGCGGCCACCAACACCGTTTCGCCGCGCAGCACATGCGGCTGCATCTCATGCATATAATAGGGCCATACACGCGCCCCGGTGTCCTTCAGGCTCTCACCGCCGGGCGGCGGGGTGTCATAGGACCGGCGCCAGATATGCACCTGCTCCTCGCCCCATTTGGCGCGGGCGTCGTCCTTGTTGAGGCCGTTGAGGTCGCCATAGTCGCGCTCGTTCAGCGCCGCATCGCGCACCGTCTTCAGGTCGCTTTGGCCGGTGGCGTCGAGGATGAACTGGCAGGTCCGCTGCGCGCGCTTCAGCACTGAGGTGTAGGCGATGTCAAATTTCATTCCGCGCGCAGCAAGCTTCTGGCCGGCCGCCTTGGCCTCGCTCACACCCTGCTCGGTAAGGTCGACGTCGCGCCAGCCGGTGAAGAGGTTCTTGAGGTTCCATTCGCTCTGGCCGTGTCGGACAAGCACGAGAGTTCCGGTCATTTCAATCCTCATGATTGATTTGGGACTTGTGGATGCCCTCTAGCTCAGTCCCAGCACATCGCGCATCGAATA
This sequence comes from Mesorhizobium sp. YR577, assembly GCF_900116595.1. Lineage (NCBI taxonomy): Bacteria > Pseudomonadati > Pseudomonadota > Alphaproteobacteria > Hyphomicrobiales > Phyllobacteriaceae > Mesorhizobium > Mesorhizobium sp. YR577. The sequence continues at coordinate 97,272 of NZ_FPBI01000003.1, read as the reverse complement.
CAGTCCGGGCTTCTTCCCGCGCGCCCAAAGTGCAGCCTTCACCGCGCCGCGCGCGAAAATGGAGCGGTCCTCGGCATTGTGGGAAAGCGTGATGCGCTCGCCGGTGCCGGCCAGGATGACCGAATGGTCGCCCACCACCGAGCCGCCGCGCAGCGTGGCAAAGCCGATCGAGCCGGCCTCGCGCGCGCCGGTTTGGCCGTCGCGCACCCGCACGCTGTGTTCGGCAAGGTCGATGCCGCGTCCCGCCGCTGCCGCGTTGCCAAGCAGAAGCGCCGTGCCGGACGGCGCGTCGACCTTGTGCCGGTGGTGCATTTCCAGCACCTCGATGTCGAAATCGTCGGAGCCGAGCGCCTTCGCCGCCTGCTCGACCAGCACCGAAAGCAGATTGACGCCGAGGCTCATATTGCCGGATTTGACGATCGTCGCGTGGCGGGCCGCTGCGGCGATCGCCGCGTCGTCCTCGGGCGAACAGCCCGTCGTGCCAATGACATGGACGATGCGCGCCTGCGCAGCATAGCCGGCAAATTCGACGCTGGCTGCCGGCGTGCTGAAGTCGAGCACGCCGTCGGCCTTGGCGAAGGCCGTCAACGGGTCGTCGGTGATCGGTACGTTGATGATGCCGATGCCGGCAAGCTCGCCGGCGTCACGGCCGATATGCGGCGAGCCGGCGCGTTCGATGGCTGCCGACACTTTCGCGCCCGGCACGGAATGGATGGTGCGGATCAGCGTCTGGCCCATGCGGCCGGCTGCCCCGACGACGACGAGACCCATATCGCTCATGCGCTCTTCTTCCTTGCGACCTTCGCCGGCTTGGCTGGCTTTAGCGGTATTTCGACAGTTTTCGTGTCGTCGACCAGTCCCAGCCCCTTCTGGCTCTGGAGCCGGTGGAAGCGGGCATAGACGCCGTGCGGATTGGCCAGCAGCGACTCGTGATTGCCTTCCTCGACCAGACGTCCATCCTCCAGCACGATGATGCGGTCGGCATTGACCACGGTCGATAGGCGATGGGCGATGACGATGGTGGTCTTGCCCTGCATCACGGTCGCAAGCGCTTCCTGCACGCGCGCTTCGGACTCGTTGTCGAGCGCCGAGGTCGCCTCGTCGAGAAGCAGGATCGGCGCATTGCGCACGATGGCGCGCGCGATGGAGACGCGCTGGCGCTGGCCGCCCGAAAGCGTCACGCCGTTTTCGCCGACGGGCGTGTCGTAGCCGTTCGGCTGCTGGCGGATGAAGCTGTCGGCGGCGGCCTGGTCGGCTGCGCGCCGGATTTCTTCGTCGGTCGCGTTCTCACGGCCATAGCGGATGTTGTCGGCAATCGTGCCTTCGAACAGATAGGGCTGCTGCGAAACGAAGGCGATCGAATTGCGCAACGAATGCTTGGTCACCTTGGCGATGTCCTGGCCATCGATGAGGATGGCGCCGGAGTCGAGGTCGTAGAAGCGCTCCAGCAGCGCCGTCAGCGTCGTCTTGCCGGCACCCGAAGCACCGACGATCGCCGTCGTCTTTCCGGCTTCCGCCACGAAGCTCACGCCATGCAGCACCGGCATGTTTTCGGCATAGGAGAAGGCGACGTTTTCAAAGCGCACTTCACCCTTGGCCACCTTAAGCGGGGTGGCGTTTGGCGCATCGTCCTGCTGCGGCTCGAGATCGAGAATCTCGTAGATCATGCGCGCATTGACCAGCGAGCGCTCAAGCCCGACCTGCAGCCGCGCCAGGCGGCGCACCGGGTCGTAGGCAAGCATCAGCGCGGTGATGAAGGACATGATCGCGCCCGGCAGTTCGCCGCCATGGGTGGAGCGATAGCCGGCATAGGCGATGACGCCGGCAACCGCGATGCCGGCCAGCATTTCGGTGATCGGCGTCAGCCGCTCCGAAACCCTTGCGATCTTGTTGGAGCGTTCCTCGGCGCGCTCGATCATCTCGCCCATGCGGCGGGAAAGCTGGTCTTCCATGGTGAAGGCCTTCACCACGGCCACCCCTTGCGTCGCCTCCTGCATGGAGCCGATCAGCCGCGAATTGATCTCGACGGACTGGCGCGTCACGCGGCGCAAACGGCGCATCAGGTAGTTGACGGCATAGACCAGCGGCGGGCCGATGACGAAGGCTATCGCCGACAGGAACCAGTCCTGCACGAACATAACCGTCACCAGCGCCACCAGCGATACGACGTCGCGCGCCACAGCCGTCAGGGTCATCGACAGAAGGTCGCGTATGCCGCCGACATTCTGGTTGATCTGGGCGGCAAGGTGGCCCGAGCGCATTTCGGTGAAGAAGCTGACGCCGAGCTTCATCAGGTGGTCGAACAGGCGGCGCTGATAGCGCGCCACGAGGTTGTTGCCGACCTTGGCCAGGATCACCGCCTGCGCATAGCCGGCAACCCCGCGTATGACGAAGGCGCCGAAAATCGAGGCGCAGAGCCACAGGATCAGGTCGCTGCGTTGGTGATAGAAGATATCGTCGATGACGCTGCTGATGATCCACGCCGGATAGGCCGTGGTCAGCGCCACCGCGATCATGCAGAGCGCCGCGATCGTATAGGACCAGACATATTCGCGGCCGTTCTCGGCCAGAACGCGCCGGATGACGGCGATGATCTCGCCGCTGTCGGCTTTCTTCTTCTTTTGGGTCTGAAGGCTCAAAGTCCGGTCTGCCCGTCCGTTTCAGCTATGGTGCGGCACGTGCTGCCGCATTTCCGCGCCCCTAATAGCGCCATCATGCCGGCTTGCCTATGGCCGGAGTGCGAAACATTGCCGCTGTGGCGGCAATGCCGCGAAATGCCCCTACGCCTGCCAGCGTCGGCCCGCCGTTTCGACGCCGAAGCGCGACGGCGTGCGGGCAAAGGCCGCAAGCCCGTTCAGCGCTGCCAGCGGGTGGGTGATGACATAGACCGGCATGTCGCGCAGCAGGGCGGTGTGCGGCGCCTTATCCTCGAAGGCGGCGCGGAAATTCCCCGCCTTCAGCGCCGGCACGATCTTCTGGGCGATGCCGCCGGTGAGATAGACGCCGCCGCGGCTCATGAACACCAGCGCCAGGTCGCCGGCTGTGCGGCCGAGGCTGGTGACGAAGAATTCCACCGCCTCGACGGCGACCGCGTCGGATTTTTCGAGCGCGGCGGCGGTGATTTCGGCCGGCGTCGTGAAGCGCGGTTCCTTGCCGTCGGCCTTGGCGACGGCGCGATAGGCGTTCACCAGTCCGCGCCCGCACAGGATCTGCTCGCCCGAGATGCGGCCCTCGATCGCTTCGAGATGCGGGAAGATTTCGCGGTCGCGCGCCGTGCGCGGACCGATATCCATGTGGCCGCCTTCGCCCGGCACCGGTATCCATTTGTGGCTGGCATGGATCAGCCCGGCAACGCCGAGCCCGGTTCCGGGGCCGAGCACGACGCGGCCGGCATTTTCCTCCGGCTCGCCGGGGCCGATCTTTTCCATATGCTCTTCGCCGAGCGCCACGACGGCCAGCGCCTGCGCCTCGAAATCGTTGAGCACGACCACGTCATGCAGGCCGAGCGTGTCGAACATCGCCTTCGGCCGCACCACCCAGGGGCAGTTGGTAAGCCTGATCTCGTCGCCGTCGACCGGGCCGGCGACCGCCAGCACGGCCGAACGTGGCCGGAGCGATGTGTGGTCGAGCACGGCCTGCTGGATCGCCTCGTCGATCGAAGCGAAGCTTGCGGTCTGCACGATCCGCGTTTCGCCGGGCTCGGAATTGGCATCGACGACGATGGCAAAGCGGGCATTGGTGCCGCCGATATCGCCGATCAGGATCGGAAACTGCAGGACGGCTTCGTCGTCGGCGCTGGAAACAGACATCTATCTGGCGTCCCTGGTCTGCGACGGCTGCCCGCCGTTCTCGTTCAGCATTATCTCGGCAGTAGCATGGTTCAGCGCCAGCGGAATGTCGTAGACGATCGCCAGCCGCATCAGCGCTTTCACATCCACGTCATGCGGCATCGGCGTCAGCGGATCAACGAAGAAAATCACGCCGTCGATCCTGCCCTCGGCAATCAGCGCGCCGATCTGCTGGTCGCCGCCGAGCGGGCCGCTTTTCAGGCGGGTAATCTTCAATTCGGGGCAGGCGTCCAGAACGCGCTGGCCGGTCGTGCCGGTGGCGACGATGTCGCAGCCTGCGAGGAAATCGGCATGAGCGCGCGCGAAGGCGACCATGTCGTCTTTCTTCTCGTCATGCGCGATCAATGCTAGGCGGTAGGGGGATGCCACAAGGGAGCCGTTGAAAAGTGCTAAATCGGTTGAAACCTATAACCGAGGAACTTCTGTGGGGGAAGGGGCGGCAAGACCCGCCCCGCCCGTTCCTATCGGCTCTGATCCGAGGGCCTGGCCAAGGGCAAAGGCGGACGCTTGATCGGCGTCGGCGCAAAGGCGCTGGCCGGCATTGGAGGCGCGCCGACATCGACCGTATCCGTCTCGGGTGCTGCCGGTGCAGGGGCCGTGGCAACCGTAGAGCCCATCCCGCCGACCGTCACGGCGGCTTCCGAAACCGGATTGGGCGCACTCAGCACGGCCCTGCATGCCGCCGGCAGGCTCGCCATCGTCATCTTGTCGCGCGCCTTGGGTGCGTCCGGGTTCTTGTTGGGGCGCCACGGCTCCTCCGTGAACCACCATGCGAGAGACTTGTCGCAGCCGTCGCCGGCGGCGGTCGCCTCCTGCCGCTTGCAGCCCGGCGAACCCGGCTGACAGCCGATGCGGACATGGAAATGATAGTCATGGCCCCAGAAGGGCCGGATCTTGCGCAGCCAGGTGCGGTCGCCCGTCACCGTGTCGCACAGCTTCTTCTTGATGCCCGGATTGACCAGGATGCGCTCAACCTCGGGGTAGCTCGCGGCGCGTTTCAGCAGCCGCGTATGCGCCACCGTCCAAAGCCTGTCCTTCACCAGATGGGTCTTCTCGTTGACCATCGACACCGCGCTCATATTCTCGCGCTCAGTCGGCGAAAGCCGGCGGTCGGGCATCGGCGTGAACCAGATGTCGGCATCGAGCCCGATCTGATGCGAGGCATGGCCCGTCAGCATCGGCCCGCCGCGCGGCTGCGAGATGTCGCCGATGAGCAGGCCCGGCCAGCCATCGGCTGTCGCATCGCGCGAAAACTTCTCGATCAGGTTGATCATCGCCGGATGGCCCCAGCGGCGGTTGCGCGAAAGCCGCATCGCTTGCCATGTCGGACCGTCGGTGGCGATGGCGACGCCGCCGGCAAAACAGCCCTTGGAATAGAACCCAATCGATTGCGGGGCTGCCGCCGCCGGCAGTTTCTCAGCTCCGAACAGGTTCTTCGCCAGTTCGTCCGCGCTCGCGCCGCTCGGCGCTAGTCCGGAAAAAGCCAGTGCCGCAATGGCGATGCCGGTCAGCCTTGCGGCTGCCTGAAAGATGGATTTCATGCGCATTTCCCGGTCATGCCCCTCTACGACAAGGGTGAGACGCCCTGGTTACCGAAGCGTAAACGAGCGGTCCGATTTCGAATCATACCACGCTTCGCGTCGGTCTTCGATCATTTGGCCTTCATCGGGCTGCGTCCCTCGCCGTCCTTCCAGTTCCCCGCCGCCCACATCGCATCGAATGCGGCGCGATAGTCCGGATAGCGGAAGCGGTAGCCCGCAGCCTTGATCCCCGCGTTGGCAACGCGCTTGTTCTCGCCATAGAAAGACCGCGCCATGGGCGAAAGTTGGGCGGTCTCGAAGGGAATTTCGGCCGGCGGTTCGATACCCATCAATCCGGCCGCATAGGTCACCACATCCTGCGGTGGGGCGGGCATGTCGTCGGTGACGTTGAAGACGCCGCCCAGATCCCGGCCCGCCAGATGCCAGACGGCACCCGCGATATCCTCGCCATGGATGCGGTTGAACACCTGGTCCGGCTTTATCAGGCGCTTGGCCGTGCCGTTCTCCAGATTGACGAAGGCGTTTCGCCCCGGCCCGTAAATGCCGGACAGCCGCAGGACCGCCACCGGCAGGCCGGTCTCGCGGCCAAGCTCCAGCCATTCCTGCTCGGCCTTCAGCCGCATCACCGAACGGCGCGAGACAGGCTTGCACTCGCCCGTTTCATCCACCCACGCGCCGCCATGGTCGCCATAGACGCCGACGGTGGAGAGGTAGCCGATCCAGCGGAGGTTGGGCATGGCTTTGGTAATTACCTCCCGCGCCGCATTCAGCACGGGATCGCCCGCTTCATCCGGCGCGACGGAAACCAGCAGATGCGTTGTATCGGCAAGCTCTTTCGCGACCTCTTCGGTCAACGCGCCATCGAACGCAAAAGGCTCGATCCCGGCCTGCCGCAATGCGTGGAATTTTTCCGCCGAGCGCGTCGTGCCCGCGACGCGTGCGCCCTCAGGCTTGGCTCGACCGACCGCCTTGCCGGAATAACCGGCGCCGAAGATGAATAGTTTTGTCACGGTCATGCATGTGTCCTGATTTCTGGGTGGTTGCCGGTGGCCATAAGCCACTCCCGGCGCACATCTGCATCGTCGTCCTGTCGGGCGCTGGTTGCCAGCGCGGAAAATGCCGCAGGCTCCATCAGCCGCGACAGCGCCCAGACGGCTGCTCCGCGCACAAGCGGCGAGGGATCGACCGACAAACTCTCGCAAGCAGCGACAAGCGAAACATCCCCCGAATTCCCCGCCGCAATCAGCACGTTGCGCAAAAAGCGGTCGCGGCCGATGCGCTTGACCGGTGAACCGGTGAAGAAGGCGCGGAAACCGGCGTCGTCCATGGCAAGGAAATCGGCCAGCGCCGGCGCGCGCAGGTCATCGCGGGCGGCAAGCTTGGCTTCCGAGGCTGCGCTGGCGAATTTGTTCCAAGGACAGGCGGCCAGGCAATCGTCGCAGCCATAGATGCGGTTGCCGATCGCCGCGCGGAATTCCTGCGGGATAGGCCCCTTGTTCTCGATTGTGAGGTAGGAAATGCAGCGCCGCGCATCGAGCCGGTAGGGTGCGGGGAATGCGTCGGTCGGGCAGGCGTCGAGACAGGCGCGGCAGGAGCCGCAATGATCCTCGTCTGCCTTGTCGGGCGTCAGTTCCGCGGTGCAGAAAATCGTGCCGAGAAACAGCCACGAGCCGAATTCGCGGCTGACCAGATTGGTGTGCTTGCCTTGCCAGCCAATGCCGGCGCTCTCCGCCAGCGGCTTTTCCATCACCGGCGCGGTGTCGACGAAAACCTTTACGTCGCCGCCAGCCCTGGCGACGATCTTTCCGGCGATCTCCTTCAGCCGGCCCTTCATCACGTCGTGATAGTCGCGGTTCTGGGCATAGACCGAGATCGCGCCGCGATCGCGCTGCGTCTGCAAGCTGCGCGGGTCGCTTTCCGGTCCATAATTCATCGCCAGCACGATGATCGAGCGCACCTCCGGCCACAGCGTGCTCGGGTCGGCGCGGCGTTGCAGCGTTTCCGAAATCCAGGCCATCGAGCCATGAAAACCGTCGGCGACGAATTCGGCCAGCCGCATCGGCGCCTGCGGGATCGCGTCGGGCGTGGTCACGGCAACCGCAGCGAAGCCGGCACGCGCGGCTTCGCGATCGATCAGCTGCCGCAGGCGGCCGGCCTCATCGGGCTTGCCCCTTTGGGCTTTGTCAGAAATCGAGGTCCGCATAATGCGACACCGGCGAAAGGCCGCGCACCCGGTCGCCCAGAAGCGGGCGGAAGGACGGCCGCGATTTGACGCGCGTATACCAGTCGCGCGCCGCGTTATGGTCGCGCCAGTCGACCTCGCCGAGATAGTCGAGCACGGAGATGGCGGCGGCTGCCGCCAGATCGGCATAGGTGATGCGCGGGCCGGCCAGCCAATGGCGGGTGCCGGCGAGCCAGTTGGTGTATTTCATATGCTGGCGGATATTGGCGCGCGCGGCGCGGATCGCACCCGAATCGGGCGAGCCGCCGCCCATCTCGCTCGGCATCAAAGGCTTCAGCACGCGTTCGCGCACCAGATGGCGCGTCACTTCGCTGTCCATCTTGGCCAGATACCAGTCGACCAGCCGGCGGATTTCGGCCCGCTCCATCGGGTTTTCGGCAAACAGCCGCTTGTCGCGCTTCAGCACGCCGCGCGTCTCGTCGAGATATTCGGCAATCACGCCGGCGCCGACGATCGGCACGTCGCCCTCGGCCAGAAGCACCGGCAAGGTCCCGGCGGCGTTCAGCGCCAAAAACTCCTTGCGCCTTGTCCACGGCTTTTCCTCGATCAGCGCCAGCTCCTCGCCATACTCGCCGAATGCCAGGCGAACGAAGCGACAGGAGGCGAACATGGAGTGATGGAAAAGCGTCAGCATGGTCCTGCGATGAAAAAGTGCGCTGGTCTTTATTTGGCCGCGCCGGTAGTTCTATCTCTGCCCGATTCACCGGGCGGTCAAGCGCCCCGACCTATAGGCATAGTTCCGCGCTGTGACAAGCAAGCGCCCATCATTCCAACGCTCCTCCTCAACCGTCCATTCTAATAAAAAGTCACCGAGAGACCCATGGAACACCAGACGATCGTCGAAGCCCTTTTGCTCGGCCTGCTCGAAGGGCTGACCGAATTCATCCCGGTCTCCTCCACCGGACATATCCTTTTGGCGGGGCATTTCCTCGGCTTCAAGTCGACCGGCAAGGCCTTCGAGGTGCTGATCCAGCTCGGCGCGATCCTGGCGATCCTGTCGGTCTATTTCGGCCGCCTGTGGAAGATCCTGACCGACCTGCCGCGCGACGCCAGGACGCAGCGTTTCGTGCTCGGCATTCTGCTGGCCTTCCTGCCGGCAGCCGTCATCGGCGCGCTGGCGCATGATTTCATCAAGACGGTGCTGTTCGAATCGCCGCGGCTTATCTGCATCATGCTGATCATCGGCGGTTTCGTGCTTCTGGCCGTCGACCGGATGGCGCTGAAGCCGAAATATCACGACGTCATGGATTTCCCGCTATCGCTCTGCCTGAAGATCGGCTTCTTCCAGTGCCTGGCGATGATCCCCGGCACCTCGCGCTCGGGTGCCACGATCGTCGGCGCGCTGCTGATGGGCACCGACAAGCGCTCGGCGGCGGAATTTTCCTTCTTCCTCGCCATGCCCACCATGGCCGGCGCCTTCGCCTACGATCTCTACAAGAACCGCGACGTGCTGTCCTCGGCGGACCTGCCGATCATCGGTGTCGGCTTTGTCGCAGCCTTCATCATGGCGGTCATCGTCGTGCGCTACCTGCTCGACTACGTCTCGCGCCACGGCTTTGCGCTGTTTGCCTGGTGGCGGCTGATCGTCGGCGCGGTTGGACTGGCTGCGCTGATGGTATGGGGGTGATCTGAGCGGCTTGTATTCAAGCGGCTAGAAGCCCCTCTCCGGTTTGCTTCGAAAACCACCTCTCCCCGCAAGCGGGGCGAGGAACCTGGGTTCTGCGAGGTCGCAGCATCTCAGGACTTGGGTTCCTCGCCCCCCGCAAAGCGGGGGGTCCGAAGGACGGGCGAGACCCGTGGCTCGCCCCGGCAAGGTGGCGCGCGAAGCGCGACGGAGAGGGGGTTCTTCCCAATCTCACCCGCAGCACGAACCCGCCATCATCGCCTTCAGCTGCGGATCGTCCTCATATTCGTCGTGGCGCTTCACCCAGTCCATGGTGCCCTTTTCGTTGCGGCCCTTGGGCATGATGTCGAGGATCATATAGGCGCCAATGCCTTCCTCGCCGCCGCGCGCATATTGCGAGAAGGTGCGGTAGATGTCGCCTTTCTCGTCCTTGTAGAAGGCGGTCATGCCGGGCAACTCGTCCATTTCGAAGTCGAGCGGGCGGAAATTATAGACCGCCTTGCCGGCCTTGATGTCTTCCTTGTTGAACGACACGTCGAAATCAAAATTGAAGTCGCTGCCATTGGATGACACCCATGGGAACTGCCAGCCCATGCGCTTCTTGTAGGCTTCGATCTTGGCCAGCGGCGCGCGCGCAACGGCCACCAGCGTCACGTCGTGATGCTGCAGATGCAGGTTTGCGCCGTCGAAATGGTCGCAGCCGAAGGAGCAGCCGGTGCAGCCTTCCTCCCAGTCCGGCCCGAGCATGAAGTGGTAGAGCGCCAGCTGGCTGCGGCCGTCGAACAATTCGGAAAGCGTCTTCTTGCCGTCGGGCGTATCGAAAACATAGTTCTTCTCGACCTTGACCCAGGGCAGTTCGAGCCGCTCGGCGCGCAGCCTGTCGCGCATTCTGGTGTATTCCTTTTCCTTCACCAGATGCGCCGTCTGCGCCTTCATCCATTCCTGCTGCGATACGACTTTATGCGGTTCCATGGTCTTGCTCCTCATTGCCAGGAAATGCCGTTTCGATTCGTCGATTGCCGCCCGCGATGTATTTAACCTGTAAGTTAAGTATGACTCCCAGACATGCCCTTGTCAACCCGCCGGGAAGGCCGCGCCGCCGCCTATGGATGTCAGTCGATGTCCTTGACCCAGCCATGCCGGGATTCGGAATGCACCGCCTGTGTCGGTGCCGGAAAGGCCGGATCGGCGAAGGCTCCGACACCGACGGCAACGAATTCGGGACGGCGCTCCGGTTCCCAGAAGACGGTCGAACCGCAGTCCGGGCAGAAATGAAACGTCACCGGAAAGCCGCTGTCGGATGGACGCTTATAGGATTTGTGCGGTCCCTCGATCCGCACGTCTTCACGGCGAAAGAAAGCAGCGATGCCATAGGTGCTGCCGGTCCGCTTCTGGCACGCCAGGCAATGGCATAGCGACACCTTCGCCGGCTCGCCCGTGCAGACGATGCGGAGGGTTTCGCAGGAGCAGGTCGCTGTTCTTTCCATGAAAGCCTTCCCTTGCAGCGCGCCTGTCAGCTGCCTGCATTCAGAACATGGGCGAGCACAGGCAGCGCAATGCCTTTCAGCGTCAGCGCCCGCGTTGCCGTGCCGGCGAGCAGATTGGGGGCCTGCACCGCGGCCTCGGGGGAGACAAGAATCTCGCCGGCCGCCGCCTGGGCTTCGAGCCTTGCCGTCAGGTTGACGACACCGCCGATGGCGGTGAAATCGCTGCGCAGCGTCGAGAATTCCCCGATCTCGACCTGACCGGTGTGAACGCCGACACCGACGCCAACCGTGTCGGCCTCGCCGCGATGCGATGCCAGCGCGGCAAGTGCGGACGTACAGCGCCGCTGTATGTCGATGGCCGCCGTCACCGCAGCCTCGGCGTGGCGCTCGGTCTTGATCGGAAAGTTGAAGATCGCCATCAGGCCATCGCCCATCTGTTTGTTGACGATGCCGTCATGCGCCCAGATGGCTTGGGCGCATTGATCCTGGAAGACGCTGACGATTTCACCCAGCACGACAGGGTCCATCCGCTCGGACAGGTCGGTGTAGCCCCTTATATCTGCGAACAGGATGGTGGCGGAGACCGAGATTTGGCGCTGTTTCTTGACATAGCGGAACGAGCGTTCGCAGATCGTGCAGATGTTCGGGTTCATCTTGCTCTGCGTGATGCCGCAGACGCGGAACGGAAGCGCCAGCGGACCCCTGATAGGGATCGGCATATGCATCTGATCCCAGCAGCCCCGGCAAATCCGCGCGGTCGATCCCATCTGAAGCTACATCCCGGCCGGTATCCATCCGTCAGCCGCCTCGCCGTAGCCAGATTGTCGCTTTCGGCGGGCTTTGGCAACTCGAAGTCGAGCCTGGCCGAGGACAGAATTCGGCACGGGTGATTCCGCTCAATGCAGCGCGACATCCTCGGGCATCCTGCTTTCCGCCCTGATCTGCGCCAGCGCCCTGGCGATCGTCGCCTTGTAACGGACATGCGGCGGCTTCACGCCATGCGCCATCAGGGTGCGCCGGGTCTGCTGGTTGGCGCCGGTGATGAAGAAGCGCACGCTGGCGCGGTTTGCCTTGCGCACCGCACCCTCGATGACATTGGCCGCCGTCGAATCGAGGAACGGCACTGCTGCGCAGTCGAGCACGAAACTCTTGCGCTGGTCGGCGATGCGGTCGAGCACGGTCCCGACGGTCGCGGCCGCGCCGAAGAAGAATGCGCCGGAGATGCGGTAGACCACCGTGTCCGGGTCGCTGGCAGAAGCCGCATCATAGGCATTGCGGCCGCCATTGGTCGCGTCGGCGACATCGTCGACGGCCAGCGGCGCGTGCGCTTCCACCGCGATCGCCTTGGACATGCGGTTGATGAACAACACCGAGCCGAGCGCGAAGCCGACGACGATGCCGGTGGTGAGATCGCGGAAGATCACCAGGCCGAATGTCGCCAGAAGCACCAGCGCATCGCCGGGTGAGGAGCGCAAAAGCGCAGCGAAAGCGGGCTTCTCCACCATGTTCCAGGCGACGACAGCCAGCAGCCCGGCAAGGGCGGCAAGCGGGATATAGGCGGCCAGCGGTGCCGCCACGAGCATGAACAGCAGCAGGAACACCGCGTGCAGCAGCCCCGACACCGGCCCATGCGCGCCGGACCGGACATTGGTTGCCGTGCGCGCGATCGTTCCGGTCACGCAGATGCCGCCGAAAAGCGCCGAGCCGATATTGGCGAAACCCTGCGCCACCAGTTCGCAGTTGGAGCGATGCCGGCGCCCGGTCATGCCGTCGGCGACAACGGCCGAAAGCAGCGATTCGATCGCGCCGAGCAGCGCGAAGGCGATCGCATCCGGCAGCACGGCGTAGGCCTTGTCGAGGCTGAACATGGGCAGCGCCGGCTCCGGCAGCATGCGCGGAATGCCGCCGAAGCGCGTGCCGATCGTCTCAACCGGCAGGTTGAGCGCGACGGCCGCCAGCGACGCGACCGCGATGGCGACCAGGAAGCCCGGCCAGGACGGCCGCCAGCGCTTGAGGGCAATAATGATGGCGATCGTCAGTACGGCGACGACAAGTGCTGAGACATTCGTCGTGTTCGCGGCCTCGCCAAGCGCGATCAGCCGGGGCACCAGTTCGCCGGGCTCCTTGCCGGCAAGCTTCAGGCCGAACAGATCGTGCAACTGGCTGGAAAAGATAATGACGGCGATGCCGGCGGTGAATCCGACGGTCACCGGATACGGAATGAATTTTATGTAGGTGCCGAGCCGCAGATAGCCCGTGGCGATGAGGAACACGCCCGACATCAGCGTGGCAAGGATCAGCCCGTCTATGCCGTGACGGTCGGCGGTCGCGGCCACCAGCACGATGAAGGCACCCGCCGGTCCGCCGATCTGGAACCGGCTGCCGCCGAGCAGCGAAACGATGAAGCCACCGACGATTGCCGTGAACAGTCCGCGTTCCGGCCCGACACCCGAGGCAATCGCGATCGCCATCGACAGCGGCAATGCGACGATCGCGACGGTCAATCCGGCAATCACATCTGCCTTGAATTGCGGGAGATGATAGCCTTCGCGAAGAACCGTGATCAGCTTGGGCGTGAACAATTCCGCGAAGCTGGGCTCTGCCTGCCGTGATGCCTGATGCCGTGATTGACGAAGCGTATCCATGAACTGCCTTCCGCATATGAAGGCGGCGGGATCGTCGGCTGGATCAGCGGTGCCGGCAGGCCGGTCACTCTCGCATCATGTCGGCGGTCGCCGTCGCGACTCTTTGCGGATCAGCCGTTGGAACCGTTCCGGTCGGGCGCCGGCTGCCTGAGGCGCACGCCTCTGCCGCTGCCCTCGCTCGGCTGGTTTTCCCCGATCAGTTCGACGCCCGATTTCTCGAGCGCCTGAATGACCTTGACCAGCGTGTCGACCACGCCCCGCACCACACCGTCGCTTGCTTCCATACGCTGAATAGTCGGAAGCGAAACGCCGGCGCGTTCGGCAAGCGTCTTCTGGTCTATCCCGGCCAGCGCCCGTGCGGCGCGCATTTGCGCAGCTGTGATCACTGGTCAGAACTCCCGTCTGAGTCCGCAATATGAATGTATGATACAGTTATCATGATGTTTCAAGCATGAATATGAGGTGTAAATCCATCAGGCGGGTCCGGATGCAGCGTCTTCCGGAGTGCCTTGCCGCAGGAACCAGCGCCCGACCAGCCAGCACAGCATCGCCCAGGCCGAGCCGGCGCACCATCCGGCCAGCACGTCCGAAGGCCAGTGAACGCCGAGATAGATGCGGCTCAGCCCCACCAGGAAAGTCAGCAGGATGGCAACGAACAGCACGTAGATCTTGGTCACGCGCCCGGTCATCCGCCGCGCCAGCAGCGTGCCCAGCGTCAGGAAGGTCACCGCCGACATCATCGCATGGCTGCTCGGAAAGCTCAGCGTGTGCACATTGACCAGATGCGACACCAGTTCTGGGCGCGGGCGGTCGATGCCAAGCTTCAGCAGACCATTCAGCGCCTGGCCGCCGGTGATGGCAACGAAGACGAACAATGCCGTCGCTATGCGGCGTGTGATCAGGAGGTAGATGATCGTGACGGTGACGATGGCCACGAGGATGGCCCCGCCGCCGAGGCTGGTGATGTCGCGCATCACGTCCTCCATCCAGAACGGCCCGATCGGCGTGCTTGGGTCACCCGGCGTGCGAAAGGCCAGGAGGATCTGCGTGTCGAAGCCGTGAGGGGCTGCGTCGCGCGCCACCTCCATCAGCTCGACGAAACCCCACAGCCCGCCGGCGATGATGATCGCCGCAAGCAGCACGGTGAACTCCACCTTGCCGCGCAGATTTGCCAGAAATGTCGGCATGAAAACCCCAGGCTGTTTCGTCGGCACAATAGATGCGGTGCCTTCAATAGGCGGGCAAGCGGGCCGGCGCAAATGCCGCAACTTTTTTCATGCCCGGTTTTCGGAATTCCGATGGTCCGTCAAGCAGATGAGGCCGTGCGCATTGTTATTTGAACTCACGGCGCGATAGCGTCATCTTCCTGTTACGCAGCCGCTTTAGCCGTCGGTTTCATCCCCAAGCCACCGATCAAGCCAGAGGACACGCTGATGAACGATCATTTTCCCCCGGAAGCCGTTTTCCGCACCAGCCAGCTCGAGGAGAATGACGGCCCCGGCCACAACCCGACGGAAAACCCGACCATGGGCGAAATCATCGCCTCGCGTTTCTCGCGCCGCGGCTTCCTCAAAGGTTCGCTCGCCGTTTCGGCCATCGCCGCCACCGTCAGCCCGCTCGCGCTGATCACCGCCGACAATGCGCGCGCCGCAAGCGGCTCCGCCTTCAACTTCGACGAGATCGAGGCCGGTATCGACGAAAAGCACCACGTTGCCGCCGGCTATGACGCCGACGTGCTGCTGCGCTGGGGCGATCCGCTGTTTGCCGATGCGCCGGAATTCGACCCGAAGAACCAGTCGGCTGAGGCCCAGGCAAAACAGTTCGGCTACAACAACGATTATGTCGGCTTCATTCCACTCGAAGGCTCTTC
The DNA here is from genome assembly GCF_900116595.1 of Mesorhizobium sp. YR577. NCBI lineage: Bacteria > Pseudomonadati > Pseudomonadota > Alphaproteobacteria > Hyphomicrobiales > Phyllobacteriaceae > Mesorhizobium > Mesorhizobium sp. YR577. Next base: position 82,015 of record NZ_FPBI01000003.1, on the reverse strand, counting down.
CGAGCACGGCTTGCTGGTCGTCAACCACGAATATACCAACGAGCACCTGATGTTCCCGGGCATCGTCACGGTGGCCGAAGGCAAGATCAAGGTTGCCGACGCCGACCAGAAGCGCGTCGACATCGAAATGGCGGCCCATGGCGGCACCATCGTCGAGATCAAGAAGGAAGGCGGCAAGTGGCAGGTCGTGCGTGACGGCAAGCTCAACCGCCGCATCACCTCCACCACCGAAATGCAGCTTTCCGGCCCGGTCGCCGGCCATGACCGCGTCAAGACCAGCGCAGACGCAACCGGCACGAAAGTCTTCGGCACCTTCAACAACTGCGCCGGCGGCGTCACGCCATGGGGCACCTATGTGATGGCTGAGGAGAACATCCACGGCTATTTCGCCGGCGAGCTGCCTGCTGACCACAAGGAAGCTGCCAACTACAAGCGCATGGGCATTCCCGAAGGCACCTATCAGTGGGCCAATTTCTACGATCGCTTCGATGTGTCCAAGGAGCCCAACGAAGCGAATCGTTTTGGCTGGATCGTCGAGGTCGACGTCAACGACCCGAACTCGCTGCCGAAGAAGCGCACCGCCATGGGCCGCTTCAAGCATGAGGGCGCCGAATCGATCGTCGCCAAGGACGGCCAGGTCGTCTTCTATCTCGGCGACGACGAGCGCTTCGACTACGTCTACAAATTCGTTACCGCCGGCAAGTTCAATCCTGACGATCGCGCCGCCAATCTCGACCTGCTCGACGAAGGCACGCTCTATGTCGCCAAATTCGCCGATGACGGCTCGTTCGAATGGCTGCCGGTGGTGTTCGGCCAGGGCCCGCTGACCGCCGAAAACGGCTTTGCCAGCCAGGCCGACGTGCTGATCGAGACCCGCCGCGCCGGCGACCTGCTCGGCGCGACCAAGATGGACCGCCCTGAAGACATCCAGCCCAATGCCGTCAACGGCAAGGTCTATGTCATGCTGACCAACAACACCAAGCGCAAGGCTGATCAGGTCGACGCCGCCAACCCGCGCGCCGAAAACGCCTTCGGCCATCTTATCGAACTGGTGGAAGAGGGCGGCGATTTCGCCGCGACCAAGGGCAAGTGGGAAGTGCTGCTGAAGTGCGGCGATCCTTCGGTGGCCGAGGTCGGCGCATCCTTCTCGACCGCGACGACGGCTAATGGCTGGTTCGGCATGCCGGACAACTGCGCCGTCGACGCCGATGGCCGCCTCTGGGTCGCCACCGACGGCAATTCGCCGAAGGCCACCGGCCGCACCGACGGCATCTGGGCGGTCGACACCGAAGGCGAGGCGAGGGCGACCTCGAAACTGTTCTTCCGCGTGCCGGTGGGTGCCGAAATGTGCGGCCCGCTGCTGGCGCCCGACATGCAGTCGATGTTCGTCGCCGTCCAGCATCCGGGCGATGGCGGCGAGGACTGGGAAGGCTTTGGCCGCCCGTCCTACTACGAGGACCTGTCGACCCGCTGGCCCGACTTCAAGGACGATATGCCGGTACGTCCGGCCGTCGTCGCCATCACCAAGCAGGGCGGCGGCAAGATCGCGGTTTGAGGCTGCCCGAGCTTCTTCCTTCTCCCCGTTTACGGGGAGAAGGTGGCCCGAAGGGCCGGATGAGGGGCAGCGCCCGCCTCAAAAATTCTTACTGCCCGCCCGCTGCCGGCCCAAGCGTGATCAGCCCAACGGCCACGATCGCCAGCACGATGCCGCCGCTCTGAACAAGGCTCAATTTCTCGCCGAAAAACGCCAGCGCGATTACATTGACCGCGACAAGCTGGATCACGGCCGACAGGCTGAAGGCCGAAGCCATGCCGAATTCGCGCACCAGCCGCAGCATGATGAGATTGCCGAGCGAATAGAGCGCCAGCGTCAGCAACAGCTTGGGAATGCTCGGCGCCAGCGCCCATGATTTGGCGCCGGTTGCGGCGAGCAGGAAGATCACCGTCGAGGCGATGAGTTGGGCGAAGCCGGACAGGGACAATTCGTTCTCCATGGGCACATGGTCGCGCCCGAGGCTTGTCGCCCGGCATCCAGCCCCTTTTCGCGATCTCTCGGGCAAAGCTGGGGCTGCGTCAAGATGCTGGCGTGCCCGCGGCCATGGGCCAGCGTCGCTCGTCATCTGTTGGACCAGCGTCTTGCCCTGCCGGGGCGTCACCGATACCTCTTGGGCAATGCATCGGCTGTTGGGGTGGATTTTCACCGGCCCACGGACAGCCAGGTCACGAGAGGAAGACAAAAATGTCGGAACTGAAGACGGCGATCGTCACCGCAGGCGGTAGCGGCATGGGTGCGGATGCGGCGCGCAGGCTCGCCGAAGAAGGCTTTCAGGTCGCGATTCTCTCCTCGTCCGGCAAGGGCGAGGCGCTGGCCGAAAAGCTCGGCGGCATCGGCGTCACCGGTTCCAACCGCTCCAACGATGACCTCAAGCGGCTGGTCGACGCGACAGTCGAGAAATGGGGCCGCATCGACGCGGTCGTCAACAGCGCCGGCCACGGCCCGCGCGCACCGATCCTGGAGATCACCGACGAGGACTGGCATCTCGGCATGGAAACCTACCTGCTCAACGCCGTGCGCATCGCCCGTCTGGTCACCCCGGTCATGCAGGCGCAGAAGTCCGGCTCCATCGTCAACATCTCGACCTACGCTGCGTTCGAGCCCGAGGCGCTGTTTCCCACCTCCGGCGTGTTCCGCGCCGGGCTTGCCTCCTTCACCAAGCTATTCGCCGACAAATACGCGGGCGAAAACATCCGCATGAACAACGTCCTGCCGGGCTTCATCGACAGCTTGCCCGAAGCCGGCGAGCGGCGCGAGCGCATCCCCATGGGCCGCTACGGCCGCGTCGAGGAAGTCTCGGAACTCATCGCCTTCCTGGCCAGCGACCGCTCCAGCTACATCACCGGCCAGAACATCCGGATTGATGGCGGGATAACGAAGTCGGTGTAGTACCCCCTCTCCGTCTCGGCTTCGCCGAGCCACCTCTCCCCCGCGTTGCGGGGGCGAGGAACCTGGATTCTACAAGGTTGCGACGTTTCAGGACTTGGGTTCCTCGCCCCCATGAAATGGGGGAGAGGTGGCTCGGCGAAGCCGAGACGGAGAGGGGGGAACGCCTCAGGCGCGCCGCCCCTTCGCCACCGCCTTGGCAATACCTTCACCCTGTATCACCGCGTTGCGGAAGCAGCCGCGCAGGCTTGGACGCATGCCGGTGAACCACAGCCCCGGCCGGCCGGGCGCCGCCTGCGGGCCGTTGAACAGCGGCGTGCCGTTGCGGTCGAGCACGCCGAGCTTGCCGACCATGTCGTCAAGCCCCGTGCGATAGCCGGTGGCGGCGATCACCACGTCGGGGTTGATCGTCCGCCCGTCGGCGAGCACCACGCCGTCCGCCGTGAACTCACGCACGCCGGGCACGATCGTTATGCGCCCTTTCTTGATCTCCGCCATGGCGCCGTCGTCGGCGGCGATCGCCGTATAGTCGGAGCCGAGCCGGCTCACGCCGCCGGCTGCCGCTTTCGGCAGGCCGTATCTGGTCATGTCGCCGAACACCAGCCGCTGCGTCGCCGCAATCACCATGTCCGCCAGCTTCACCGGCAGTGCTGCGGTCAGGGGCGAAACCTTGTGCACCGCCACGCTGGCGATGCGCTTGGGCAGGACGGTCGGGCCGCTGCGTGCCGACAGCCAGAGCGGCCCGGTCTCGGCGCGAATCAGGTGGTTGAGCGCGTCGAAGCCCGAATTGCCCGCGCCGATCACCAGCACGCTCTTGCCGGTATAGTCGGCCGCCTCGCCGAAATCGGCCGAATGGATCACCCTGCCGCCGTAATCCGCCAGCCCCTGCCACGCGGGAATGAAGGGTTTCCGGTCGCGCCCGGTAGCCACGATCACGTCGCGCGCATGGCGCACACCTTTGTCGGTCCTCACCGCCCAGGCATCGCCGTCGCGAAAAATCTCCTCGACCGAAATGCCGAATTCTATGGGAAGCTTCTCGCGCTCATTGAAGGCCGTCAGATGGTCGATCACCTCGATCCGGGAGGGAAATGCCGGCGTGCCGCGTGGAAATTTTATGCTGGGAAGATGGGACAGGTCGCGGTGCGTGTTCAGCCGCAGGTTCTTGTGCCGCCGCCGCCATGGCTCGCCGATTCGGTCTTCCTGCTCCAGAATCAGCGGGGAAAGCCCGGCCTTGGCCAGCGCATACGCTGCAGCCAGCCCGGCGGCTCCCGAGCCGATCACGATCACGTCCTCGATTTTTGTTGCAGTCATTCCTCATTCACCGGAAATCTGGTGTCCTTGGCGGGTGCAATCGGCAAGCCTTGTGGCGCAGCAGCGCAATTTGAGCAAGAGTGCGGTGGAACAAGCGGCTCGCATGTGGGTTTGAGATGCGGTAGGGGCACGTTGTTACGCTTAGCGACCAAGGACTGACGAATGCCCTCCCTGCGCAACAGGTTCGACGTTTTCATGGAGGGCAGGGCCGCCAAGGTGCCGACCCTCGATCTTGCGCTGGAAGATCGGCTGAGGTTGCTGCGCCGCCATGGTGATTTCTCGCTTGCCTATTCCACCGCGATCCAAAACGGACTCTCCTATTTCGGCGATGACAATGGCTATGTCGCCTTTGCCTCCAAAATGGGCGGGCATTTTGCCTTGGGCGATCCGGTGGCGGCGCCGGAGGATCGTGCAGATTACATCAGGCGGTTCGTCAAGGCGGCAGGCACGCCTTGGTTCGTCCAGGTCGGCGAAGACACCGCCCGCACGCTTTCCGGCCTTGGCTACCGCGTCAATCGCATGGGCATCGACACCAGGCTCGATCTTGCTGCCCATGATTTCTCGGGCAAGCGCAACGAGACCGTGCGCTATTCCGAGCGCTGGCTGTTCAAGAAGGGCTATTCGATCCTCGAGGACGATGGCGGCGTCGCCTCGCTCGAGCATGTCAAGAAACTGTCGGCGGAGTGGCTGGCCGAGCGCATCGTCAAGCGCTGGGAAATGCGTTTTCTCAACCGTCCCTTCGACGCCGCTGCCGGCCAGGGCATGCGCCGCTTCACGCTCGTCGATCCCGAGGGGCAATCGGTGGCGCTGCTGGATTTCGACCCGCTGCATCGCGACGGCGAAGTCATCGGCTACACCACCTCCTTCAAGCGCAAGCTCGTCGGCACCACGCCGCACGCTGAAGTCGGCCTGACCAAATTCGCCGTCGACCGCTTCCGTAAGGAAGGCCACAGCGTCGTCACCCTCGGCCTCTCGCCGCTCGCCGACATCAAGGCCAGCGGCTTTCCCGAAAGCGGCTTCTGGCGAACGATGTTCGCACGCGCCTATGATTCCAAGAGCGTCAACAGCCGCATCTTCAACCTGCAGGGCCAGGCCGCCTTCAAGCGCCGCTTCCACGGCGAGGAAGAGCCGACCTACATCGCCTTCAGGAAAGGCTCCGTCATGGAAATGACCGGCCTGCTGCGGTTGTGCAAGGCGGTGTGATTGCTGCTGCGACGGTGCTGCCCCTCACCCTTACCCTCTCCCCGTGAAAAACGGGGAGAGGGGGGCGTCAGCGTTGGAGCTTCGCCCTTCTCCCCGTCACTATACGGGGAGAAGGTGCCGGCAGGCGGATGAGGGGCAGCGCTGCCGGAAATCTATCTTACTCATACTGATTTGATGATTCCTCGAGCCATCGAAATCCCTATGAGATTTTGATTTCTTAGCTTGTCGAGTCTCCTCGAATCCAAATCCCGCGACTTCTAGATTCCGGTTCGCAGATGGCTTCGTCCGTTTGCCCGCCTGCCGCTTAAACGGCTGGCGGAATCTCAAGGAGCATTCCCATGCGTTACTATCACGGCCTGCACACGCCGGTGGACCACAATCAGTACGCCGCGGCCGCCAGTCGCCCCGGAAAGCGGAGCCGGCATGCAGGGCGCCGCTACAAGCCTATCCTGTCCAGCCATCTCATTCTGGCCATCGGCGTCATTTTCACGGCGTTTGTCCTCGTCACGATCTTCTCCACCTGACACCGGCCAAGCGTCTGTCTGACACATCTTGCCATATCCCCTACCGGGGGATATGGATATGGCATGAGCCATGTCAACGATCCCGAAATCCACAAGCGCCTGCGCCGCGCCGAAGGCCATCTTGCCACTGTCGTGAAGATGGTTGCCGAAGGCCGCGACGGCCTCGTCATCGCCCAGCAGATGCAGGCGGTGATCAAGGCGCTGGAAAAGACCAAGCAGCTCCTCATCATCGATCATATCGACCATCATCTCGGCGCCGGCGCTTCCGACCTGCCCGCCGAGATGAAGGACAAGCTGTCGGTCTTCCGCGAGATCACCAAATATTTGTGAGTATATGCCGATGAGCACCGCCTCGATCGAACGCTTCAAGCATGAGCACGTCTTCCTCGGCGAAGCTCATGACCGCAACGCGCGGCGCACTTTTGCAGTCATCGCCCTGACGGCTGCCATGATGGTCGGCGAAATCGTCGCCGGTTATCTCTACGGCTCGATGGCGCTGCTGGCCGATGGTTTCCATATGGCGACCCATGCCGGCGCGCTGACCATCGCAGCTGTTGCCTATGCCTATGCCCGCCGCCATGCCCGCGACGAACGTTTTGCTTTCGGCACCGGCAAGATGGGCGAACTCGCCGGCTATACCAGCGCGGTGGTGCTGGCCGTCGTCGCGCTGATGATCGGCTTTGAGTCCGCGCTGCGGCTGACCGCGCCTGTGCCGATCCGCTTCGACGAGGCGATCACGGTGGCAGCCCTGGGTCTGCTCGTCAACATCGCCAGCGCCTGGCTGCTGCATGATGGCGGCCACCACGATCACGGGCATGATCACCACGACGCTCATGCGCACGACCACGACGAGGATCATCACCACCACCACGGCCATGACGATCACAATCTGCGCGCCGCCTATTTTCACGTCCTTGCTGACGCGCTGACTTCGGTCCTGGCCATTGCTGGCCTGCTCGCCGGGCGTTTCTATGGCTGGCTGTGGATGGACGCGCTGATGGGCATCGTCGGTGCCGTCGTCATCGCCCGCTGGTCCTGGAGCCTTCTGCGCGGTTCCGGCGCGGTGCTGCTCGACGCCCGCGCCGATGCATCGCTCGCCGGCAAGGTCCGCTCGCTGCTGGAACGCGACGGCGACCGCGTTGCCGATCTCCATCTTTGGCGGGTCGGGCCCGGCCACATGGCGCTGATCGTCTCGCTGGTCTCTGCCAGGCCGCAGGCGCCGGAGCGCTACAAGGCCCGGCTCGCCACCCTGCCGGGCCTGTCGCATGTTACCGTTGAAGTGCATCCGGCATCGTTCGCCGGCTAACACATCTCCCGTTTTGCGCAGCGTCTCCTGCGACACTGCGCCTCTGCGCCATGCGGCCGCTTTGACGGCCTGCGCCGACAGGCCTATTCTCGGTTGCATAAGAAACAGCAGGAGCTTCCTTCATGGACCCGCTCATCCTGTCGCGCATACAGTTTGCTGCGAACATTTCGTTCCACATCCTGTTTCCGACAATCACCATCGCGCTCGGCTGGGTGCTGCTCTTCTTCAAGCTCCGCTACAATGCCACTTCCGACGCCGCCTGGATGCGCGCCTACTTCACCTGGGTGAAGGTTTTCGCGCTGTCCTTCGCGATCGGCGTGGTCTCGGGCGTCACCATGAGCTTCCAGTTTGGCACCAACTGGCCGGGCTACATGGAAAAGGTCGGCAACATCGCCGGCCCGCTGCTCGCCTATGAGGTGCTGACGGCCTTCTTCCTCGAGGCGGTGTTCCTCGGCATCATGCTGTTCGGCTTCCGCCGGGTCTCCAACAAGGTCCACACGGCGGCCACCTTCCTCGTCGCCTTCGGCACGACAATGTCGGCCTTCTGGATCCTGGCGCTGAATTCCTGGATGCAGACGCCCGCCGGCTTTGAGGTCCGCGACGGCGTCGCCTACGCCACCGACTGGTGGGCGATCGTCTTCAACCCGTCCTTCCCCTACCGCCTCATCCACATGCTGCTGGCCTCGGGGCTGACGGTGTCCTTCTTCATCGCCGGCCTGTCGGCGCTGCGCTATCTCGCCGGCGACCGCTCCGATTCGATGATGAAGGCGCTGCGCACCGGCGTCTACACCGCCGCGATCCTCATCCCGATCCAGATATTCGCCGGCGACCAGCACGGCCTCAACACGCTGGAGCACCAGCCGCAGAAGGTCGCGGCCATGGAAGCCAACTGGAACACCGGCCCCAATGTGCCGCTGGTTCTGTTCGCCATTCCCGATGAGGCGGCGAAGGAAAACAAATACGAAATCACCATACCCAACGGCGCCAGCCTCATCCTGCGCCACAGCGCTGATGGCGTCGTGCCGGGCCTGAATGATTATGTCGGCAACCATCCGCCGGTGCTGCCGGTGTTCTGGGGCTTCCGCATCATGGTCGGCACCGGTCTCGCCATGCTCGCCGTCTCCTGGGCCGCCTCGTGGTATCTCCTGCGCCGCCGCGCGCTGCCCAGGCCGCTCGCCTATCTCATGGTGCCGATGACGCTGTCGGGCTGGCTGGCCACACTTGCCGGCTGGTACACCACCGAAATCGGCCGCCAGCCATGGCTGGTAACCGGCATATTGCGCACCGACGAGGCGCTGGGTGCCGTGCCCGGCAGCCATGTTGCTTTCACGCTCGCCATCTATCTGGCGCTCTATGCGGTGCTGATCGTCGTCTATCTCGGCACGCTGGTGCATCTGGCGCTGAAGGCTGCCAAGGACGGCGATGAATCGCCGCTGCCCGGCGTGCTCAACAGGCCGCTGTCGCAGCCGGTTCACGGAACGGAGTGAGATCATGTCTAGCTTGGACTGGCCGGTAATCCTCCCCCTCATCTTCGCCGGGCTGATGGGTCTGTCGATCCTCATCTATGTCGTGCTCGACGGTTTCGACCTCGGCATCGGCATCCTCTTCGCCACCGCCGACGATCACGAGAAGGACACGATGATTGCCGCCATCGGTCCGTTCTGGGATGCCAACGAGACATGGCTGGTGCTGGCCGTCGGCCTGCTGCTGGTCGCCTTCCCCATGGCCCACGGCACCATCCTGACGGCGCTCTACATCCCCGTCTTCGTGCTGCTGTTCGGCCTCATCCTGCGCGGCGTCGCCTTCGACTTCCGCGCCAAGGTGCCGGTCCATCGCAAGGCGCGCTGGAACCGGATCTTCTTCGCCGGCTCGCTCATCGCCTCGCTGGCGCAGGGCTATATGCTCGGCGTCTATGTGCTTGGCCTGGAGGAAGGGCTCGCAGCCTTCGCCTTCGGCGCTCTGGTCGCCGCCTGCCTTGCCGCTTCCTATGCGGCGATGGGCGCTGCCTGGCTGATCTACAAGACCGAGGGCGAACTGCAGAAACGGGCGGTGCGCTGGCTGCGCTATGCGCTTTTGTTCACCGCGCTCGGCATGGCCGTCATTTCCGCCGCAACGCCGCTGGCCTCGCCGCGCATCTTCGCAAAATGGTTCTCTATGCCCGACTTCCTGCTGTTGGCGCCGCTGCCGCTGGTGACGCTCGGCCTGTTTGGCGCGCTGTGGTGGCTGTGCGGCCACCTGCCGGACGAGAAGGACCGCTTCAGCCTCGCCCCGTTCATAACGCTGGCCGCAGTCTTCGCGCTCGGCTTCGTCGGCCTGGCCTATTCCTTCTACCCCTATGTCGTGCCCGACAAGCTGACGATCTGGCAGGCAGCATCCGCCACCGAAAGCCTCGCCATCATCCTCGCCGGCACGCTGGTGGTGCTGCCGGTCATCATCGGCTACTCGATCTTTGCCTACCGCGTTTTCGGCGGCAAGGCGTCGGACCTGACCTATGATTGACAAGTGATCCGCCACGCTTGTTAACCCCCGCTGCCCCTGCTAAATGCGCGGCCATGACCACACCTTTGTCCCACATCCGCAATTTCTCCATCGTCGCCCATATCGACCATGGCAAATCCACGCTGGCCGACCGGCTGATCCAGTCCACCGGCGGGCTGGAGCTGCGCGACATGAAGGAGCAGGTGCTGGACTCGATGGATATCGAGCGCGAGCGCGGCATCACCATCAAGGCCCAGACCGTGCGCCTCAACTACCGCGCCAACAACGGCCAGGATTACATCCTCAACCTCATCGACACGCCCGGCCATGTCGACTTCGCCTATGAGGTGTCGCGCTCGCTGTCGGCCTGCGAAGGTTCGCTGCTGGTCGTCGACGCCTCGCAAGGCGTCGAGGCGCAGACGCTGGCCAATGTCTACCAGGCCATCGACAACAACCACGAGATCGTCGTGGTGCTGAACAAGATCGACCTGCCCGCTGCCGAGCCCGAACGCATCAAGGAGCAGGTCGAGGAGGTCATCGGCATCGACGCCAGCCAGGCCGTCTACATCTCGGCCAAGACCGGCCTCGGCATACCCGACGTGCTGGAAGCCATCGTCAACCAGCTGCCGCCGCCGCGCGAGGGCGACATCGACGCGCCGCTGAAGGCGATGCTGGTCGATAGCTGGTACGACACCTATCTCGGCGTCATCGTGCTGGTGCGCATCATCGACGGCAGGCTCAAGAAGGGCCAGACCATCCGCATGATGGAGACCGGCGCAAAATATCTGGTCGAGCGCACCGGCGTCTTCACGCCCAAGATGATCCAGGTCGACGAGCTCGGCCCCGGCGAGTTCGGCTTCATCACCGGCTCGATCAAGGAAGTGGCCGACACCCGCGTCGGCGACACCATCACCGAGGACCGCCGCCCGACCGCGCATGCGCTGCCGGGCTTCAAGCCGGCCCAGCCGGTGGTGTTCTGCGGCCTGTTCCCGGTCGACGCCGCCGACTTCGAGGATCTGCGCGCCGCCATGGGCAAGCTGCGCCTCAACGACGCCAGCTTCTCCTTCGAGATGGAAACCTCGGCCGCGCTCGGCTTCGGCTTCCGCTGCGGCTTCCTCGGCCTGCTGCACCTCGAAATCATCCAGGAGCGGCTGGAGCGCGAGTTCAACCTCGACCTCATCGCCACCGCCCCCAGCGTCGTCTACCGCATGGTCATGAACGACGGCACGATGAAGGAGCTGCACAACCCCGCCGACATGCCCGACGTGGTCAAGATCGCCCATATCGAGGAGCCGTGGATACGCGCCACCATCCTCACCCCCGACGACTATCTCGGCGGCATCCTGAAACTGTGCCAGGACAGGCGCGGCGTGCAGGCCGACCTCAGCTATGTCGGCAAGCGCGCCATGCTGGTCTACGACCTGCCGCTCAACGAGGTGGTGTTCGATTTCTACGACCGGCTGAAGTCGATCTCCAAGGGCTATGCCAGCTTCGACTACCACCTGACCGACTACAAGGAAGGCGATCTGGTGAAGATGTCGATCCTGGTCAACGAGGAGCCGGTGGACGCGCTGTCGATGCTGGTCCACCGCACGGCAGCCGAAAAGCGCGGCCGCGTCATGGTCGAGAAGCTGAAGGAACTGATCCCGCAGCACATGTTCAAGATCCCAATCCAGGCCGCCATCGGCGGCAAGGTCATCGCCCGCGAAACGCTCTCGGCGCTGCGCAAGGACGTGACCGCCAAATGCTACGGCGGCGACGTCACCCGCAAGCGCAAGCTGCTCGAAAAGCAGAAAGAGGGCAAGAAGCGCATGCGCCAGTTCGGCAAGGTCGATATCCCGCAGGAAGCGTTCATCCAGGCGCTGAAGATGGGTGATAACTGACCCCTCTTCCTTCTCCCCGTTTCACGGGGGTGAAGAGCGGTCGTCGAAGGCGACGAAAAGCCAACGATTTGGCTTTTCGAGCGACGAACGCCCGGAGCCATAGCGGAGGGCAGGTGGCCCGAAGGGCCGGATGAGGGGCAGTGCGTACGTTGCCGAAGGCAGCGGCTCCACCTTGGCGCCACTCATATCCGCATCGTCATCCTCGGGCTTGACCCGAGGATCCATGCCGGAACATCTCAATCCGCACGACGCTGAAAGCACGCCACCTGCGCGACCTTTCGCGGATTTCTTTCAGCGTCGGTTTCTGACCCCGCCGTTCAGGCGTGGATTCTCGGGTCGAGCCCGAGAATGACGAAAGCAGGGAGGCGCTATCATTCCCTCAGACGGATGCTGCGCTTTTCATTGCCCCGAATATTTCGGCCGCGGGAATCTTGGGATTTCACGCGCAAAATAGGCTTCATACTCAACTAGCAGAGCTGTGTTGGTTAACGTTCTTCCTTTTACCTTTACCCACTTGCCGAAGTCTCTTCTTCACGGCATCTTCGACCAGGGCTAGGGGGTATTGTGGATGGCTTTGGATTTGAGAACCCGCGCATTGGGGGAGATTCTTAAAGAATTTCGAAAAGAAAATAATTTAAGCCGGGCACGGTTCTCAAGTAGAATTGGTATAAGTGTGACGGCATACCTTAAGATCGAAGACGGGCGTACTGTAGCCCCACATTTCTCTACATTAGAAAAAATTTCCGATGCTATGGGGCTGTCGTTAGATGATTTATTGCGAGAAGTGGCGGGTCATGCCCCAAAGGTAAGACGAAACAAGGTAGAGTCCGTCGAAGATCTTTTAAAATGGCTCGCAGGAAAGGACTCTAAAGTCGCAAGAATATTGGCGATTAGATCAGCGCTAAGGGTTTTGCCTGTTGTCAGTGATGTTTCGCCTTCGAAGAAATTAGATTCAGAACTCAAAGAGTTCCTACTATCGCTATTTCGATCTATGCACATTGCTTGGTCAACGGTTGCGTATCATGGTTTAAGTGGTTCTTTGGCTTTAAATGCGAGTCGAAGCCTAGATCGGAAAGCCGAAAGCATTGGCAATTTATCTAAGACCGCATTTGATGCGGGTGGTGCGATCTTTTGGTCTGCGCGGCTCAGAAGTAAATCGGGTGTTTCAGAAACAGTGGACTGGGCGGTGCGTGCGCTGCGCCGCTTCCCCGAGTCGAGCACAAATGATTTTTGGGCAGCTGTAAGTGCCGACTGTAGTTTTGTTGATGATTTAAGATTTTCCAAATCATCTACCGTAAGGGCAACGGACTTGCTGCATTCTAAGCTTTGGTTGGGCGGGCAGCCAATGTGGGTCGTTCAAGAGTGGCAATCCTTTGAACGTTTTGTTCGAACCCTAGGGAAAGACTGGCTAGTCTGGGCTCAGCTGCATGAGAATCGATTGTCGGGCGGGCGGAGCTTTGATCTCGAGCCGAAGGCTGCCCAGGTAATCGACTATTTTATTGCGACTCAGACGGTCAAATGGTGGCAGCGGTCTCCCGAAGAAATAAATCACGATATTGCCGCTGAGGTACAAAGGCTTAGACAAAGCGGCCTTGAAGATACGAGGCCATTAACGGACGAATCAGTAGATAGTTTGGTACTAACGCAGCGTCCGGCTGCTCACCAGTTTGGTGAGCGTGCAGGTCAAATCATTGCAACTCGGGCAAACAATGGCCTGCAGCATTCGTCGGTAGCACACGATATATGGAAGGAAACCTTGGAGAAGGCGCAGCTTACTGCTGCAAAGCTGGAAAAAACCCAAGCTCCATCTCATGTTCTTGATACTATCGAGCGGTTGGTCGTGGCTCTTGGAAAGAGTGCTTCGGACATCGCCCCCGGCATTCTTTTGATGCGTAGCAGATCAGTCGAAGCTGTTGTCGCGACTTTCGACACCCCAGAGGCCCGAAACGAACTTTTTACAGATGCACAGTCGTTGTTACGGGACCTGTCAGCATGCCTTGAAGATTTGAGGGCAGTGTTTCCAGAAATAATGGAAATTGAAGCGGCAAGACTCGCACAGCGAATGGCTGATGAAGTTGCATCGCCGGCATTCAAAAATGCCAAAGAGATTATCAATCAGGCAAAGTACTCTGATGTCGTAGCCCCATCAGCTATTGAGGCGCTGGAGGCCGCGTTATCCGATATTGATGAAACTGATGTCATTATTGCGAATTCCAGTAATGACGTCGTAGTTGCAGGCGCAATCGAGAAGAGAGCAAAGATAATATCTCTGCATCTTCTGGACATTAGAAATTTCTCCGCTTCAGTACTAAAGGCTTTTAAGGAAAGGAGTTCCGGGGCAACTCGTGCAACTGGAGCTGTGGTGGCGCAAGTTGCAAAAGACGCGGGTTCTCGCGCTTACAAAGGAACCTTAGATGGCGTTGAGGAAACTGCTAAAGCCAGTGTCAAGGTAGCGATGGCAAGTCTTGTTACGAATATTGCCGGGCCTCTTGCAGGTCTGGCCGTATTGGTTGCGTCTTTTTCAGGTCTTTCGAAAAAAGCGGAAGAAGTAAGGAAAATTGAAGAGGACGTAAGGAGCGCCAAAAATGAGGACTTGGAAAAATTAATCGATGTCTAGATTTTAGGCTGGCGCGATTTTATCGCGAATCCGCCACACCTCCCACCTACCGCCACCCCATGAACCGCCTCCCCATCCTCCTCGCGCTCGCCATCCTCACCGCCTGCGCCTCACCCCGCCCGGCACCTCCGGCCGAGGTTCAGCCGACGGTCGAGCCTCTGCCGCCGGAGATAAAGCCTCTGACGCAGGAGCAGGAAGAAGAGATCGGCCAGTAGCTAGATGCTTGCGAGGGCGGGGATAAAAATCCCCCTGATTTGCGATTTCCAGCACCCGGCCCGCGCCCCGCTCCCGTCCAAGCCCTTGAAATCCCTACCTCTCCCTCAGGGCGCGAAAAAAAGCACCGCGTTTTTTCAAAAATCTTTTTCCCCACCCCAATTCACCGCTCGCATAATGGCGGCTGCTCCTCCTGCGGGAAGGCCGGTCGCGACGGCGGTCTGGGGGAGGGGCCGGCGCTTCCGGTTCTCCGCAAACGTAGCGGCGGGCCCGGGGAGGTTCCGTCCGAGGGTTCCCCTGCGGGTATTACGGCCCGCGCGTGCTGGACGAGCACATAGACCCCGTTTGCCGAAAGGTTTGCGGGGGGCAGCGGAACGGACGGGAACAGAAATCGCCGGACGGGCGGTCGCGAGATCGCACTAAAACCTTAGATGAGCGATCCCGCGACCGCCCGTCTTCCCGACCTTCTTTTCAAAACTCGGCCGTGCGGCGCGAGAGCGCTTTCGCGCGGCTGCATCCCGCTTTCACCCCGAAGGGAGATAAAAGACATGGCAGACGAAAGGGAAAAACCGCGCGCGCTCCATGGACAGCCAACGCCGCCGATCGACCGCTATGCGGTCAAGCATGAATATGTGCCGCGTGACTGGAGCAAGTACGATGTCACCGACGTTTACGAATATTTTCCGATCCCGCCGGGCGAACCCGGCCCGCGTTTCAGGATACCGCACCACAAGCGCGACCCGGAGCAGACCGACAAGCAGTATGAGGCCACGCGCCGCGCGACCGAGCAGCATTTTCGCGCCCAGGGCGTCTATCTCGCCATGTCGCAGGCTGCCGCGACGCATCGCGGCCATTTTCGCGATTGCAAGATCGCGGCCTGCCGCCGCGCCGGCAAATGCATCTCGCGGCGGCTGGAGGATGACTGGACGATCTTTCCCGGCCCGATGATGCCGCCCTGCTGCGACCGCAAGGACCGCACCGAGCCGGTGCGCGAGATGATCCGGGAAATCACCCCGAAGATCCTGGCCCTGCAGCGGCGCGAGGCGGAGGAGAAGGCGAAGGCCGGCGGGGAGGCGGCAGGCAAGGCGAAGGGCTGAGGCCGGCGTCGTGGCGTAAGAGGAGGTCGCGCCAGCGGCTTTCGCGGGCGGGGTCGATGGGCTAAACGGCAGGTGAATTCACGCTTGCCGGATAGCCCGCCCCATGAACGCCACGCCTGCGCCGTCTCCCCTGTTTCTCGGTATCGACACCGGCGGCACCTACACCGACGCCGTGCTGTGGTCCGAAACGGCGGGTGTCGCCGCCAAGGCCAAGTCGCTGACCACGCGGCACGATCTGGCGGTCGGCATTTCCGGCGCGGTCGATGCGGTGCTGGGAGAGGCGAGCGCCGACCCGGCGGCGATAAAGCTGGTGTCGATGTCGACCACGCTCGCCACCAACGCGCTGGTCGAGGGGCAGGGCGGGCGCGTGGCCCTGGTCATGATCGGCTTTTCCGAGGCCGATCTCGCCCGCGACGGGCTGAAGACCGCGCTCGGCACCGACCCGGTCGTGTTCTGCGGCGGCGGCCACGACGTCCACGGCAACGCGAAGCCGCTGGAGCTGGACGCGCTGGAGGCGGCGCTGCCGGAACTGGCAAAATCGGTGTCGGGCTTTGCCGTCTGCGCCTATTTCGCCACCCGCAACCCGGCCCATGAGATCGCCGCGCGCGACCTCATCCGCGAAAAGACCGGCCTGCCCGTCACCGCCAGCCACGAGCTTTCGGCCAAACTCGGCGGCCCGCGCCGGGCGCTGACCACGCTGCTCAACGCCCGCCTGATCTCGATGATCGACCGGCTCGTCGCCGCCACCGAAGGCTTTCTGGCCGCCCGTGGGATAAAGGCGCCGCTGATGGTCGTGCGCGGCGATGGAGCTTTGGTCTCGGCCGCCTTCGCCCGCGCCCGTCCGATCGAGACGATCCTGTCGGGGCCGGCGGCCTCGCTCGTCGGCGCGCGTCACATGACCGGGCTCGACAATGCGGTCGTGTCGGACATCGGCGGCACCACGACGGATGTCGCCGTGCTCGACAACGGCCGGCCCAGGCTCGATCCGGAAGGTGCTACCGTCGGCGGCTTCCGGACCATGGTCGAGGCGGTCGCCATGCGGACTTTCGGTCTCGGCGGCGATTCCGAGGTCGCGCTGGAAGACGGCGCGCTCAACCCGCGCATCCTGCTCGGCCCCCGCCGCGTCGTGCCGCTGGCGCTCGCCGGCATGGCCCATGGCGAGGCGGTTCTCGGCCAGCTCGAACGCCAGCTGCGCGCGGCCAATCCGGGCCGCATGGATGGGCGTTTCGCGGTCCGCACCGGCGTGCCGGAGCGCCTCGCTGCCGGGCTGACGCCGCCTGAAGCAAAGCTCTACGAGGGCATAGGTTCCGTGCCTTTGCCGCTGGATGGCCTGCTGACCTCGAATGCGCAGAACGCTACGCTGAACCGGCTGGTGTCGCGCGGGCTTGTTCACATTGTCGGCTTTACACCGTCTGATGCCGCCCATGTGCTAGGCCGGCAGGGCAACTGGGATGCGAAGGCTGCGCGGCTGGGCGCAGAACTTTTCGCCCGCAAGCGCGACGGTCGCGGCCAGTCGATCGCCGCCTCGCCCGAAGCGATTGCCGAGCGCGTGCTTCTGACGCTCACCCGCAACTCGGCCGAGGTGATCCTCGAAACCGCCTTCGCCGAAGATGGGCTTGATGGCGCGGCGACCGTGGCACATGCGTTGGTGCAGCGTGCCGTCGACGCGCATCCCGGCATCGCCCGCTTCACCGTGGCGCTCGACCGGCCTGTCATTGGCCTCGGCGCCTCCGCGCCGCTGCATTATGCCGGCTTGCCGCCGCTCGTCGGCAATGAATGCGTCGTGCCGGAAGACACCGACGTCGCCAATGCGCTCGGCGCGGTGGTCGGGCAGGTGCGCGTTTCGGTCGAGGCGCGGGTCAGCCAGCCCAAGGAAGGGCTTTTCCGGGTGACGTCAGGCGATCAGGTGCGCGATTTCCTGAGTGAGGACGATGCCGTCCTGGCGGCGGAAACCGACATCAGGGCAATCGCAGCCGGCAGGGCGAAGGATGCCGGCACAGACGCCGCCGAAATCGAGATCATCCGCGAGTTCCGAACCTCCACGGTGGAAGGCCAGCGCATGTTCATCGAGGCGCAGATCATGGCCGTTGCCACGGGGCGGCCCCGCATCGCCGTTTGAGCGAAAAACCTTTTTCCCCGTGCATGATTCCGGCTTTATTTTTCGAGGAAGCCGGCTTGTGAAACTTAGGGTGAATTGACCCTGTCACCCCGACATGGTCAAAGGCCGCAAATTGTGGTTCCAAGGCTTGGGTGTCTGGAGAAAAATATGAACGAAATGTTGGACGTGTCGGGGCTGCGGATTGCGCGTGAGCTTCATGATTTCGTGGAGCGGGAAGCGCTGCCG
Organism: Mesorhizobium sp. YR577; assembly: GCF_900116595.1. Lineage (NCBI taxonomy): Bacteria > Pseudomonadati > Pseudomonadota > Alphaproteobacteria > Hyphomicrobiales > Phyllobacteriaceae > Mesorhizobium > Mesorhizobium sp. YR577. Next base: position 64,098 of record NZ_FPBI01000003.1, on the reverse strand, counting down.
GGTACTGGTGTCGACCCTGCGGCCTTCTGGTCCGGTGTTTCGGCGATCGTCCATGATCTGGCGCCGAAGAACAGGGCACTTCTGGCCAAGCGCGACGACATCCAGGAACGGATCGACAGCTGGTACCGCGACAATGGCGCGCCGGTCGATATGGGCGCCTATCAGGCCTTCCTGAAGGAGATCGGCTATCTCGTGCCGGAAGGCCCGGCCTTTCAGGTGTCGACGGAAAATGTCGACCCCGAGATCGCGGTGGTCGCCGGGCCGCAGCTGGTCGTGCCGGTCATGAATGCGCGCTATGCGCTCAATGCCGCCAATGCACGCTGGGGTTCGCTCTATGATGCACTCTACGGCACCGACGCTATTCCGGAAGCTGATGGCGCCGAGAAGGGCAAGGGCTACAATCCGGTTCGCGGCGCAAAGGTCATTGCTTGGGGCCGCGATTTCCTGGACGAGGTTGCACCACTCGCGGGCGGTTCATGGAAAGAGATTGAGTGGTTCTACGTTGACGACGGTTTGATGTTGGCGCTCCCTGACGATCAAACGCACGCGCGGGGTCATCTGAGGCTACAGGATCCCACTCAACTCGTCGGCTACAATGGCGAGCCACCTGCACCAGATTCCATACTATTGAAAAACAACGGCCTGCATATCGAAGTTGTCATCGACCGCAGCCACCAGATCGGCAAGACCGATGCTGCCGGCATTGCCGACGTCGTTTTGGAATCGGCGCTGACGACGATCCAGGATTGCGAAGACTCCGTTGCAGCCGTCGATGCCGAGGACAAGGTCGTCGTCTACCGCAACTGGCTCGGCCTGATGAAGGGCGACCTTGCCGAGGAAATCGAAAAGGGCGGCAAGACCTTTACCCGCAAGCTCAACCCCGACCGCACCTACACGGCCCCTGATGGCGGCGACGTCACGCTGCCCGGTCGCTCGCTGATGCTTGTGCGCAATGTCGGCCACCTCATGACCAATCCGGCCATTCTCGACCGTGACGGTAATGAGGTGCCGGAAGGCATTATGGACGCGGCGATCACCGCGCTTATCGCCCTTCACGACGTCGGTCCGAACGGTCGCCGCAAAAATTCCCGCGCTGGCTCGATGTATGTGGTCAAGCCGAAGATGCACGGGCCGGAAGAGGTCGCCTTCGCCGTCGAACTGTTCGACCGGGTCGAAGATCTGCTCGGCATGAAGCGCAATACCATCAAGATGGGCATCATGGATGAGGAACGCCGCACGACGGTGAACCTCAAGGAATGCATTCGCGCCGCGAAAGAACGCGTCGTCTTCATCAACACCGGCTTCCTCGACCGCACCGGCGACGAGATTCATACCTCGATGGAAGCCGGCCCGATGATCCGCAAGGGCGACATGAAGCAGGCGCCGTGGATTTCCGCCTATGAGGCGTGGAATGTCGATACCGGGCTTGAATGCGGCCTTTCCGGCCATGCCCAGATCGGCAAGGGCATGTGGGCCATGCCCGATCTGATGGCGGCGATGCTGGAACAGAAGATCGCCCATCCCAAGGCCGGCGCCAACACCGCCTGGGTGCCGTCGCCGACGGCTGCAACGCTTCATGCCACGCACTACCACAAGGTCAATGTGCAGGAGGTCCAGGCCGGCCTGAAGAACCGCGCCAAGGCCAAGCTGGACGACATATTGTCGGTGCCGGTCGCGGTGCGCCCGAACTGGACGCCGGAGGAAGTCCAGCACGAACTCGACAACAACGCTCAGGGCATTCTCGGCTATGTCGTGCGCTGGATCGACCAGGGCGTCGGCTGCTCGAAGGTTCCGGATATCAACGATGTCGGCCTGATGGAAGACCGCGCCACGCTGCGCATTTCCTCCCAGCACATCGCCAACTGGCTGCATCACGGCGTCTGCACCGACACGCAGGTGATGGAAACCATGAAGCGCATGGCCGGCATCGTCGATCGCCAGAATGCGGCCGACCCGCTCTATCGCCCGATGGCGCCGGACTTCGAAAACTCCATCGCCTTCCTCGCCGCCTGCGACCTGGTGTTTCAAGGCCGCGCCCAGCCCAACGGCTACACCGAACCGGTCCTGCACGCACGCCGGCTCGAGCTCAAGGCGCGGGACCGGGCGGGCAATTAATTTGACCATTGCGCTTGCCCACCCCCCTCTGCCCTGCCGGACGCCCTGGCCCGAGCCGCGGGTCTCGGTCCGTCCTTTGGACCCCTCTCAAGGGGGGAGATTGGTCGGCTGCTTGACCTTCGCCAATCGGAGGCGTGACGGAGCGAGCGGGGCGGCCAAGCGGCTGATCTCCCCCCTTGAGGGGGAGATGCCCGGGAGGGCAGAGGGGGGTGGTCGTAGCAGGGCTCGTCACTTCTCGATATGGTCCGGCTTTCAGGACGCCAGCGTCCAATGAACATCCTCGCCATAGACTGCTCCGCCAGCCTGTGCGCCGCCTGCGTCTACGACGCAGCTGCGGAAAGGGAACTCGGCCGCAAGGTGCTCGATCTAGGCAAGGGACATGCCGAGCATCTCATGGCGGTGATCGATGAGGCACTGAATGCCGCCAACATTGCATTTCCCGACCTTGGCAGGGTCGCCGTTTCCATCGGCCCGGGCTCGTTCACCGGGGTGCGCGTTGGCGTGTCGGCGGTGCGCGGGCTTGCCTTGGCGCTCAACATCCCGGCGGTCGGCGTGACGACCTTGGAAGCGCTTGCTGCCGAGACGCGTGATAAGCTCGGTCCCCGCAATGTGCTTGCCGCTCTTGATGGCGGGCGCGGCGAAATCCAGGCGGCGGTCCATGACGAGGCCGGTGCTGTGCTCTTTGCGCCTGCGGTGATCGATTTGAATCGCGCAACGGAACTGGCGGCGCAGTTTTCGCCGGCGCTCGCGGGCACGGCAGCGCAGATGATTGCATCGGCAATGCCGTCGCACGAATTCAGCCTTGGTCCGCTGGTGACAACCGCCGATATTGCCGTCTATGCGCGGCTCGCCGCGGCAAAGGAACCGGGCGAGAAACCAAAGCCGCTCTATCTGCGCGAGCCGGACGCCAAGCCACAGGCGGGTTTTATTCTCCCGAGGAGCAGTTGATGCGCATACCTTTCCTGCATTCGCGCTCGCGTGACTATTCGCTGGAGCCGCTTGCGGGCAAGGATGCCGACGCCGTTGCCCTTATTCATCACGAGGATTTCGTCCGTCCCTGGAGCGGCGGCGAATTTGCCGATCTTCTGTCGCAAAATACGGTCTTCGGCTATGCGGCGCGCGAGGTCGGCCGGGGCAAGGCGCCGCCCGTCGGCTTCGTGCTGGCGCGGCTCGTCGCTGGCGAGGGCGAAATCCTGACCGTGGCCGTCGCCCGCACGCATCGCCGGCAGGGGCTGGGCTGGCGGCTGATGGACGCGGTGCTGCGCGAACTCCACGGCCAGCGCGCTGATGCGCTGTTCCTCGAAGTCGACGAAATGAATGTCGCGGCGATCGCGCTCTATCGCCGGCTCGGCTTCATCCAGGTCGGCAAGCGCCCTGGCTACTACAAAACCGGCGATGCCGGCACATCCAGTGCGCTCGTCATGCGCCGCGACCTTCGTTAGCCGTCACATGCAGGCTGATGAGGGAAGATTTGGAGCAGTAATCGGCTGGATCCGCACAGGTCTTGCGCTTCTCCTCGTCGCCGTCAGTACGGCTATTCTGGTGCCGTTGCAGCTGTTTGCCAGAAAGACCGGGCTTTGGCGCGAGCATGTCATCCTGCGCCTGTGGCACAAGATTATCCTATCCGCGCTCGGCATTCGCGTTCATGCGCATGGTGCGATGTCGCAACAGCGCCCGCTGCTCGTTGCCTCGAACCATATTTCCTGGACCGACATCATGGCGCTGGGATCGTTCAACGACGTTGCCTTCATCGCCAAGTCGGACATGGCCGGCTGGCCGCTGATCGGCGGGCTGTCGCGCCTGCAGCGCACGGTCTTCATCGAGCGCGAACAGCGGCGCAAGTCCGGCGAGCAGGCGAGCGAGATCGCCAGCCGCATGGCCGCCGGCGACGCCATGGTGCTGTTTGCCGAAGGCAGCACCGGCGACGGCAATCTGCTGTTGCCGTTCAAGAGCACGCTGTTCGGCGCGGCTGAAATGGCGCTTCGTGACAGCGGTGTCGACAAGGTTTTCATTCAGCCGGTGGCGATCGCCTATACGCGCCTTCACGGCTTGCCGATGGGGCGTCAGCATCGCACGATTGCGGCGTGGATCGGCGACATGGATCTGGTGCCGCATATGAAGGAATTGCTTGCCGAAGGCGGCATCGATGTCGAGATTCATTTCGGCGAGCCGCTGGAGTTTTCGGCCGGCACCAGCCGCAAGGAGACAGCCCGAAAGGTCGAGAAGCAGGTGCACGCGATGATGCAGGCGGCACTGCGCAATCCGCGCGGCGGATCGTGAACAAGAATCGTCTGTTTTTTGACACCGAAAAGCGCTAGAAGCCGCCCAATGGAACTGAACGAGATTTCTAAGGACACGGCAGAAATTGCCGTCGCGTCGACCGGCCCGGCCAAGAAGGTCTTCCTCAAGACTTACGGCTGCCAGATGAACGTCTACGATTCCCAGCGCATGTCCGATGCGCTGGCCGCCGACGGCTATGTCGCGACCGACGCCATCGACGACGCCGATCTGGTGCTGCTCAACACCTGCCATATCCGCGAGAAGGCCGCCGAAAAGGTTTATTCCGAGCTTGGCCGCATGCGCGATATGAAGGCCGAGCGGGCAAAGGCCGGTCGCGAGATGGTTATCGGCGTTGCCGGCTGCGTCGCGCAGGCCGAGGGCCGCGAGATCATCCGCCGCTCGCCGGCCGTCGATCTGGTCATCGGCCCGCAGACCTATCATCGCCTGCCTGAGGCGCTGAGGAAGGTTCGCGGCGGGGAGAAGGTCGTCGAGACCGACTATGCGCTGGAAGACAAGTTCGACCACCTGCCGCAGCCGAAGCGCGCCGACGTCATCAGCCGTGGCGTCACGGCATTCCTGACCGTGCAGGAAGGCTGCGACAAGTTCTGCACCTTCTGCGTGGTGCCCTATACGCGCGGCTCGGAAGTATCGCGATCGGTCGCGCAGATCATCGCCGAGGCTGAAAAGCTGGCCGAGGCGGGCGTGCGCGAGGTGACGCTGCTCGGCCAGAACGTCAACGCCTGGCACGGCATCGGGCCTGACGGCAACGAATGGGGCCTTGGCCGCCTGCTGTTCCGGCTGGCCGAGATTCCGGGATTGGCGCGGCTGCGCTACACCACCAGCCACCCGCGCGACATGGACGACGAACTGATCGCCGCCCACCGCGATCTGCCGTCACTGATGCCCTATCTGCATCTGCCGGTTCAGTCCGGCTCGGACCGTATCCTGAAGGCGATGAACCGCAAGCATACGGCGGCGGATTATCTCCGCCTCATCGAGCGCATCAGGAATGTGCGCCCGGATATCGCCATGTCGGGCGACTTCATCGTCGGCTTTCCCGGCGAGACGGACGCCGATTTTGAAGCGACGATGGAGCTGGTGCGCGCGGTCGATTATGCGCTGGCCTTCTCGTTCAAATATTCGCCGCGTCCCGGCACGCCGGGCGCCGACATGAAGAACCATGTCGTTGAAAATGTTAAGGACGAACGGCTCCAGCGCCTGCAGGCGCTCCTGCTCGATCAGCAGCGCGCATTCGGCACCAGCCTCGTCAGCAAGACCGTCGAAGTGCTGATCGAGAAGCCCGGCAGGCAGGCCGGACAGATCGTCGGTCGATCACCTTGGCTGCAGCCCGTTATTCTTGATGAAACTGCCGGCGAAATCGGTGACATTATCAGGGCACGAATCACTGGAACGGGCCACGCCAGCCTGTTCGCCGAACGAGCCTGACGGCTTCGGCAGATGAGGAGAGACGTTTGAACGCCACGACTGACCTGAAGAACGTGCCCTCCGGGGCCTCGGACATGGCGCACATCGTACTGACCTTCGACAACAACAAGCTGGCCAGCGCGCTGTACGGGCAATTCGACGAGAATCTGGCCCGGCTGGAGCAGAAGCTCGGCGTCGATATCAATTCGCGCGGCAACCAGCTGCAGATCAAGGGAAGCGCCACCGCAGCCGAGCAGGCGCGCCGGGCGCTCGACCATCTCTACGGCATTCTGCAGAAGGGCGGCGAGATCGCCCAGTCGGATGTCGATGGCGCCGTCAGGATGGCGATCGCCGCCGACGACCAGCTGACGCTGCCGACGCTGGAGCGCAAGGGCAAGGTTGCCGCCGCCCAGATCGCCACGCGCAAGCGCACGATCTATGCCCGCACGCTCAACCAGGATGCCTATATGCGGGCGCTGGAGCGCTCGGAGCTTGTCTTCGGCATCGGCCCTGCCGGCACCGGCAAGACCTATCTGGCGGTTGCGCACGCCGCCATGCTGCTCGAACGCGGCATGGTCGAGCGCATTATCCTGTCGCGGCCGGCGGTCGAGGCCGGCGAGCGGCTCGGCTTCCTGCCGGGCGACATGAAGGAAAAGGTCGATCCCTATCTGCGCCCGCTCTATGACGCGCTCTACGACATGATGCCGGCCGACAAGGTCGAGCGCGCTATCGCTGCCGAGGTCATCGAGATCGCGCCGCTGGCCTTCATGCGTGGCCGCACGCTGGCGCACGCAGCCGTCATTCTCGACGAGGCCCAGAACACGACCTCGATGCAGATGAAGATGTTCCTGACGCGTCTCGGCGAGAATTCGCGCATGATCATTACCGGCGACCCGACGCAGATCGATCTGCCGCCGAACACCAAGTCCGGCCTGGTCGAGGCGCTTCGCATTCTCGACGGGGTTCCAGGCGCGGTCACGGTGCGTTTCAACGACGCCGACGTGGTCAGGCATCCGCTGGTTGCCGAAATCGTCCGCGCCTATGATCGCGACGGCAAGATCGCGCAGGGCCTGGGCTCGTCGGAAAGCTGATAGGCCAGATTTTCGCGATGAAAAAAGCTGCCGCGCGTGGCACTGAGACGCTTCCTGTCGAGATCGATGTCATGATCGAGGCCGGCGACTGGCCGGCGCAGGCCGAGCTGGAGGCGCTGGCTCGCGATGCTGTGGCCGCCGCCCTTGCCGAGACCGGCGATACCGCACCCGACGGCACCGAACTCAGCCTCGTCTTTGCCGACGACGCCCAGATCCGGACGCTGAATGCCCAATGGCGCAACAAGGACAAGCCGACCAATGTCCTGTCGTTCCCGGCATTCCCGTTCGCGCGGGGCGCGCCGCTTCCGCCCTTGCTTGGCGACATAATCCTTGCTGCCGAGACCGTCGCGCGGGAAGCAGAACTGGAAGCCAAGCCGCTCGATCATCATATTACCCATCTCGTGATCCATGGCTTCCTGCACCTGCTGGGTTATGATCACGAGACCGACGCAGAGGCTGAAGAAATGGAGGCTGTGGAGCGCCGTGCGCTCGCAAGGCTTGCCATTCCCGATCCCTACGCGTAACAGGAAGTGACAACCAACCGGACGATGATGAACGAGAACCCAGAGACTGCCGCCAAGACTGATGCCGGCAGCGGCCAAGCGGCCAACGAAAACACCGAAGACGGTCCTAGTCACAGTTCGGCGTCTTCCGGTGCGGCGACCGAACCTTCCCATGAACGGCCTTCGCTGTTGGAGCGTCTTGCCGGCCTGTTCCGGTCGCGCAACGGGTCGAGCCTCCGCGATGATCTGACGGACGCTCTCGCCGAGAGCACGACGGATGCCGAGTCGTTCTCGCCCGGCGAACGGGCGATGCTCAACAACATCCTGCGCCTGCGCGAAGTGCGCGTCGAAGATGTGATGATCCCCCGCGCCGATGTCGAAGCGGTGGAGATCACCACGACGCTCGGCGATCTCATGGCGGTGTTCGAGCAGTCCGGCCATTCCCGTATGCCGGTCTATTCCGAAACGCTCGATGATCCGCGCGGCATGGTGCACATCCGTGATGTTCTCGCACACATAACGAAGCTCGCCCGAACCAAGAAAGGCCGGCAGTCGAAAAAGCCGGTGGTCGGCGGCGTGGCGCTGGATTTCGCCAATGTCGACCTGACTCGCACGATCGGCGACCTCAATCTTATCCGAACCGTGCTTTTCGTACCGCCCTCGATGCTTGCGTCCGACCTGATGGCACGCATGCAGGCGGCGCGCACGCAGATGGCGTTGGTTATCGACGAATATGGCGGTACCGACGGTCTGGTATCGCTCGAAGACATCGTGGAGATGGTCGTCGGTGACATCGAAGACGAGCACGATGATGATGAGCCGCTGATCACCCAGACCGGCGACGGCGTTTTCGTGGTCGATGCAAAGGCCGAGATCGACGATGTCGCCAAGATGATCGGCGAGGATTTCGCCGCCGGCGAACATGGCGAATATGTCGACACGATCGGCGGTATGATCTTCAACACGCTCGGCCGCGTGCCGGCGCGGGGCGAAGTCGTGCAGGCCATTCCCGGCTTCGAATTCCACGTGCTCGATGCCGATCCGCGGCGCGTGAAGCGGGTGCGTATCGTCGAAACGCAAAAAAGCGAACGCCGCCGCCGTTCAGCGCGGGCCGAGCAGGCATGATCGCCGGCGTTTGGAACGATCAGCGCATGCTGATAAACCTTGTCGCGTGATTCTCTAGCAGCGGACCGAAAGGTGGAATCCGGCTTTCGGAATATTCCGATGCTCATTTAAAGGGTTAGATCGTCCTTTGTGTGTCCGAAGGGACGCACGGCGATCTGGTGACGAGGGGCAGCCTATGGAGCGCCTTGCAGGGCGGGTAATTCTGCTGTGGGGCTGGCGGCGGGCGATCACGGCTTTTCTGGCTGGCGCTCTCGCAGTTCTTTCCCAGGCGCCATACGATTTCTTCGCAGTCTGTTTCGTTTCCTTTCCGGTTCTGGTCTGGCTGCTCGACGGCGCCACTGTCGCATCCCAGCGCGGATTTCTGCGGCGGCTCGTGCCGGCATTTGCCACCGGATGGTGGTTCGGCTTCGGCTATTTCCTGGCGGGGTTGTGGTGGATCGGCGGCGCCATGCTGGTGGAGGCCGACAGCTTCGCCTGGGCCCTTCCTTTTGCAGTGGTCGGCATTCCGCTGATCCTTGCCTTCTTTTATGGTTTTGCCTGCGCCGTCGCTCGCCTGTTCTGGAGCAACGGTCTGGGGCGCATCGCAGCACTTGCCTTCGGTTTCGGCCTGGCCGAATGGCTGCGCACCTTCCTCTTCACCGGCTTCCCCTGGAACGCTATCGGTTATGCCGCGACACCGGTTCCCCTGATGATGCAGAGCGTGTCGGTCACCGGCATGATCGGCATGAACACGCTTGCTGTGTTCGTCTTCGCCATGCCGGCGCTTCTTGCGGCACGTCAACATCGCCGGCTGGGGCTCTCCCTTGCTGCCGTCCTCGCCCTTGCCCATATCGGTTTCGGCTATGTTCGGCTGGCAGCGCCCGCCAAGCCGGATGGACGCGGTATCTCGGTGCGTGTCGTTCAGCCGAATATCGACATGACCGAAAAGTGGGATGAGAGCGTGCGTGACAGGATTTTCCGCACGCTCCTGGATTTGTCGGCCGAACCGCCCGAGAAGGACAAGCCCAAGCCGCAATTGATCCTGTGGCCGGAAACCTCGGTGCCGTTTTTCTTCACCGATCGCCCGGACGCCCTGACGGCGCTCGGTGCCCTGCTGGAGGAAGGGCAGACGCTGATCGCCGGCGCGATGCGCGAAGAGGGCGGTAACTCCACCAAAGGTGATGCGCGCTACTACAATTCGGTAGTTGCCATCAATGCTTCGGGTGAAATCGTCGACGCCGTAGACAAAGTGCATCTCGTCCCTTTTGGGGAATACATGCCTTTTGCCGATTTGCTGGCGCGATTTGGCCTCGATCAGATCGTCGCCGGACCGATGAATCTGGCGCCCGGCATCGAGCGTCACGCAATCACCATGCCGTCGGGCATCCGGGCCCTTCCATTTATATGTTATGAAATTATATTTCCTGAACTTGTGGCAGTTGACGCTACGTCAACGGACATTATTGTGAACGTCACAAATGATGCCTGGTTCGGCGATACGCCGGGTCCTTACCAGCATTTCCGACAAGCGCAGCTCCGTGCCGTTGAGGCGGGGCTACCTGTCGTTCGTGCCGCCAACACGGGGGTTTCAGGGGTGATTGACCAACGTGGCCGCATAATTGACGCATTGGCGATGGATACGCGCGGCGTAGTTGACGCGACCATTTCGTTGGGTCGCTACGACAAATTAACGCTCGGATATCCCGGTATTAACGGTTTGGTTATCCTGTTCGCCTTTGGAGCATTAGGCCTTGGAATGGGGGTGGGACAAAAGCTCCGGTCGAATTGACAGCCGGTATATTAGAGATTCATAGTGCGCCCGCCTCAATGTAAGTGGAATGATGGGCGATTGAATTGGGGACAATCACTACATTGTCGTGATAAAATCAAATAGAAGAAGCCGGTTAATCGGCGAGGAAAAAATGATCGACAAGGAAAATAAGAAGAAGCCGAACCCGACAGACATATATGTCGGAAGCAGAATTCGCCTGCGTCGGAACATGTTGGGAATGAGTCAGGAAAACTTGGGTGAAAAGCTCGGGATTACCTTTCAGCAAATACAAAAATATGAAAAAGGAACGAATAGAGTAGGAGCTAGCAGGCTACAGGCCATATCTTCTATCCTTGGCGTGCCCGTTTCTTTTTTCTTCGAAGATTTCGTGAGCCAGGATGCTGCTGGAGGCAAAGGTTTTGGCGAAGAGTCGTCAGCAACTTTCGCCCTCGATTTCGTGACCAGTCCTGAGGGTTTGCAGCTTAACCGTGCGTTCTTCAAGATCAGTGACGCCAAGGTGCGTCGTAAGATCATCGATTTGGTGAAGGTGCTGGCGTCCGATGAGGAAAGCTAGGCGACCTTTTTAGGTCGCCAATTCCAAAAAGGCCTTGCGCCACGCAAAATGTCTGCTTGACGGGCTCTGTGCGGCTTCGGTAACACGTGTGCCGCCAGAACGCGGCATTCTGCCGTTCGTTTCTTTCAAGAGGGGACACCCGTGACGCGGCAGAATTATCTCTTTACAAGCGAATCAGTTTCCGAAGGCCATCCAGACAAGGTCTGCGATCGCATTTCCGATGAAATCGTGGATCTGGTTTATCGCGAAGCAGCGAAGAAAAACGGCAACGGCGAGGCGCAGATGGACGCCTGGGAGGTGCGCGTCGCATGCGAGACGCTGGCCACCACCAATCGCGTCGTCATCGCCGGTGAGGTCCGTGTGCCGAAGTCGCTGCTGAAGCAGGACAAGGACGGCAACATCCTGGAAGACGCCAAGGAATTCCCGATCATCAACCCGTCCAAGTTCAAGTCCGCCGCGCGCAAGGCGATCAGGGCGATCGGCTACGAACAGGACGGCTTCCACTGGAAGAAGGCGAAGATCGACATCCTGCTGCATGGCCAGTCAGCCGATATCGCCCAGGGCGTCGACAACGCCGCCGACAAGCAGGGCGAGGAAGGCGCGGGCGACCAGGGCATCATGTTCGGCTACGCCTGCAACGAGACGCCCGACCTCATGCCGGCGCCGCTCTACTACAGCCACAAGATCCTCGAACTGCTGGCCGCTGCCCGCCACAAGGGCGAGGGCGATGCCGGCAAGCTCGGCCCGGACGCCAAGAGCCAGGTGACCGTGCGCTACATCGACGGCAAGCCCGCCGAAGTGACCCAGATCGTGCTTTCGACCCAGCATCTTGATGCAAGCTGGGATTCCAAGAAGGTGCGCAAGGTCGTCGAGCCTTACATCATTGAGGCGCTCGGCTCGCTCAAGGTCGCCGCCGACTGCAACTGGTACATCAACCCGACCGGCAAGTTCGTGATCGGCGGACCCGATGGCGACGCCGGCCTGACCGGACGCAAGATCATCGTCGACACCTATGGCGGTGCGGCTCCGCATGGCGGCGGCGCTTTCTCCGGTAAGGACACGACCAAGGTGGATCGCTCCGCAGCCTATGCAGCGCGCTATCTCGCCAAGAACGTCGTTGCTGCCAAGCTTGCCGATCGCTGCACGATCCAGCTTTCCTACGCCATCGGCGTCGCGCAGCCGCTGTCGGTCTATGTCGACCTGCACGGCACCGGAAAGGTCAGCGAAGATGTGGTGGAAGCCGCCTTGCGCAGCGTGATGGACCTGTCTCCGTCGGGCATCCGCAAGCATCTCGACCTGAACAAGCCGATCTACGCACGCACGGCCGCCTACGGCCATTTCGGCCGCAAGGCCGGCCGCGATGGGTCCTTCTCCTGGGAGAAGACCGATCTCGTCAAGGCGCTCAAGGAAGCGGTCGCGGCCTGATCGTCAGGGGTGATGTTGCTATGAACGCCGAAGCAAGGCGCAGCCGCTCGACCGAAGCTTTTTTCGGTCGGCGGCATGGCAAGACCATGAGCCCTTACCAGGCTGCGTCGCTTGAGACCGGCCTGGAGAAACACCGGCTCGATCTGGCGCAAGCGGCACCCGCCGATCTGCGCCAGTTGTTTCCCGTGCCGGTTGCCGATGTTCGTATGGAAATTGGCTTCGGCGGCGGCGAGCATCTTCACCACATCGCCTCGCTTCATCCCGATACCGGCTTCATCGGCGTCGAGCCTTTCGTCAACGGCATGGCTCGCCTGATGACGTCGCTTGCCGAAAAGCCGCTCGCCAATCTGCGCGTCTACGATGATGACGCCACGCGCGTGCTGGACTGGCTGCCCGAGGCGTCGCTGTCGGGCATCGACCTGCTCTATCCCGATCCCTGGCCGAAGAAGAAGCACTGGAAGCGGCGCTTCGTCAGCGAGGCCAATCTCGATCGTTTCGCGCGAGTGCTGAAAAGAGGCGCCAAATTCCGCTTCGCTTCCGACATCGACACCTATGTGAACTGGACGCTCCTGCATTGCCGCGCGCACAAGGCGTTCGAGTGGCAGGCCTCCGAGGCCGGTGACTGGCACGAGCCTTATGAGGGCTGGATTCGTACCCGCTACGAGGCGAAAGCGGTTCGCGAAGGCCGTCGCCCTGCCTACATGACTTTCGTCAGGGTCTGATTACCGCAGGCATTTCGGTTTCTGGAAATCTGACCCGCGCGCGCAAGCCGCGTCCACCTGCGGCCGAGAGCAGCGAAAGCTCTCCTCCGAAAAGCCCGGCGATTTCCTCCACGATCGGCAGGCCAAGGCCCGTGCCCGGTTTCGAGCCGTCGCCGCCGCGCGAAAAGCGCTTTCGGACAGTTTCAATCTGCTCAGCTGAGAGGCCGGGACCGTTGTCTTCGACTTCCAGGATGACGCCGTCATCCCTCAGCACGCGCACCGTTACCATCGCGCCGGAGCCGGCATAGGCGATGGCATTTTCGATGAGGTTGCCGATCAACTCACCCAGCAGCAACGGCTCGCCCCGGATGACGAGTGCCTCTTCGCCTTCGAAACCAAGATCGATGCCGGCCGTTTGCGCCTTGGGAATGCGATCGGCGGTGCAGCTTTGCGCGAGTTCTGTGAGATCGACGGCAACAAGATCCCTGAGGCGTTGGGATGCGGCCTCGTCGATCTTGGCCATCAGCAGCAGTTGGGCGAGCATTCGCTCGGCATGGGCGACCGCCTCGTCTCCGGTCGCCGCGGCTGCTCGCGCCTGATCGAGCGAGTTTGCCCGCGCCGCCAGCGCCAGTTGCGTCCTGATGATGGTCAGCGGCGTGCGCAACTGATGGCTGGCGTTGCCGGTGAAATGGCGCAGCGCATCGAGCGCCGAAGCAAGCCTGACCATGAAGGAATTGACAGAATCGACCAGGCCTCGCACCTCGTTGGGCACCGACTGCTCGATCGGCCGCAGGTCATCGGGGCTGCGTTCGGTGATGGCTTCGCGGAGCCGGTAGAGCGGTCGCAGCGACGCGGTGACGGCAAACCAGACGATGATTGCCGCACCCGCAATAAGGATCGCCAGACGCAGCGCCGAGCGCAGCAGGATCGTTTCGGTCAACCGCGTGCGAGCGATCGTGGTTTCGGCGACCGTCACGACAAAGGGAACGGAGTTGACGCCGGTCGAGGCCGAGCGCGCCAGCACTGCAAGCCGGATCGGCTCGCCGCGAAACTCCGCGTCGGCATAAACCGCCCGCTCGGGCACGGAAACGGCGACTGTCGGCAGTGACTGGTAGCCGGTGATGAATGTGCCGGGCGGGCCCTCGACGCGATAGAAGACCCGATCCTGCGCTGCCGATGTCAGCATCTCCAGCGCGACATAGGGAATGTCGACCTCCAGCGAGCCGTCTTCCGCGACAACCACGCGCTCGGCGATGGCCAGCGCCGAGCCGGCAAGCACGCGGTCGGATACGGCATTGGCCGTCTGCACGGCCTCGCCATAGGTATCGACCAGCGCTATCAGGCCAAGCGCGATCAGCGGCAGCAGCAGCCAGAGAAGGAGCCGGCGGCGCAGCGAATAGGTCGATACGTCAGCCATCAGGAGCTTTGCGTCTTTTCGAGGTAATAGCCGATGCCGCGCGCGGTGCGCACCGTCAGCCCATGCGGGGCCAGCCGCTTGCGCAGCCGGCTGACATATTGCTCGATGGCATTGGCGCTCAGATCGTCATCGAAACCGGCAAGCGACTCGATGATCGACTGCTTGGTGACGACCTTGCCGGCGCGCAGGAACAGCGTCTCCAGCAGGCTGATTTCGCGCGCCGGCAGGTCGAGCGATATTCCCCCGGCTGAGAAGCTGCGCGAGTTCTGGTCGAAGGATACGTCGCCGAACGTGACGGTCGCCGCTTTCAAGCCTGCCTGCCGGCGCAGAAGCACGCGAACGCGCGCTTCGAGCTCGCCGACGTCGAACGGCTTGATCATGTAGTCGTCGGCGCCGAGATTGAGGCCCTTGACCCTGTCCTCGAAGGCGCTGCGCGCCGTCAGGATAAGCACGCTTGCGTTGTTCTGGCGCGCCCGCATGGTGCGCAGCACGTCGAGACCGTCCATCTCCGGGAGATTGAGGTCGAGCACGACCACGTCGAAACGTTCGGTGGCAAGCACCGCTACAGCCGATGCGCCGTCGCCGACGATATCCACTGCATAGCCGCTGCCGCGCAGGACGGCGGCGAGTCCATTTGCCAGCGTGACGTTGTCCTCGACCACCAGTATGCGCACGAAATCCCCTTTTTTACCGCAGCTTAGAGCGGGAGCGAAAGCTTGTGAACACGGTAAGCCTGTTGCATGGTCAGTGGACCATGCGGCTGCTTGCATTCCTCATTCTTCTGCTCTCTGGAGCTTTCCCTGCCACGGCACAAGAGGTGCTCTTCCCGGCATTGGACGGCAACGCGAGCGCGCGCACGCTCATTGTCTATTCCTCGCTCGATACGCCGCTGGTCGAGCCGATGGTTGCCGGTTTCCAGAAGGCCAATCCGGGCGTTGCGGTCCGCTACGAGGATATGCTGACTTCCGACATCTACGACCGCATTGTCCGCGAAACCGATGCCGGACAAAAAACCGCCGACATGGCATTCTCGTCGGCGATGGATCTGCAGGTGAAGCTTGCCAATGACGGCTATGCGCAGCAAAGCGATCTTCCGCTGAGCGAGCGCTGGCCGCGATGGGCGAACTGGCGCAACACGGCCTATGCGCTGACATTCGAGCCGGCAGTCTTCGTCTACCACAAGCCGAGCTTCAAGGACGTGGAGCCGCCCGCCACGCGCAAGCAGTTCGTGGATTACCTGCAGCATCAGGGTGACGCCGTTTTCGGCCGTATCGCCACTTATGACATCGAGCGCTCTGGCGTCGGCTTCATGTTCATGTCCCGCGACCAGGAACAGTTCGGCGATATCTGGACGGTGATCCAAGCGATGGGAGCGGCGGGCGTAAAGCTCTATTCGACGAGTTCGGCCATTCTGGAGCGCATCGCCGATGGCCGCTTCGTGCTCGGCTACAACATTCTCGGCTCCTACGCTGCCGATTGGGCTTCGCGCCATCCTGATGTCGGTATCATGCTGCCCAAGGACTACACCGTGGTCATGTCGCGCATCGGACTGGTGCCGAAGGCGGCACAGTCTCCCGATCTCGGACGCAGATATCTCGAATACTTCATGTCCGCCGAGGGTCAGGCGATCATGGCCAGGCAATTGCACATCGCAGCCGTCAATCCCGACGTGTCCGGCGAGAATACCGCCAGCATGATGCAGACAACGCTGGGCGCCCAGTTGCGGCCGGTGCCGGTAAGCCCCGGACTGATGGTCTATCTCGATCAGGTCAAGCGCACACGGCTGATCAAGCGCTGGAACGATGCCTTGCGAGGACAAGAGTGAACTGACAGAATGCCTGCACGATCTTGCCGGATGTCAGCCTTATGTCAGGTTGATGTGGTGATGTGACGGTCGGTTTGGCTGTTGGAGGCAGCCAGAACGGGGAGTTTCGGGAGGAACCAAGCCCATATCCCAGAATATTTGTCCGCGGTCTCAAGGCTTACGGCAGGGAAAATGGGCATTTTGACTGCGGTGTGGTACGACCACGCCCTGCCAGACCTTCCAAACCAGAGAAAGCCCGGATGCCGGTGATGAACCGGGCAAACGAGGCTTCGACAGTCAGATCTGGCGCGCCACCTCCTGATGGCGCACCGAACCAAGGAGGAAACATCGTGAAGCATTTCGTACTCGCGTCGATACTGGGTGGCTTGCTCGCCCTTCCGGCACATGCTGCCGACTACAAGATCATGGCGCCCGCAGCGCCCGGCGGTGGCTGGGACCAGACCGCCCGCACCATGCAGACGGCCCTGCAGGACGAAAAGATTTCCAGCAGCGTCCAGGTCAACAACGTTCCCGGCGCTGGTGGCACCATCGGCCTTGCCCAGTTCGCCAATCAGGCGAGCGGCGATCCTTCGCAGCTCATCGTCGGCGGCTATGTCATGGTCGGCGCGATCCTCACCAATGCATCTCCTGTCACGCTCGATCAGGTGACGCCGATTGCCCGCCTCACCGGCGAATTTGAAGCAATCGTCGTGCCCGCCACTTCCGACATCAAGGACATGGCCGGTCTCGTCGCGAAGCTGAAGGCTGATCCGGGCTCGGTGTCCTGGGGTGGCGGCTCGGCCGGCGGTACGGATCACATCACTGCGGGCCTGATCGCCAAGGCGGTGGGCGTCGACCCGACCAAGGTCAACTACATCGCTTTCTCCGGCGGCGGTGAGGCACTTGCGGCTATCCTCGGCGGACAGGTCACGGTCGGTATTTCCGGCTATGGCGAATTCGAATCGCAGATCAAGGCTGGCGAATTGCGCATCATCGGCATCTCCAGCGACGAGAAGGTCGCGGGCATCGATGCGCCGACCTTCAAGGAAGGCGGCGTTGACGTTTCCATCCAGAACTGGCGCATGGTTGCAGCAGCACCCGGCATCACCGACGAGCAGAAGGCTGCGATCAGCGCTGACGTTGAAAAGATGGTGACGTCGAAGAGCTGGAAGGACGCGCTTGCCACCAAGGGCTGGGCCGACACCTACCTGGCTGGCGACGAGTTTAAGACGCAGCTTGCCAAGGACATTGAATCGACCTCGGGAATCCTGAAGGACATCGGTCTCGTCAAATGACGGAAAACAACACATCCGATACCAAGCGCCGCCCTGACCGGGCGGCGTTCGTTATCGCAGCCGTTCTGGCGATCATCGCCGGTGTGATTGCCTGGAACACCGCGCATATGGGCGGCGCCGGCAGCTATTCCCGCCTCGGCCCGACGGCTTTCCCCTATGCGATCGCCGCAGCCCTTTTCATTCTGGCCGTGTGGACGGTGTTTGCCGCCCTTCGCCATGATTTTCCGGAGCGCGAACCACAGCAGTTCGGACCCGTCATCTGGATCGTCGGTGGCCTTGCCGCACAGATGCTGCTTCTAAAGTTCGTAGGCTTTTCCATCGCCACCGGCCTGCTGTTTGCCGCCACTGCGCGCGGCTTCGGTCGTGGACCGCTATGGATGACGATCCCGATCGGCATCGTCCTGTCCTTCGTCGTCTGGTTCATCTTCTCCAAGGGGCTGCAACTGTCGCTGCCCGCCGGTCCGCTCGAGCGGCTCATTTTAGGCTAAGGGGTTAGAGCATGGATACGTTCGGCCTTTTGGCACAAGGGTTCCTGGTCGCGCTGGAGCCGATGAATCTTCTTTACGCGCTGATCGGCGTGACGCTGGGCACTGCCGTCGGCGTGCTGCCGGGCATCGGTCCGGCGCTGACCGTGGCGCTGCTTCTGCCCGTCACCTACAAGCTCGATCCGGCCGGCTCGCTGATCATGTTCGCGGGCATCTATTACGGCGGCATGTATGGCGGCTCGACCACGTCGATCCTGCTCAACACGCCGGGCGAAAGCGCCTCTATCGTCACCGCGCTGGAAGGCAACAAGATGGCCCGCAAGGGCAGGGGCGGGCCGGCGCTGGCGACGGCTGCCATCGGCTCCTTCGTTGCCGGTCTCATCGCCACGATCGGGCTGGCGCTTATCGCGCCCTTTATCGTCAAATTCGCGCTGTCCTTCGGCCCGGCCGAATATTTCGCGCTGATGGTGCTGGCCTTCATGACCGTTTCGGCCGCCTTCGGCGAGTCGTCCCTGCGTGGCCTGACGGCCCTCTTCATCGGCCTCGCGCTCGGCCTGATCGGCATCGACCTGCAGACGGGGCAGGCGCGGCTTGCCTTCGGCATTCCTGATCTGCTCGACGGTATCGAGGTGACGACGCTGGCGGTCGCGCTCTTTGCGATCGGTGAAACATTGACTGTCGCGGCGTCACGCAGCAGCGGCGACGAGCGCATTGAGCCGGTGAAGGGCTCCGTCTGGATGAACAAAGAGGATTGGTCGCGGTCGTGGAAGCCATGGCTGCGCGGCACGGCGATCGGCTTCCCGATTGGTGCCATGCCGGCCGGCGGCGCCGAGATCGGCACCTTCCTGTCCTATTCGGTGGAAAAGCAGCTTGCCCGGAAGCCGGAAGAATTCGGCCATGGCGCGATCGAAGGCGTTGCCGGGCCGGAAGCGGCCAACAATGCCTCTGCCGCCGGTACGCTGGTGCCACTGCTGACGCTCGGCCTGCCGACGACGGCGACTGCGGCAATCATGCTGGCGGGCTTCCAACAATTCGGCTTGCAGCCGGGGCCGTTGCTGTTCGCCAACAATTCGTCGCTGGTCTGGGGCCTGATCGCCAGCCTGCTGGTGGCCAATTTCATGCTGCTGGTGCTGAACCTGCCGCTGATCGGCCTGTGGGTCAGGCTTCTGTCGATCCCGCGCCATTGGCTCTATGCCGGCATTCTGGTCTTCGCGACGCTCGGCACCATAGGCGCCAACCCGTCGGTGTTCGAACTGGGAATGCTGCTGGCGTTCGGTATTCTGGGCTATCTGCTGCGCCAGTTCGGCTATCCGATCGCACCGGTCGTCGTGGGCTTGATCCTGGGGCCATTGGCCGAGCAGCAATTGCGCCGTGCTCTGGCGATCAGTCAGGGCGATCTGACGGTGCTTGTGCACTCGCCTATTTCGATCGTGCTGCTGACGCTTGCAGCTGCTGCCGTGATCGTGCCGCTGGTGATGCGGGCACGCGGGCGAGGCAAGGTGCTTTCGCAGCTTGCCGCCGACGAGGATTGATAGATCCTCGTCTCATCATCAACTTCCGGCTTTAGAAGTGCCGGATGTTCTTGAAGGACTCGGGGTTGATGCCGAGATTGCGGAGGTGATGTTCGCTCGGCATCCTGCGGTTATCGACGGCACGGGACACGGCCACGGCGCTACCGAATACGCTGAACAGATCGCTCATCACCGAAATTGTGCTTCGCTTGGTCATTGAAAGCTTCCTTTCGAGTTGTGCATCGCAACAAATTTTCTGTTGCGATGCAGCATATATAGGAACTCATTGATATTTCTGACAGATGGTTTCCTGCATGCGAGCCATGCGTGCCGCGCATCCTTGGAAAATCAGTAGTCCGACAGGATGTGCGGCTGAGCATTCCGTCGTGGACTTGAAACCGGCTGGCCAATGGGCTATATCCCATTCAAATTCTTGGTCGGTATGACGAAGAGTGGGTCCACCCGGTCCCGCTCTTTTTTGTTACCTGGCCCAGCCTCGGACAGGGAATGACGGAAGAGATATCCAGCATAGCAGGCGACGATCGCATCATCCGCGAAAGCGGTGTCGATGCGCGTGTGGCATCGATCATTGCACCGGTATTGCGTGCAATCGGCTTTCGGCTCGTGCGTGTGCGCCTCTCGGGCCAGAACGGCCTGACGCTGCAGATCATGGCTGAACGCGAAGACGGCACCATGACAGTCGAGGACTGCGAAGAGGTCAGCCGCGCGGTTTCTCCCGCGCTTGATGTCGACGATCCGATCGATAAGGCCTATCATCTGGAAGTGTCATCGCCGGGCATCGATCGCCCGCTGGTGCGCAAGTCGGATTTCTCCGCCTGGGTCGGTCATCTCGTGAAGATGGAAACGTCGATCCTGGTCGCAGACCGCAAGCGTTTTCGCGGCAAGATCGCAGAGGCCGACGACGAAAGCGTTCTTATAGAGCGCGACCAGCCTGCTTACGGCGACGAGCCCAGCGTGCGCATACCGTTCGAAACGATTGCCGACGCCCGCCTGATCCTGACAGACGACCTGATCCGGGATGCACTGAGCAAGGACAACAGGGCCCGCAAGGAAGCCAAGAAAAACCGCGGCGAAGATGAAGACGACGCGGAAGACGAGATCGAAACAGAAGAGTGATTGAGCAGCCGGTCGACGCCGGCATTGTTCAGGGAGACGAAGATGGTAGTCAGTGCGAACAGGCTTGAGCTGCTGCAGATCGCCGATGCGGTTGCGCGTGAAAAGTCGATCGACAAATCAATCGTGATCGCCGCCATGGCCGACGCGATCCAGAAGGCCGCGCGCTCGCGCTACGGCCAGGAAACCAACATCCGCGCCGACATCAACCCGAACACCGGCGAGATGAAGCTGCAGCGTCTGATGGAAGTCGTGGAAAAGGTCGATGACTACGCGACTCAGATCGCGCTCTCCTCGGCGCGCGAGCGCAATCCCGACGCACAGGTCGGCGATTTCATTGCCGAGCAGCTCCCGCCGATGGATTTCGGCCGTATCGCCGCGCAGTCGGCCAAGCAGGTCATCGTACAGAAGGTGCGCGAGGCCGAGCGTGATCGTCAGTTCGACGAATACAAGGATCGCATCGGCGAGATCGTCAACGGCACGGTCAAGCGCGTTGAATATGGCAACGTCATCGTCGATCTCGGCCGTGGCGAAGCGATCATCCGCCGCGACGAGCTGATCCCCCGCGAAAACTATAAGTATGGCGACCGCGTCCGCGCCTATGTCTACGACGTGCGCCGCGAGCAGCGCGGCCCGCAGATTTTCCTGTCGCGTACGCACCCGCAATTCATGGCCAAGCTCTTCACCATGGAAGTGCCGGAAATCTATGACGGCATCATCGAGATCAAGTCGGTGGCCCGCGATCCGGGTTCCCGCGCCAAGATCGCCGTCATTTCGCGTGACTCATCGATCGATCCGGTCGGCGCCTGCGTTGGTATGCGCGGTTCGCGCGTCCAGGCCGTTGTCGGCGAATTGCAGGGTGAGAAGATCGACATCATTCCGTGGTCGCCTTCGGCCGCTTCCTTCATCGTCAACGCCTTGCAGCCGGCTGAAGTCGCCAAGGTTGTTCTCGATGAGGACGCAGAGCGCATCGAAGTCGTTGTGCCCGACGACCAGCTTTCGCTGGCCATCGGCCGCCGCGGCCAGAACGTTCGCCTTGCTTCGCAGCTCACCGGCTGGGATATCGACATCCTGACCGAGCAGGAAGAATCCGAGCGTCGCCAGAAGGAATTTGTCGAGCGCTCGAACCTCTTCATGGAAGCGCTGGATGTCGACGAGATGGTCGGCCAGGTGCTGGCCTCCGAAGGCTTCACCAGCGTCGAGGAAGTGGCCTATGTCGATGCCGACGAGATTTCCTCGATTGACGGCTTTGACGAGGATACCGCCAGCGAGATCCAGACCCGCGCGCGCGAATATCTCGAGAAGATCGAAGCCGAGCACGACGACAAGCGTCGCGCTCTGGGCGTCGAGGACGAACTGCGCGAAATCCCGGGCATCACCACCGCAATGCTGGTGACGCTCGGCGAGGATGGCGTGAAGACGATCGAGGACTTTGCCGGTTACGCGGTCGACGATCTCGTCGGCTGGAAGGAACGCAAGGACGGCGAGACCAAGTTCTTCCCGGGCGTTCTCGCCACTTACGCCATTTCGCGCACCGACGCTGAACAGATGGTCCTGGCTGCACGCCTGAAGGCCGGTTGGATCACAGAGGACGAAGCAGTTGCTGAGGAAGCGACTGCCGAAGCCGCTGGTGCGTGAGGTGAACACGCATCGCACGGGACCTGACCCACGACGAGATGAACGATCGCACCTGCATCGTCACGCGCAAGACCGCCGAGCCGGATGAACTGATCCGTTTCGTTGTCGGGCCGGACTCTGCTGTCGTTCCCGATCTGAAAAGAAATCTTCCAGGGCGCGGTTGCTGGGTGACCGGCGACCGCCTACATGTGGACAAGGCTGCGGCAAAGAACAGCTTTGCCCGCGCCTTCAAGAAGGAAGTCACCGTTTCGCCTGATCTTGGCGCGATGGTGGATATGCTTCTGGCAAAATCTGTCCTCGGTGTCCTCGGACTGGCCCGCAAGGCTGGTGCCATTGCACTCGGCGCGACAAAGGTCGAAAGTGCGGTGCGCAGCGGCAAGGCGCTTCTCGTTCTTCACGCAGTGGAAGCATCGGAAGACGGCCTTCGCAAGATTACCCAGGCACGCCGCGCCACCGCCTATGCCGGCGGCCCCGAAATCTATGCCTACAAACTTTTCTCGGAAGCCGATTTGAGTTTGGCATTAGGGGGCACAAATGTGATACATGCTGCCGTTCTTGCGGAAGACGCGGGAAAAGCGGTGCTGAAGCGCATGGTTGCGCTTGACCGATACCGGGGCGGATCCCCGGATGACCGGGCAATGTTTGCGGCAATTGCTGACGAAGATGAAGCCGCAGAGGATATGGAATGAGCGATACGAAATCGGGTGACGACAACACGTTGAGCGTCAACACGAAGAAGACCTTGACGCTGAAGCGCCCAGGCGTGGAGCAGGGCACCGTGCGGCAGAACTTCTCGCACGGGCGCACCAAGGCCGTCGTCGTCGAAACCAAGAAGCGCAAATTCTCGATGCCTGGCGACAAGCCGGAGCCGACCGTTGCCTCGGTGTTCACGCCGAAGCCGGCGCCCGCGCCTGCGCCCGTCGCAGTAGCAGCACCGGTGGTGCAGGAAGCGCCGAAGCCCGTTGCCGCACCTGCGCCGGCACCCGCTCCCGCGCCTGCGCCCGCTCCGGTTGTGGCTGAGCGTTCCGGCATGGTTCTGAACGAGCTGTCGAGCAGCGAGATGGAAGCGCGCCGCCGTGCGCTCGAGGGCTCCAAGGCCCGCGAGATCGAAGATCGCCAGCGCGCCCTGGAAGAAACCAAGCGCCGTCAGGAAGAAGAAGAGCGTCGCCGCCGTGAGCGCGATGAATCGGCTCGCCGTCAGGCCGAGGAAGAGGCTCGTCTCCAGACGGAGGCCGAAGCCCGCCGTCGCGCCGAGGAAGAAGCACGCCGCCGTGCGCCTCAGCACGCCGACCTGGTAGCTGATGAACCGGAAGCCAAGAGCAAGAGCGTGGCTTCCCCGCGCAGCGCCGTTCCGATCAAGCGGATCGTAACGCCTGAAGTCGCCCGCCCGGCAAAGACCAAGGGCGAGGAAGATCGCCGTCGCGGCAAGCTGACGCTCAGCAGCGCTACTTCAGACGAAGACAGCCGCGGTCGTTCGCTGTCGTCGATGCGCCGCCGTCAGGAAAAGTTCAAGCGCGCCATGCATCAGGAACCGCGCGAGAAAATTGTGCGCGAAGTGGTGCTGCCTGAAACCATCACCATTCAGGAACTCGCTCAGCGTATGTCCGAGCGCGCCGTGGATGTGGTCAAGTACTTCATGAAGCAGGGCCAGATCCTGAAGCCGGGCGACGTGATCGACGCTGATACGGCCGAACTCATCGCTGCCGAATTTGGCCACACGGTTCGCCGCGTCGCTGAATCCGACATTGAAGAAGGCCTGTTCGACGTTGCCGACCGTCCCGAGGACATGGAGTCGCGTTCGCCGGTCGTCACCATCATGGGTCACGTCGACCACGGCAAGACCTCGCTTCTCGATGCGATCCGCAATGCCAATGTCGTTTCCGGCGAAGCCGGCGGCATCACCCAGCATATCGGCGCCTATCAGGTCGAGAAGAACGGTCAGAAGATCACCTTCATCGACACGCCCGGCCACGCCGCCTTCACGGCAATGCGTGCCCGCGGTGCGCAGGCCACCGACATTGCCATCCTGGTGGTCGCTGCCGACGACAGCGTGATGCCGCAGACCATCGAGTCCATCAGCCACGCCAAAGCGGCCGGTGTTCCGATCATCGTGGCGATCAACAAGATCGACAAGCCGTCAGCCGATCCGCAGAAGGTGCGCACGCAGCTTCTGCAGCACGAGGTTTTCGTGGAATCGATGGGCGGTGAAGTTCTGGACGTCGAGGTTTCGGCGACCAAGGGCACCAATCTCGACAAGCTGCTCGAAGCGATCCTGCTGCAGGCCGAACTGCTCGACCTCAAGGCCAACGCGAACCGTACCGCGGAAGGTGTCGTCATAGAAGCCAAGCTCGACAAGGGCCGTGGTTCGGTGGCTACCGTTCTGGTGCAGACCGGTACGCTGCTGGTCGGCGACATCGTCGTGGCCGGCAACGAGTGGGGCCGTGTGCGCGCCCTCGTCGACGATCATGGCGAGCACGTCAAGGAAGCGCTGCCGGCTACTCCGGTTGAAATCCTGGGTCTCCAGGGTACGCCGCAGGCAGGTGACCGCTTTGCCGTCGTGACCAACGAAGCCAAGGCGCGCGAGATCACCGAGTACCGCCAGCGTCTTGCACGCGACAAGGCGGCTGCCCGCCATGTCGGCCAGCGCGGCTCGCTCGAACATATGATGTCGCAGCTGCAGTCGAGTGGTCTCAAGGAGTTCCCGCTGGTCATCAAGGCCGACGTGCAGGGTTCCGTCGAGGCGATCATCGCAGCACTCGACAAGCTGGGCACCGACGAAGTCCGTGCCCGCATCGTTCATGCAGGCGCCGGTGGCATCACGGAAAGCGACGTGTCGCTCGCCGAGACGTCCGGTGCTGCCATGATCGGCTTCAACGTGCGTGCAAACCCTCAGGCCCGTCAGGCGGCCGAGCAGGCCGGCATCGACATCCGCTACTACAACATCATCTACAATCTCGTGGATGACGTTAAGGCGGCCATGTCGGGTCTGCTGTCGCCGGAACGCCGCGAAACCTTCATCGGCAATGCGGAAATCCTGGAAGTCTTCAACATCACGAAGACCGGCAAGGTCGCCGGTTGCCGTGTCACGGAAGGCAAGGTCGAGCGCGGTGCCGGCGTACGCCTGATCCGCGACGATGTCGTCATCCACGAAGGCACGCTGAAGACGCTGAAGCGTTTCAAGGACGAAGTATCCGAGGTTCCGGTCGGCCAGGAATGCGGCATGGCCTTCCAGAACTACGAAGACATGCGCCAGGGCGACGTCATCGAGTGCTTCCGCGTCGAGATGGTGACCCGGACGCTGTAAAGGCTGATGGAAACTGGAGGGCGGCTTCGGCCGCTCTCTTTGCTGCAACCGTGATGCGGTCCCACCCCGCAACGGCTAGGTTTATAGTATGTCCGGGCCGTCCCGTACCTCCGTTCCGAAAATCTGGCCCGCGGCTGCGCAATCCGGCTTTCACAAGACGTTCGAGTTGGAGCTGGATGATCATCTTGATATCCAGTACACGACGCGCCAACTTCTGCCGTTATGGCCGACCGTCGGCGCGATGGCTTTGATTGTACTGTTCGGTGCTCTGTTCCTGAATTTCGACAAATGGCGCGCTGGCGACGTCGTCATATTCGCCATTTATGTCGTCGCAAGCGTGATTGCAGGTGTGTTGCTGACGATCCTGCTTTTACAGCCGATGCGCCGCTTGCTGCGGGGTATCTACCGCCGGCGGCTAACGAAGATGGGCGTGCTCGGCAAGCCGATCGAGGCGACGGTCGATGAGAACGGGATCAGCTATACGGTCGTGGGTCAGACGGTGAGTTGTCCGTGGAACTCGCTCTATGCTCTCGAGGAGGAAGCGGGAACCTTCTATTTCTGGCTTTCCAAGACATTTGCCCATCCTTGGCCGGCCCGGATATTCATCTCGGACGAAGAGCGGCGGACCTTTCGCGACAGCGTGCTGAAATGGTCCGGTCGCCCGATAGCATCACCACCTGTTCTGGCTCGCCTCGGTGCGAATGGCCGAGTCAACCTTCCGGATTGAGAGACGATATGAGCAAACAAACCAGCGGCCCCTCCCAGCGCCAGCTTCGCGTCGGCGAACAGGTGCGCCATGCACTGTCCGAGACGCTGCAGCGTGGCGAGATACTGGACCCCGTCATCGAGACGACGGTGATATCGATCTCGGAAGTGCGCATGTCGCCGGATTTGAAGATCGCGACGGCCTTCGTTTCGCCGCTTGGCGCGCGCGACGACGCGGCGGTGATCGAAACGCTCAACAAGCATGCGCGCTTCATTCGCGGACGTGTCTCGTCGGCCCTGCGGCAGATGAAATACATGCCGGAATTCCGGTTCCGGCTCGATACGAGCTACGACAATTTCGCCAAGATCAATGAACTTCTGAAATCGCCGGTGGTCGTGCGGGATCTGGAAGCCGACGACGACAAGGAGCAGGAATAGTGGGGCGCAGGGGCAAGAAGAAGGGCCGGCCGATTTCCGGCTGGCTGGTGTTCGACAAGCCGATCGGCATGGGCTCGACCGAAGCGGTCTCCAAGATCAAATGGCTGTTCCAGGCGGAAAAAGCCGGTCATGCCGGCACGCTCGACCCGCTGGCCTCCGGCATGCTGCCGATCGCGCTCGGCGAGGCGACCAAGACGGTGCCTTACGTTCAGGACGGCGCCAAGGTCTACCGTTTCACGGTTGCCTGGGGCGAGGAGCGCTCGACCGACGATCTCGAAGGCCCGGTGACGAAGACCTCCGAAAAGCGCCCGTCCGAAGCTGAAATCCTGGCACTGCTGCCGAAATACACCGGCGTGATCATGCAGACACCGCCACAGTTCTCGGCGATCAAGATCGCCGGCGAGCGCGCCTATGATCTGGCGCGCGAAGGCGAGACGGTTGACATTCCTGCCCGGGAAATCGAAATCGGACGGCTGGAACTGATCGAAACCACGCAGGAAGGCAATTCGGTCTTCGAAATCGAATGCGGCAAGGGAACCTATGTGCGCTCGCTGGCCCGCGACATGGGCCGCGATCTCGAATGCTTCGGCCATATAGCAACGCTTCGGCGCACCGAAGTCGATCCTTTTACAGCCGAGGATCTGGTCACGCTGGAACAGCTGGAAGCCGCGGTCCCGCAGGCGCGGGAAGGGGAAGAGGTGGTACTGAGCTACGCTGCGATCGACGCCTATATCGTTGACACCGGCGCTGCACTCGAATGCCTGCCGCAAGTGGCGATCACCGACGATGCGGCGGCCAAGATAAGGCTAGGCAACCCGGTCATCATTCGCGGCCGCGATGCGCCCGTGGAAGCCGAGGAAGCCTGTGCCACCGCACGTGGCAAACTGGTGGCGATCGGCGCGATCGAAGCTGGTATGTTCAAGCCGAAGCGGGTGTTTGCGGGTTAAAAGACCGACTTTTTGCCGGTTTTCGATTCGCTATGGCCTTTATCGGCTTTTTGCACTATATGCGCCGCAGCATCGCGCAAGATTGCGCCATGTACACCGGCCCCTGCTGGACGACATCCCGGCCGTGGGCGTCCCGTTTCCTCAAATTGAAAGGAAAAACACGATGTCGATTACTGCTGAACGCAAGACCGAATTGCTTTCCGAATTCGCTACCGCCAAGGGTGACACCGGTTCGCCGGAAGTCCAGGTAGCGATCCTCTCGGAGCGGATCAAGAACCTGACCGAGCACTTCAAGGACCACAAGAAGGATAACCATTCCCGCCGTGGTCTTCTGGCCCTGGTTTCGCAGCGCCGCAGCCTCCTTGATTATCTCAAGGGCAAGGATGAGGCCCGCTACCAGACGCTGATCGAGAAGCTCGGCCTGCGTCGCTAAACTCCTGACCGGCGGATTTTCGTCCTGAAAGTTCGCCGGTCTTCTTATTCGGGCCTGCCCACTGCAGGTCCATGCATCCAGATGCCGAGGGCCTTGCGCCTGTCCGGCAGATCAGATGCCAAAGCAGGGTTTCGGCTGCAGCAGAGGGCAGCGCCGAGACCACCCATGGGACCAGTCATGGGGCAGGATTGCAGGATGCCTGGGGCGTTGTCGAACGCCGTTAATCCAGACCTCCCGTTGTCTTGCCCGTGGCTCGTCTGAAACAAGCCAGGAAACGCTGCGCGCATGCATTGCGCCGCCTTTCCGCATTTGAAGGACAAGACATGTTCAAACAACACAGAGTGGAAATCGAGTGGGCAGGACGCCCGCTCATCCTCGAAACCGGCAAGATCGCCCGTCAGGCTGACGGCGCAGTGCTCGCCACCTACGGCGAGACCATGGTGCTGGCCACCGTCGTCTCCGCGAAAGAGCCGAAGCCGGGCTTCGACTTCTTCCCGCTGACCGTCAACTACCAGGAAAAGACCTATGCCGCCGGCAAGATCCCGGGCGGCTATTTCAAGCGTGAAGGCCGTCCGAGCGAGAAGGAAACCCTGGTTTCCCGCCTCATCGACCGCCCGATCCGCCCGCTTTTCGCTGACGGCTACAAGAACGACACCCAGGTTGTCGTCACCGTCGTCCAGCACGATCTCGAGAACGATCCGGACATCCTGTCGATCGTCGCCACCTCCGCTGCCTTGACGCTCTCGGGCGTGCCCTTCATGGGCCCGATCGGCGGCGCGCGCGTCGGCTACATCAACGGCGAATACAAGCTCAACCCGCATGTCGACGAGATGCCTGAATCGCTGCTCGACCTCGTCGTTGCCGGCACCGGCGACGCCGTTCTGATGGTCGAGTCCGAAGCCAAGGAACTGTCCGAAGACATCATGCTCGGCGCCGTCATGTTCGGCCACAAGGGCTTCCAGCCGGTCATCGACGCGATCATCAAGCTCGCTGAAGTTGCCGCCAAGGACCCCCGCGATTTCACCTCGCCGAGCTATGCCGATCTCGAAGCCGAGATGCTGAAGATCGTCGAAGGCGATCTGCGCGAAGCTTACAAGATCATCGACAAGCAGGCCCGTTACGCCGCTGTCGACGCCGCCAAGGCCAAGGTCAAGGCTGCGTTCGCTCCGGCCGAGGGCGAGGAAGCGAAGTATTCCTCCGAGCAGGTCGCAACGGTGTTCAAGGAACTCCAGGCCAAGATCGTGCGCTGGAACATCCTCGACACCGGTTCGCGCATCGACGGCCGTGACCTCTCGACCGTTCGCCAGATCGTGTCGGAAGTCGGCGTGCTGCCGCGTACCCATGGTTCGTCGCTGTTCACCCGCGGCGAGACCCAGGCGATCGTGGTTGCCACGCTGGGTACCGGCGAAGACGAGCAGTATGTCGACTCGCTGACGGGCATGTACAAGGAGAAGTTCCTTCTCCATTACAACTTCCCGCCCTATTCCGTCGGTGAAACCGGCCGCATGGGTTCGCCCGGCCGCCGCGAAATCGGCCACGGCAAGCTCGCCTGGCGCGCCATTCGCCCGATGCTGCCGGCTGCCGAGCAGTTCCCCTACACGCTGCGCGTCGTCTCGGAAATCACCGAGTCCAACGGTTCGTCCTCGATGGCGACCGTCTGCGGCACTTCGCTGGCGCTCATGGATGCCGGCGTTCCGCTGGCCAAGCCGGTTGCCGGCATTGCCATGGGCCTGATCAAGGAAGGCGAGCGCTTCGCCGTTCTCTCCGACATTCTTGGCGACGAGGATCACCTCGGCGACATGGATTTCAAGGTGGCCGGCACGCAGGGCGGCATCACCGCACTGCAGATGGACATCAAGATCGACGGCATCACCGAAGAGATCATGAAGGTCGCTCTCGGCCAGGCCAAGGACGGCCGCCTGCACATCCTGGGCGAGATGTCCAAGGCCATCACCGAGGGCCGTTCGGAACTCGGCGAGTTCGCGCCGCGTATCGAGGTCATGCACATCCCGACCGACAAGATCCGTGACGTCATCGGCTCCGGCGGCAAGGTCATCCGCGAGATCGTGGAAAAGACCGGCGCCAAGATCAACATCGAGGACGACGGCACGGTGAAGATCGCTTCGTCGAACGCCAAGGAGATCGAGGCGGCCAAGAAGTGGATCCACACCATCGTAGCCGAGCCGGAAGTCGGCGAGATCTACGAAGGCACGGTCGTCAAGACCGCCGATTTCGGCGCTTTCGTGAACTTCTTCGGCCCCAAGGATGGCCTGGTTCACATCTCGCAGCTTGCCAACGACCGCGTCGCCAAGACGTCGGACGTCGTCAAGGAAGGCCAGAAGGTCTTCGTCAAGCTCATGGGCTTTGACGAGCGCGGCAAGGTTCGCCTGTCGATGAAGGTCGTCGACCAGGAAACCGGCAAGGAAATCGCGCGTGAC
Source organism: Mesorhizobium sp. YR577 (assembly GCF_900116595.1). Classification (NCBI taxonomy): domain Bacteria; kingdom Pseudomonadati; phylum Pseudomonadota; class Alphaproteobacteria; order Hyphomicrobiales; family Phyllobacteriaceae; genus Mesorhizobium; species Mesorhizobium sp. YR577. Next base: position 33,560 of record NZ_FPBI01000003.1, on the reverse strand, counting down.
AAGAAGGCTGACGGCGAAGAAAACGCCGCCTGATCGACGCGATAATTCAAACGAGACGGGCGCGCCGCAAGGTCGCGCCCGTTTTCTTTTGCCGTTGACGCCCCGCTCACGATATCAAGGCAGGCCATGTCCCGAGATGCACTGAAGACCCTTTTCCATCCCTTTGAGGCGGAGCTGCTCGCAGCACCGGGCAAGGGCGAAAGGGTGCTGTTTCTCGGCGCCGAGCCAGGGTCTCAGCGGCCCGAAGACCTTGACGCCGATCTGTCGATGGTGCAGGGATTTCGCCCCTATGTTCGGGGTCTGGAAGCTGGCGGCTACACCGTTTCGCCGCGTGCGGAAGGCGAAAACTTCGATGCGGCGCTGGTGCTCTGCGGCCGTCATCGCGGTGCGAACGAGTTGCTGGTTGCTGACGCCCTTGAGCGCGTTCACGTTGATGGGCTGATCGTGGTTGCCGGCAGCAAGGACGACGGTATCGCCAGCCTGCGCAAGCGGCTGGACGAGATCGTTTCCATCGACGGACATGCTCCAAAGCACCATGGCGTGGCATTCTGGTTCCGCCGGCCTGCGGATGTGGCGCAGGCAGTCGAGTTGCTGCGCGCAGGCAATGGCGAAACGATCGTGGACGGGCGCTTCCACACCGCCCCCGGCATGTTTTCGGCAGGCGAGATCGATGTGGGCTCGAGGCTGTTGGTCGAGAACCTGCCCAAAAAGATCACAGGCGCCGTTGCCGATTTCTGCGCCGGTTGGGGTTACATCGCGGCCGAACTCGCAGCTCGCTACCCCAAGATATCGACGCTCGACCTTTACGAGGCAGATTCTGCCTCACTGGAGGCAGCCAGGCGCAATGTCGCGAGCAGAGAAGGGCTTACACCGCGTTTCTTCTGGCACGACCTCTCTGCCGAGCAGGTGGCCCATCGTTACGACCTGATCGTCATGAACCCGCCCTTTCATCAGCGCCGGACCGCCGAGCCGGATATCGGGCAGGGCATGATCCGCGCTGCTGCGGCTGCGCTGAAGCCCGGCGGACGATTGCTGATGGTCGCCAATCGGCAGCTTCCTTATGAAAAGACGCTGTCGGAAGCTTTCTCGATGCAGGAAGAAATTTGTCGCACGGGCATGTTCAAGGTGCTTGGCGCACGCCGTTGAAGATTGGCAGGCGGATACCGCCTTATGCGACGTGCCGCTCGCTGACGACGCCGAGCTTGCCGCCGCCGACGATCTTCAGCGGTGCCGGGCGTCCGAACAGATAGCCCTGAACCACCTCGCAGCCGGCAGCCCGCAGAAGGGTTGCCTGGCTTTCGGTTTCCACGCCTTCGGCGATGGTGCGCACGCCCAGAGCGCGGGACAGTCCTACGATCGTCGAAACGACCGCGCCCGAGCTGTTTTCCGTGTCGATGCGGCTGACGAAGGAACGATCGATCTTCAGCTTGTCGAAGGGGAAATCCATCAGGTAGCTGAGATTGGAATAGCCGGTGCCGAAATCATCGACGGCAACCGAGATGCCCATCTCGGAAAGCTGCTTGAGGATGACGCCGGCGCGGTCGCGATCCTGCATCATCGCCGTTTCGGTGACCTCCAGCTCAAGCCGCTGCGGCTTGATCCCCGTGCTTTCCATCACGGACTGGACGGTGCCGACGAAATCCTTGGTCATGAACTGGACCGGCGAGATATTCACCGCGACGAAGCAATCATCTGGAAGATGCCGCGCGTCGCTGCAGGCCCTGCGCAGAACCCATTCGCCTATGGGCACGATCATGCCCGTCTCTTCTGCGATGGGGATGAATTCCATCGGCGGGATCATCCCACGCTCGGGATGCTTCCAGCGGATGAGCGCTTCGTAGCCGACGATACGCCCGGTCGGAAGGTCGAGTTGCGGCTGGTAGTGGAGATCGAAATCGCCGCGGTCGAACGCGATCTGGAGTTCGGCCTCGACCCATTGGCGATGGTCTGCCACGAGGCCCATATCCGGGTGGAACACCGACCAGCTGCCGATGCCGCTGGCGCGCGAATGCTGAAGGGCAAGGTTTGACCGGCGCAGGATGACCGCTGGGTCCAGCCCGTCTTTCGGCAGGGCAACGATGCCAACCGAGAGATTGATCGACTGGAGATGCGTTTTCAGGTGATAGGGCTCCATCAGCCGATCGATCATCATCTCGACCAGCTTTTCCACCGACATCACGCCGGGACGGTCCGGGTAGAGGATGGCGAATTCGCCGGCACCGATCCTGCCGATCACCACGCCGCGCGGAAGATTGGTCTTCAAGCGCTCGGTGAAGCGCTTGATAAGCTCGTCACCCTGGCTGTAGCCGATCGAATCGTTGATCTGCTTGAAGCGATCGATGTCGATATCGATAAGGAAGACCGGCTTTCCGCTCTTCACCGTGGAAGACGCCGCTTCGCCGATCCTGCTCATCATGGCGGTGCGGGCGTGCAGGCCGGTCAGTTTGTCGAATTGCGTCTCATTGTAGACATAGCTGGCCGATTCATCGACGCCGGCATAGAAGGACATCGCCGATCCGGCGGCAGCCAGTGCACAGAGTGCTGCGATGATGGCCATGACCATTTCGGCATTCATGCCGGCGAGGCCGTCACCGAAGCCGAATTTCAGGCCCCAGATCCCCAGCATGAAGCTGCCCATGCCGGAGGCGGCAATGGTAATGAGCCGGAAAACCGGGCTGCGGTTCGGATCTGTGGCCGCTGGCATGCACTAAGTCCCTAAGTTACAGGGCCTTTTCGCACACATCCCCTTAAAATCGGTTTCGCTTAAACTGTTTAATTTTACAGGAAACCGGAATTATTCGCTGCCGCCGTCCGACTGCTTCAGTTCCTCAAGGGTCGGCATCGAGACGATGTGGTAGCCGGAATCGACATAGTGGATTTCGCCGGTGACGCCCGACGACAGGTCCGACAGGAGATAGAGCGCCGAGCCGCCGACCTCGTCGATGGTGACGGTGCGGCGCAGCGGCGAATTGCGTTGCTGGTAGGAAAACATGTGCCGCGCATCGGCAATGCCTGCGCCGGCGAGCGTGCGCACAGGTCCGGCCGAAATCGCATTCACGCGAATGCCGCGCGGCCCGTAATCGTCGGCGAGATAGCGCACGCTGGCCTCCAAGCCGGCCTTGGCGACGCCCATGACGTTGTAGTTCGGCATGACGCGGGTCGAGCCGGCGTAGGTCAGCGTGATCATCGAGCCGCCTTCCTTCATCAGGCCGGCGGCATGGCGCGCAACCTCGGTGAACGAATAGCAGGAGATCACCATGGTGCGGACGAAGTTTTCGCGCGTCGTGTTGGCGTAGAGGCCTTTCAGCTCGTTCTTGTCGGAAAAACCGATGGCGTGCACGATGAAGTCGATGCCGCCCCATTCATTGCCCAGCGTCTCGAAAACCGACGCGATGGATGCGCTGTCCTCGACATCGCAGGGCAGCACCAGAGAAGCGTTGACCTTTTCGGCCAGCGGCTTCACGCGGCGGCCGAAAGCCTCGCCCTGATAGGTGAATGCCATCTCCGCGCCATGGGCGGAGAGCTGCTTGGCTATACCCCAGGCAATAGAGTGATCGTTGGCGACGCCCATGACGAGGCCGCGCTTGCCCTTCATCAAACCTTCCATCGGAAGAATATCCTTAGCCGTTGTGACGCTGGAAAACGAGCGTGGCGTTTGTGCCGCCGAAGCCGAACGAGTTCGACAGCACCGTGTCGATCTTGGCGTTGTCGATGCGCTTGCGCACGATCGGCATGCCTTCGAATTCCGGGTCGAGTTCTTCGATATGAGCGCTCTCGCCGATGAAGCCGCCCTGCATCATCAGGATCGAATAGATCGATTCCTGCACGCCGGCAGCCCCCAGCGAGTGGCCGGTAAGAGACTTGGTCGAGGTGATGTTCGGGATTTTATCGCCGAACGTCTCGCGGATGGCACCCATCTCCTTGGAATCGCCGACCGGCGTCGATGTGCCGTGCGTGTTGATATAGTCGACCGGAGCAGAAACCGTCGCCAGCGCCTGCTTCATGCAGCGTATCGCGCCTTCGCCGGACGGGGCGACCATGTCGTAGCCGTCGGACGTGGCACCGTAGCCGACCAGTTCGCAGTAGATCTTGGCGCCGCGCGCCTTTGCGCGCTCCAGTTCTTCCAGAACCAGCACACCGGCACCGCCGGCAATGACGAAACCGTCGCGGTTCACGTCATAGGCGCGCGAGGCAACGGATGCGCGGTCGTTGAACTTGGAAGACATTGCGCCCATCGCGTCGAACAGGTTCGACATGGTCCAGTCCAGATCTTCATGGCCACCGGCGAACATGACGTCCTGCTTGCCCCACTGGATCATCTCGGCAGCGTTGCCGATGCAATGCGCCGACGTCGAGCAGGCCGACGAGATCGAATAGTTGACGCCGTGAATCTTGAACCAGGTTGCGAGCGTCGCCGAGGCGGTCGAGGACATGGCCTTTGGCACGGCGAAGGGTCCGATGCGCTTCGGGCTGCTGTTCTTCAGCGTAATTTCCGATGCTTCCACGATGGTTTTCGTCGAAGGTCCGCCGGAGCCCATGATGATGCCGGTGCGTGGGTTGCCGGATATGTCGGTCTCTTCAAGGCCGCTGTCGGCAATCGCCTGCTTCATGGCCACATGATTCCACATGCCGCCCTGCGACAGGAAACGCGCGGCACGACGGTCGACGAGCTCGGTGGTGTCGAGCGTTGGCGCGCCCCAGACCTGACAGCGGAAGCCGTGTTCGGCGAAAGAATCGGAGAAACTGATGCCGGATTTGGCATCATGCAGCGAGGCCTGGACCTCCTCGGCATTGTTTCCGATGGACGATACGATTCCAAGGCCCGTGACAACGACGCGTCTCATAAGTACTCCTTCGTGACTGCGTGCCCGCGGTCAGGCTGCTTCCTGCTTGGCGAGACCGACCCGCAGGTCCGTTGCCCTGTAGATAGTCTCGCCGTCGGCCTTTAGCCAGCCATCGGCCGTGCCGAGCACCAGCCGGCCGCGCATGACACGCTTGAAATCGATGCCGTATTCGACCTTTTTGACCTTCGGCGTCACCATGCCCTTGAACTTGACCTCGCCGGTGGACAGCGCCATGCCCTTGCCTGGCTCGCCGAGCCAGCCGAGGAAGAACCCGGTCAACTGCCACATGGCATCGAGGCCGAGGCAACCGGGCATGACGGGATTGCCGATGAAGTGGCAGGGGAAGAACCACAGGTCCGGCTTGATATCGAGTTCGGCGCGCACGAAGCCCTTGTCGAACTCGCCGCCCGTTTCGGAAATTTCGGTGATCCGATCGAACATCAGCATCGGCGGGGCCGGCAGCTGCGCGTTTCCTGGCCCGAACAGTTCGCCGCGAGCGCAGGCGAGCAGTTCCTCATATTCGTAGCTGGATTTTGCAACCGCCATGAAATCTCGTCCCCGTATGACTTCCGGGAGCTTCCGCTCCGCTTGTCCTAGTTCACTAACACAGTCTGTTTCCGCTCGGAAACCGCCGTTTGCGATTAGCCTGCCGGTCTCCCTGGGTCAATGTGCGCCTATTGATCGGTTTGCCCCGACAGAATATATGTCAAGGAACGTATGGCTTTTATCACGCGAAAATCGTGTGGTGAATTTCAAGATGAGATGAATTGGATTTGGCGGATTGATGGATTTGACCGTCCCGAACAAGATTGCAGTCGACGAACGTGTACGCGAGGCGGGTCTGCGCCCGACGCGGCAGCGTGTCGCGCTCGCCAATCTGCTTTTCGCCAAGGGCGACCGTCATCTCTCCGCTGAGGAACTGCACGAAGAAGCCGTTGCAGCCGGCGTGCCGGTGTCGCTGGCGACCGTCTACAATGCTCTTCATCAGTTCACCGAGGCTGGCCTGCTCCGCATTCTGGCTGTCGAAGGTGCAAAGACCTATTTCGACACCAACACCTCGGACCATCATCACTTCTTCATCGAAGGCGAGAACAAGGTCTTCGACATCGCATCTGGTCCGGTGAAGGTGCTAAACCTGCCCGAACCGCCCGAAGGCATGGAAATCGCCAACGTCGATATCGTCGTGCGCCTTCGTCCCAAGCGGGGCGGCTGACCCGCGCATGGGCTCGTTGCGGCCCGTTGATCTCATAGTAAGAGCGGAATGGATTGCCGTCGCTGTTGGAGCGATAGCGGCCTATGCCTTTGCCGGCGGCTCTTGGCCGCTCTTTGTGCTGCTGATTCTGGCGCCTGATCTTGCGATGCTGGGTTATCTGGCAGGGCCGCGCTTCGGCGCCTTCGCCTACAACATGCTGCATGTCCTGGTCTGGCCGCTGGTGATGCTGGCGATCGGCCTATCCGCCGGCCATGCCCTGGTCACGCAGATCGCGTTCATCTGGATCGCCCATATCGCCATAGACAGGGCGCTCGGTTATGGGCTGAAGCTCGCGACCGGTTTTCAGGACACGCATCTTGGCCGCATTGGCCACGATAAATCCTGACCTCTAATCCTTGACCTGCTCGCCGGGATAGGCGCCCCAGACCTGCGTCTGGTTGATCCAGCCGGTATGACCGTCGAAGGTCATTTCGCACCAATCGCCATTGCAGGACTTGATCGTTCCGACCACGCCCGGCTCGATGATGGCAACCGCTCGCGCCTCGTTGTCCGGCTTGGCCATGAGTGAGATCCTGGCATCCTTGCCGCGCTGCCATGGTGCGGCTATCGCCGTGCGCCGGCCGGACAGCAGCGACTGGTTGATCCAGCCTTCCGAGCCCTCGGCATCGCGCACCCGGCGCCATGTGTCGTATTCCTGAATGATCTCCATCGGCAGGCCGGGCTTCATATAGAGCCAGTCCACGCCATAATTCAGGCCGGGGCCTATGCGCGAATTGACCTTGCCCGACTTTAGGCTGACGAAGCGCGGCAAAGGCAGGCCGCTCGGCCCCCTGGTGATCTCCTGGCCGGGTGCTGCGGCCTGGCCAGCCGTTATCAAGGCCCCCGTCGAGACGAGGGCGAGGCCGAGCACGGCTGCACCAAACGACATACGAAGCGACACGAACCCAAACACTGCCATTCCTTTGCAAGCTCTGCGGCACCTCACTCATTGGCGGCCGCGCCCTTTTTCTTTGTCTTCGACGACACTGCTTGATACACAGTCAGTCTCGCCAAGACTGGTTTTCAGTTTCGCTCGTCTTGGTTAAAGAGGTCTCAACAGGATCCGGATTCGAGGAAACAATGGCCGCTAAAAAGAAGCCCCTCGTGGTGATCACGCGCAAGCTTCCGGATCAGGTGGAAACCCGCATGCGCGAGCTTTTCGACGCGCGGCTGAACCTCGAAGACCGCCCGATGAGCCAACCGGAGCTGGTCGCGGCGGTGAAAGAGGCGGACGTGCTGGTGCCGACGGTGACCGACCGCATTGACGCTGCACTCATCGAGCAGGCCGGCGAAAAGCTCAAGCTGATCGCCAATTTCGGCAACGGGGTAGACAAGATCGATGTGGCGGCTGCGGCGAAAAAAGGAATCACCGTCACCAACACGCCCAATGTGCTGACCGAAGACACCGCCGACATGACGATGGCGCTGATGCTGGCGGTGCCGCGGCGTTTGGCTGAAGGCGCCAATGTGCTTGAGAACGGGACGAAATGGGCCGGCTGGTCGCCGACCTGGATGCTCGGCCGCCGTATCTGGGGCAAGCGCCTCGGCATCGTCGGCATGGGCCGTATAGGCACAGCGGTAGCGCGCCGCGCCAAGGCCTTCGGCCTGTCGATTCACTATCACAACCGCAACCGCGTGCTGAAAAGCGTCGAGGACGAGCTGGAAGCGACCTATTGGGAAAGCCTCGACCAGATGCTTGCCCGCATGGACATCATTTCGGTCAATTGCCCCTCGACGCCGGCGACCTTCCATCTTCTGTCGGCGCGCCGCCTCGCTCTGCTGCAGCCCTCGGCCTATCTGGTCAATACGGCGCGCGGCGACCTGATCGACGAGGACGCTTTGGTCAAGCTGCTGCAGGATGGGAAACTTGCCGGCGCCGGCCTCGACGTCTTCGAGCATGAGCCGGCGGTCAATCCCAAGCTGGTCAAGCTCGCCGCCAAGGGCAAGGTCGTCATCCTGCCCCATATGGGCTCAGCGACGATAGAAGGCCGCATCGACATGGGCGAGAAGGTCATCATCAACATCCGCACCTTCATCGACGGCCATCGCCCGCCGGACCGGGTACTGCCGAACCGGGTCTGATACGCTTAGGGCAGGGCGGTGATTGCGCCTTCTTCGGAAATCTCGACAAAGCGGCTGGCGAAAGCGTCGAAACCTTCCCGGTCAAGTTTCACTGCGATCGGCGTCTGCCAGCCCATTTCGCGGGCGACGATCAATCCGAGAAGCAGGATCGCATCGGGTTCGTGAAGAACGAGCGCTGCAGGTGCGTGGCCGTTGTGCACGAGTTCCATAAGCACCGCGGAGGCTGATGATGAGCCGATCGTTCCGGGCAGGCAAAGCACTTTGCCCGAAATCGTCATGCCGTGTTGCGGATGACGGACATCCGCAATTTTCCCCGTTTTCGGATCGACGCCGCCCCAGAAAGAGATCGGCGCGGTAAGTACCAGTGCCTCACCCTTGCCGGCATCGCCCGCAACAAGAATGTCGCCTTGCAGCGCACTCACGATGCTAATTCCGTAGGTATTGGCTTACCTATGACGGCACTTTCAACGCAGTCTGCAAGCGAGCCGTAAAGCACTGCATAGCCGGTATTGCCCGGCGCATACTGGGCGAATTTTCCAGAATTGGTCATCAGGACACCATTCCGCAATTCCGGCAGGATGGGCGTGACGACCACGCATGTATCGGCAACAATGACGACGCCACAGGCTTCCAGTGCCTTGCGTTGTCCGTTCTTTTCCAATTCGGAGAGAACATGCCGTCCGGTGCAGGCGTAGACGGGTATCGCCAGCCGGCGTCCCGCAACCAGCCTCTCCAATGCTGCGAATTCGGACAGGGATAGATGAGGGCTGCCGATGGCGACGGCGTCGATCGAGCTTGCGGCTTCCGTTGTCGATAGTCGTCGTTGAGCATCCAGAGCCATCTCCGGTGTCACAATGATCGTCGTTTCCGGTGCTTCGTCGTGGAGTGCGGCTGCCAGATCAGGCGCTTCGGGCGTGACGCCGGCGATATGAAACAGACCCACTGCGCCGGAGGATGCGGCTGCGGCACCAAAGGCCTTCAGTGCATCCTCGCCGGGGTGCTTCGATACGCCGGTCACAACACCGACGGCGTTCCCGACTTCGCGACCATAAAGACTGCCGAGAACCGGCCAGGCGATTTCGGAGGCGAGGAAGGCGGCGGGCAAAGCGGACACATCGAACGCAAGCGTTGCTCGCCGGTTTTCCGGCCGGTGCAGGCCGTAATCCGGTGCTCTTCCGGTGATGGCGCAGGCGATGTCGAGAAAATCACCATAGCGGTTCGTGCGCGCGCCGAGCACGGAGTTGCAGAACACGACGGCATTGGACTCGCCCCAGGCCACATCGGAGCCGAGGGCCGGCCGGTGCCCGGCCTGGTAGGGCGCGCACGTCCAGCTCTGTTCGCAGCCGAGCTTGCGGTAGGCGTCCATCATGCGCCGTGCCATGCCACGCGCCGGCTCTTCCAGCCGCACCCGCGAGCAGCCCATCAGGTCGAGCGCTCCGACATTCAACGTCGAGCGCACCGCCACCTTTGCGCCGCCTTCGACAAGCTTTTCCGCAAAAAGCGTGCCGGAATCGCCGTGATAAAGCGCGCCGTCGATGTGGGTCGAGGCTACCGGGATAAGGCGCGGCGCGCCGAGCAAGCGGGCGCTCTCGACGACGATGCGCATGGCCATGGCGCGACCATCGCTGCCTGCGGCAAGTTCGCGCTCCGCATCGGAGAGTTGGAGACTCAAGCCAGCGCCTTTCGCATGGTCAGGGAGGTTGGGTGGCTATAGCCGGGATGGGCCGTGCGCGCAGTTTCCTGGAAACCCAGTTGCTGAAAGGCTTTGTGGTTGCCGGTCAGCTCTATGCGTGTCTGCAACTCGATCGTGGCCTTGCCGTGTTTCCGGGCGTGCTGCTCGGCAGTTTCGAGCAGGCGCCTGCCGATGCCCTTTCCCTGCGCTGCCGGATCGACCGCAAGCTTGCCGACATAGAAGTGATCCGTCTTCTCCGCCACGAAGATGCAGCCCAGCAACCGCTCGCCGTTAGTGGCAAGAAAGACGGTTTCCTGCGCTGCCTTCGCACGCAGGCTTTCCGGTGTCAGCGCCAGTGCCGAAGAGGGCGGGTCGATGACGCCGTTCATGTAAGCGAAGGCGTTCAGGATAAGCGCCAGCAATTCGTCCCAGTCCTGAAAATCCGGCGAAATCCGCTCGATGGTCAATTCATCCGCGTGCCCGGTCATGCAGGCCTCTTGTAGCGCATGGTTTCGAAGCGCGCGGCGAGCGCGTCGTAAAGCAGCAGCCGTCCGACAAGTGGTTCGCCGATCCCGGTGATGAGCTTGATCACCTCCATCGCCTGCAGCGTGCCGATCACGCCTGTCAGCGCGCCGACGATGCCTGCCTCGGCGCAGGATGGCACCAGCCCCGCCGGCGGCGCTTCGGGGAAGAGGTCGCGGTAACTCGGGTTTTGCACGCCCTTTGCGTTGGTCTCGAAGGGTTTCAGCACGGTGATAGAGCCGTCGAACCGCCCGACAGCGGCATGGACCAGCGGCCGGCCTGTCGCCGCGCAGGCATCGGCAACCGCATAACGCGTCTCGAAATTGTCGGACCCGTCTGCGACCATATCGTAACCGGCAACGAGGCTCGGTGCGTTTTCCTCGGTCATGCGAAGATTGTGTAATTCAACGCTAACATTCGGGTTGATGCGATGGAGTGATGACTTCGCACTGTCCAGCTTCGATATCCCGATCGCCCCGGTATCGTGAATGACCTGTCTTTGCAGGTTGGAGAGTGAGACCGTGTCGTCGTCGACGATGCCGAGCGTGCCGACGCCTGCGGCCGCCAGATATTGCAGCACGGGCGCCCCCAGCCCCCCGGCGCCGATGACCAGCACGCGCGCGCGCTTCAGCTTCTGCTGACCCGCGCCGCCGATCTCCGGCAGCACGATATGCCGCGCGTAGCGTTCGAGTTCTTCGTCGTTAAGTGGGGGCGGGCTGGAAACGTTCATGAGGCGATCATATCGGCCGGCAATCAGCTTGTCAGGCGTCTTCCGTCGGGTGCACCGAGCCATGATCGACGGTCAGAAACTGTGCCTTGCCGCGCAGGCTCGAAAAAAGTGCTGCTTCCGTGCCGGTCATAAAGGCCTGGCAATCCAGTTCTTCTAGGATCGCAAACAGCGCGGCCCGCCGTCCGGCATCAAGATGCGCGGCGATCTCGTCCAGCAACAAGATCGGCACAGTGCCGGACATTTCTCCGCAAAGCCGCGCATGCGAAATAATGATGCCGACAAGCAAGGCCTTCTGCTCGCCGGTCGAACAGAGCTCTGCGGGCATTGCCTTGGGCCGGTGGCTGACGATCAGGTCGCTGCGATGCGGCCCTTCCAACGTGCGGCCGGCGGCGCGATCGCGCTCACGGCCATCGGCCAGCATGCGGCGAAAATTCTCTTCGATTTCGACGGCAGGCTGCAGGCCGATCTGGTTTTCCAGTGTGCCGGCAAGGCTGATATCGGCCTGCGGAAAGGGGCCGGTCGCCGGCAGTTTCTCGATCATGGCGGCCAGCAGGCGCACCATCTCGGCGCGCGCGGCAGCAATCGCGACGCCGGTTTCGGCCATCTGCGTCTCGATCGCCTCGAACCAGCCGCGGTCGCGCGATTCCTCCGACAGAAGCCGGTTTCGGCCGCGCATCGCTTTCTCGTAATCCAGCGCGCGCTGGCCATGGCTGGCATCGATCGCCAGCACGAGACGGTCAAGGAAGCGCCGGCGATCTCCGGCGGGACCGGTGAACAGCGCATCCATGGCCGGTGTCAGCCAGATCACGCGCAGCCATTCGAGCATGTCCTCGGCCGATTTTGCATTGGCGCCATTGATGCGCACGCGCCGTCCCGCTTCTCCGGGTGCATCGCTGCCTGCCGTCCCGGTGCCGATTTCCGCCTCGCCGTTTTCCCCCTCGACACGGGCATGGACGGTGAAGCCGCTCTCGCTGCCCTCGCGCGCAACGTCACCATAAGGCGCACGGCGCAAGCCGCGGCCGGGTGTGAGGAAGGAGATAGCTTCCAGCAGGTTGGTCTTGCCTGCGCCGTTATCGCCGGTAAAAACCACCGCGCCCGGTCTGAGATCGAGCGAAAGCGCGGCGTAATTGCGGAAATTCGTAAGCGTTAGCTTACTTATGTGGGTCGACGTCAAATCCGTCTACCTGCCTGCCGACCCGGTTTCAGCCGCCGCGCTGCTAGACGCGCATCGGCATGAGCACGTAGAGCGCATCCTCATCGGACATATCGTGGATCAGCGTGGGGGAGCCGGCATCGGCCAGCATGAACCGTGCTTCGCTGCCTGAAAGCTGGGCCGCCACGTCGAGAAGGTACTTCGCATTGAAGCCGATCTCGATCGGGTCCGACGAATAATCGGCCGCGAGCTCTTCGGTGGCGCTGCCCGAATCCGGATTGTTGACGGCGAGCGTCACCTGGCCTTCCGAAATCGAGAGTTTCACGGCACGTCCGCGCTCGGACGAGATCGTCGAGACGCGATCGACCGCGCGGGCAAAGCTTTCGCGGTCGATGACCAGCTTCTTGTCGTTTCCGGTCGGGATGACGCGCTGGTAGTCCGGGAAGGTTCCGTCGATCAGCTTCGACGTCAAAATCACGCTGCCGATGGTGAAACGGATCTTCGTGTCGGACAGTTCGGTGGTCACGGCAACGTCCGGGTCGTCGACCAGTTTCTGCAATTCGCTGACGGTCTTGCGCGGGATGATGATGCCCGGCATGCCTTCCGAACCCGCTGGCGCATCCATTTCGGCGCGCGCGAGGCGGTGGCCGTCGGTCGCGACGGAGCGCAGCTTCAGCTTTCCAGCGGATTCGATGGCGTGGAAGTAAATGCCGTTGAGATAGTAGCGCGTCTCCTCGGTGGAGATGGCGAATTGGGTCTTCTCGATCAGGCCCTTCATGGCAGCCGATTCGAGGCGGAAGATATGCGAGAAAGAGCCGGCCGAGAGTTCGGGGAAGTCCGATTGCGGCAGGCACTGCAGGCGGAAGCTTGAACGCCCGGAGATGACGGACATCGCATTTCCGTCTTCGTCGGTCTTCAGCATGACCTCAGCGCCATCGGGCAATTTGCGCACGATATCATAGAGAAGATGCGCCGGAACCGTCGTTGCACCGCCTTGCTCGACCTTTGCAGCAGTGGCTTCCGTCACCTCGAGGTCAAGGTCGGTGGCCTTCATTTCCAGGCTCGCCCCGTCAGCGCTCAACAGCACGTTCGACAGAATCGGTATCGTGTTGCGCCGTTCCACCACGCGGTGAACGTGGTTGAGAGACTTCAGGAGGTTTGAGCGTTCCAGGATAACACGCATGACGAAACAAGCTCGCTTGAATGAAGAAACGGAATTCCGGGCTCGGATTCCCGCGAAAGTCCCAACAGGGCCGGATTTCGGTCAAACTGACAGGAAAAAGTCGCGAAAGGCAAGCCCGCGACGCTGCTCAAAAGCAGTTCCGCGGGCTTTTTGGGGATAACCTTGCTGCGACAGGTGGCCGCCTGTGCAAAGCGGCCAATTTGTCCTGTTCAGGCCTGGTCGGTAATGAGCCGGCGGAGCAATTCGAGTTCCTGCGCCAGCGTGTTGTCGCCGCCGGAGAGGTCCTCGATCTTGCGCACTGCATGAAGGACGGTGGTGTGATCACGCCCGCCGAAGCGCCGCCCGATTTCGGGCAGCGAGCGCGGCGTCATTACCTTTGCCAGATACATGGCGATCTGGCGCGGCTTGACGATGGTGCGCGTGCGGCGGTTCGACAGAAGCTCGGTCTTCGACACGTTGTAGTGGCGCGCGACGATCCTCTGGATGTCCTCGATACGCACCCGCTTCGGCTCGCCCGAGCGGTAGATATGGCCGAGAATCTCGTCGATCCGCTCAATGCTGATCTGCGGCTCGAAGGATTGACGGAAGAGAAGCTGGTTGAAGGCGCCTTCCAGCTCGCGGCCGCTGCCGGTGACGGTGCGGGCGACATGGGACAGAACCTCTTCGTCGATATGCAGGTTTGCATCGTCTGTCTTGGCGCTGGCCAGCCGCGACTGAAGCATGCCGAGTCGCATGCCGTAGTCGGGCGCCGACATTTCGAGCGCCACACCGCCATTGAGGCGCGAGCGAACGCGCGGCTCGAGCGATTCCAGTTCTGCCGGCGGCCGGTCGGCAGCAACGACGACCTGCTTGGCGCTGTCCAGCAGCATGTTGATAAGGTGGCAGAATTCATGCTGGATCGACTTGCCCTGCAGGAACTGCATGTCGTCGATGATGAGCAGGTCGATGTCGCGCAGCTGCTCCTTGAGGGTCAGGGCGTTGTTGTCGCGGATCGCCGTTGCGAAGCGCCACATGAAATACTCGGCGGTGAGATAGACCACGCGGGATTTCGGGTTCTGCTTCAGCGACTCGGCCGCAATCGCCTGCAAAAGGTGGGTCTTGCCGAGGCCGACGGTGGCGTGAAGGAAGAGCGGGTTGAAACGCGATGTCGATTCAGCAACTGCGCGTGATGCCGCGAGCGCCACGCGATTGGACGGGCCCTCTATGAAGGACTGGAACGTATAACGCGCATCAAGCGGTGAGCCGAGCACGCTCTGGCGGAAATCGGTGTCCGCCGTATGCGGGCGGGGCGAGGCCGAGCGCTCCATTCCGGGTGCGCTGACGGTCGTGCCATTCGAAAGGGCGCTGTGCGTCTGCCGGACGGGCTTGCGTGCCGTTGACTGTTCGATTTCGTCGGAAATCGGGGCAAGCCGCGTCGCCGTGCGCACGACGATGTCGATCTTCAGGATTTCAGGGTCTTCCTGCTTCCAGAGCTCAGCGATGAGGTCGAGATAGTGGCTGTTGATCCAAGACCGCAGGAAGGCCGTGGGCACGGAGATCCGCACCAGGCCCTTGGATGCCTCCGTCAGCTTCATACGGCCGAACCAGCTCGAATAGACTTCGCTTCCCAGGCGTGCCTTCAGTTGTGCCTTGACCCGGTCGAATGCCTTCTCCGCGCCGCCTGAAGCCGCCATGTCGTTCCCCTCGATCACATTTGCTGGAAACAGAAAGCCAGATTTGGCTTCCTTCTCGATGCCGCTATGCATTTTTCACAATCCCTCGTCTTCCATACTCACTCGGCCTGCCGAGAACGCGTAATTCCGCACCCCCCTCTATGGCAGTCCACACTCAAACACCGTTGCCACCGCACTTGGCACCGTGCCTACTCAAACACGCAGGCCGCAATTAACTGCGACCGCCGCTTTAATCAAAGCGGCAAAACAAAACCTTTCCGGCGCACACGCCAGAACGCAATTCCACAGTTTTAATCTGCCTTACCCCACTCGCTATTCACGTCCAAAAGGACAAACCATACGCGTCCGCAGACACTCGTCTGCGCCAAAATCCTCAGATTTCCAGCTAGGTCTTTCAGGCCGTTGGCCCGTCCCTTTTGATGAAGCGACATTACAAAAAACGCTGTGGACAGGGCAAGGCCGCATCTAACCCTTTTTTAACGAATCTGATCAGGGAAA
The DNA here is from genome assembly GCF_900116595.1 of Mesorhizobium sp. YR577. Lineage (NCBI taxonomy): Bacteria > Pseudomonadati > Pseudomonadota > Alphaproteobacteria > Hyphomicrobiales > Phyllobacteriaceae > Mesorhizobium > Mesorhizobium sp. YR577. The sequence continues at coordinate 17,951 of NZ_FPBI01000003.1, read as the reverse complement.
CGCTTGACTCACATCCCCGCTCGCAGGCGAGAATCGACAAAAGTCTTTCGATTCAATCCCTTTTCCGGCGCATACGAATTTCGGCCCTTGTTGGGAAAATATTTTAAATATTTCCCTTGACAGCTAATTGTTCACCGGCGCCCGGCGCCCTCGTGAACAAGCTGTGGATGACCATCTGTAAGCTTATGATAAAAAACAATAATTTGTGACAGGGCATTTTTTGCTGCGGGCGCTAACACCGATCCTGAACATAAGAAAAGGCGCATATGCCGGCAAAGTATTTCCGTCTTGCCAAAGCTTACCCTGGGGCATTGCTGAATGGATTTTCCAAACCGTTGTTCGGCAAACGAAAAAACCCGGCGGGTTAGGCCGGGTTTCGATATTCGATGCTAACAATGGCTGTTAGGCAGAAAGCGTCTTCAGCCGCTGTGCAAGGCGGGAAACTTTCCGCGATGCGGTATTCTTGTGCAGGACGCCCTTGGTGGCGGCGCGCATCAACTCCGGCTGTGCGGCCAGGAAGGCGGCTTCGGCTGCCGTCTTGTCGCCAGCGGCCAGTGCCTCTTCGACCTTGCGGACGTAGGTGCGAACGCGCGACCGGCGGTTCTTGTTGACCGCGGCGCGGCGGGCGATCTTACGCGTTGCCTTTTTGGCCGAGGATGTATTGGCCATGATGCCTCTCTCGTGTCTCAGTGAAAGCGTCTGGAGAATATTCTCAGAGCGCAAAAAACAATCGGGCAGCCACGGGGCCACCTCGGTTGGTGCGGCTTATAGTGCAGCTTTTCTCGCCAGTCAACGCAGTTTCGACTCTGATTTTGCGGACCGCGACACGCACTCGCTCAACGGTTCTTGAAGTTAGCCGTGCGCTTTTCTGCGAACGCCGCCATGCCTTCCTTCTGGTCGTCGAGCGCGAACATCGAATGGAACAGCCGGCGCTCGAAACGAAGGCCTTCCGACAGCGTCGTTTCATAGGAACGATTGACGGCTTCCTTGGCCATCATGACGGCCGGCAGCGAGAAATCCGCAACCTTCGTCGCGGCTTTCAGCGCCTCTTCCAGAAGCTCGCCTGCCGGCACCACCCGCGATACTAGGCCCGAACGCTCAGCCTCTGCCGCGTCCATCATGCGGCCGGTAAGGCACATGTCCATCGCCTTGGATTTGCCGACGAAACGCGTCAGCCGCTGGGAACCGCCCATGCCAGGCATGACGCCGAGCGTGATCTCGGGCTGGCCGAATTTGGCATTGTCGCCGGCAATGATGAAGTCGCACATCATCGCAAGCTCGCAGCCGCCGCCCAGGGCGTAGCCCGACACTGCGGCAATAACCGGCTTGCGGATGCGGGTGAAAGCCTCCCAGCCGGAAAAGAAGTCCTCCATATAGGCGTCGATGTAGCTTTTGGACTGCATCTCCTTGATGTCGGCGCCGGCGGCGAAAGCCTTTTCGGAACCGGTGACGACGATGGCTCCGATCCTGGGATTTTCCTCGAATGCCTGGCTTGCCGCGAGCAACTCGGTCAGCACTTGCGTGTTCAGCGCATTCAATGCCTTGGGCCTGTTCAGCGTGATAAGACCGACCTTGCCGCGCGTTTCGACGACGATCGTTTCATAAGCCATCTGGCGAAGTCCTCCTGGTTGTTTCGGATAGCCGAAGACGGCCTTGTACCGATTTACCTAGCGCTGGCAGGAGGGGCAATAGAAGGTGGACCTGCCGCTCTGCACAACCCGTTCGATATGTCCGGCACATCCAGGCGTCGGGCAGGCGACACCTTCCCGGTCGTAGACTGAAAAGGAATGCTGGAAGTAGCCCAGTGATCCGTCGGTGTGGACATAGTCGCGAAGCGAGGAGCCGCCGGCCGCGATCGCATCGGCGATCACCGAACGGATCGCATCGGCCAGCTTTTCGCTTGTCTCGGCGGCTTTCTTGCCGCGCACGGCAATCGTTCCGGCAGCCCTCAGGGGAGACAAGCCGGCGCGCCACAGCGCTTCAGAGACGTATATGTTGCCGAGCCCTGCGATAAGGCGCTGGTCCAGAAGGGCTGCCTTCAGCGGCGTTTTCTTGTCCCGAAACAGATCGGCAAGCAGCTTGCCATCCAGCGCGTTCCCGGTGGGCTCTACGCCGAGGCCGGCCAGCATCGGATGGTCTTCAGCCAGGCCTTCGGCAAAAAGCATGAAGCCGAAGCGCCGGGGATCGTTGAAAACGATGCGGGCCGGGTCGCCTTTCGACGTGGTCAGGTTGAAGACGACGTGATCATGCGCGGAAGCCTTGGAACGCTCATGATGGAAGACGCCGGGTATATCGAGATCGCCGTCCGTCTCGATCCGGAACGAACCGGACATGCCGAGATGGCAGATGAGGACCGGGCCGTCTTCTATATGGGCAGTCAGGTATTTCGCCCGCCTGCCGAGCGCGGTTACCGTCCGGCCCTGCAGTCGTTCGGCGAAGCGCTCCGGGAATGGATAGCGCAGGTTCGGCCGCCGCATCTCTACGCTGACGATGCGCGCGCCTTCCAGAACCGGCTGCAGTCCGCGCCGGACCGTTTCTACTTCAGGCAGTTCAGGCATGTTGTGCAATCACCGAGGTTACCCGCAAGACATAGGGGCGCTCTTGCGCAATGGCAATTCGGAAACACCAGGGCATTTTATCGTGGGATAAAGACCCACGCCGCGGATCAGCAGTCGGTGCAGGTGATGGTCTTGGTTATGCGAGGCCGCAGGTAGTAGGTTTCGCTCATCGAGATGCCGTCGAAGGCGGCCGCGAGGCCAAGCACGGGCTTTTGCTCCGCCGTCCAGACGATGAGTGGTTTATAGCCGAGGTCGCTTTCGACCCGAACAAGGAACGTATTCCTGATCTTGAGTTCGGCCGGGACCGTGGTCTCTTGTTTCGCCGGCTTGGGCGGGTATGGCTCGGAAAAGGCACCATCGATCATCTGCCGCGACCACGCGACAAGCACCTTTGGGGAGTCTTCGTCCGTGATTTCGATTGCGGTCACGATGATCTTCGGCTTCGAACGGTTGTAGGGCTGGATGCTCGACTGGCCGATCTGCATGATCGATTCCAGCACCGATTTTGTCACCGAAGTCTGCTGTGTGACGAGGTCGGCGACCATGCTGCCGATGCGTCCGACCTTCTTGTTGGCCTCGATGCCTTGCGACACTTCCATGGTCACGAAATACATCGACAGAAGCAACGGCGCGATGAGCGCAAACTCCACCGCAGCCAGTCCCCGTCGATCCGAACAAAGGCCTGCCGCCTTGCGGCAAAGCCTTGCCAGAACTGAATGTGCCCCCGCACCCATGAACATTCCTTGCCCCTTCATTTGACTGGAACCGTTTCCCGTCATCTCGTGCTCAGTCGTTGAAAGGCTCGTTCTGCCAAGTCACGGTGGCGAACTGCAGCGTCTTGCCATCGCTGAGGTTGGACATCGAGGCCCGCAGGAAATCTGTAATGACCGGCCATTTGTAGAAGACGCGCAGCATGTTCTTGGTTTTCGATGCGCCCGGATCTACGGAAAACGTCGTCGGGTCGGCTACGCCATTCTTCGTCAGGACGATTTCCTTGTTGACGATCTTGAAACCTGCAGCAGCCGCATCGGCGAAAGTGTCATATTTGCGCAGATCGACAACGAGGCCCGGGCAGTCCTTGGCCACCATGATCTTGATGCGGTCGCAGAGCAATGTCTTGAGCTTGGCTTCATCCAGCTTATCCGCTCCGACGCCCGGTCTGATCTGGCCGGTGCGCAATTGCCGTGCGACGTCGTCGGTGGCGTTGGAAATGACCTGCTGGGCCGCAAAGGCGATGCAGCTCTCCAGGATAGCAAAGACAAGCAATGAAAACGGGATGACGAGCATCGCGAACTCGATCGCGGTCGCGCCGCTCCGGTCACGGCAGAACCGCCCGAAGACGCCGCGACGTCTTGCACGACCTGGGCCGCTCCCCGCTTCGGAGTTGTCTTTCATGCCCGTTCCCCGCCGATTTCCATCTGCTATCGGAAAGACCCTAACGCAAATCCGTTGAGGCCCGGTTTGGATGACGTATAAATTTCGCGGGGGCTTGTTTACCGGGCAGAAACCATGCCGGTCGCGGCAATATCCCGAAATGGAAATTGATGCTGAGGTCGGGCCTTATTGGCCGGAGCTCATCTCCACTTCCGATGTCCGCTCGGCTTCGCTCTTGTAGGAACTCTCGCAGTAAGGCGTGCAGGAAAGCGTCTGCACGTCGGCACGCCGATATATCCGCACGGAGGAAGCGTCGTGGCGGCCGACCGTAACCTGCTCGTCGACGATCGGGCTGCCCTGCTGGTCGAGCACGACCAGATTGGTGACGCCGAAACCTTTGCCGGTAAGCACGATGGTGGTGGAATCCTGAACCGACGCATCGGCAATCGCCGGGTTGCCGACGACGATGGTGTCGGCCGGGCGGGACAGTTTGACGATCTTGGCCTGGTTCATGATGACTTCTATGCCCGCGCCCGCCTGTGCCGGCGTGGCAAGGGCTATCGCGGCGACCAGCCCGGCAAGAGCGCCGGCAACACAAATGTATGACTGCGACCTGGCCATGCGGCGCTCCGGTGAATGAAGTCTTCAACGGAAAATGAACGATATTGGTGAACCAACGGTTAAATGGTTGCAACAACACCTGCTGTACGGGCACCGGGGCGATGCCTTGATGCCTTCGAAAACTCCCGGACATCGCGAAATGCCGGTCATTACGCGGCTTTTGAGCCTTTTGAGCTTTAGCGTGTGATTAACCACACAACTTGTCTGAAGCTGGAAAGAATTCGGTAAGGCTGTTTGTTAAGTCGATGGAAAGAGCTGCTCGCTAGATTGTGATCATCCGATCAATGCACCAGAAAAATTGACGGAAGTGCTGTAACACGTGGAGTAGGAGCTCTTATATGTCCAAGATCTTTGCACGTTTCGTAAAAGACGAATCCGGCGCGACCGCTATCGAATACGGTCTGATCGCCGCCCTTATCGCTCTCGCCATCATGGCTGGCGCCGGCGCACTCGGCAACACCATCAGCGCGAAGTTCAACAGCATCGCTTCGACGCTGAACGGCGCCTGAGCTGCATCAAGACTGCATTTCAATGCACGAAAGGGCCGCCGCATTGGCGGCCTTTTTGTTTTCGGCCGGACGCTCAACTCACCAATCCTTAATCGGACCGGCTTAAGATGAGTTTCGACCGTTTTACTCACTTCGTGCGTGGCGCCGATGCTTGAAGCACTGATCTTCGTCGTCTTTCCTTTCTGCATGCTCTTCGCGGCAATCTCCGACATGCTGTCGATGACGATCGCCAACACGGTGTCGATCGTTCTCGTGGTCATCTTTGCAATCGTTGCGCCGCTGACGGGCATGGACTGGTCGGCCTATGGGCTGCACTTTGCCGCGGGTGGGATCGTGTTGTTGGTAACCTTTGGCCTGTTTGCCTTGGGTGGGATGGGCGGCGGCGACGCGAAACTGCTGGCTGCGACCGCTTTGTGGATGGGCCTGAGCACGCATCTCGTCGAATATCTCGTCATATCCGCCTTTCTAGGCGGCTTGCTGACGATAGCCATACTGAGCTTCCGGGCCTCGGGATTGGCTCTGTTCAGTTCCAGGAACATGTTCCTGCGAAACTTTGCCGATAAGTCGGTCGGCGTCCCCTACGGCATTGCGCTTGGGCTTGGCGGGCTGATTGCCTATCCGGGCTCCCCGCTGATGGTCTGGGCGTTGGGGCAGCTCGCCGCAAAGTAAATTCCCTGTACCTACTGTCTGACGCAACGGCTCGAAACAATCCGTTGCACGGAGTGTTTGTGCCCAGAGCTCTTACTTGCGTAAACACTAAATTAATCACGACCATAAGCAATCCATTAACCTTAATTTGACGATTGGCTGTGCAATCTCCGCCTTGGCTATGAGGGTTGCAAAGGGCGAGGTTTGGACGAATGGTTGCATCCAGACTGATTATATTGAGCGTGGCGGTCGCCGCTGCAGGCGGCGCGGGTTACGTTGCCAAGAACATGGCGACGCCGCCGCAGGAAATCGCGGTCGAATCCGGCCCGCAGCAGCCTGCAATCCAGCTTGCCGACGTGCTGGTCCTGTCCGGCGACGTGCCGATGGGCGAGGTGGTGGGCGATCGTCTTTCCTGGCAATCCTGGCCGGCTGACAACGTCAATGCCAACTTCGTGACACGCGCAGCCGAGCCTGACGCCCTCGACAAGCTGAAGGCGTCCCTGGCGCGTGTCGCCATGTATAGCGGCGAGCCGCTGCGGCGCTCCAAGCTGGTCGGCGAAGGCCAGAGCTTCATGTCGTCAATCCTGCCGTCCGGCACCCGCGCCATCGCCACACGCATCGCAGCCGATACCTCGGCTGGCGGCTTCATTCTGCCCAACGATTTCGTCGACGTGATCATGACCCGCCGCGCCGACGCCAGCAATTCCGGCTCCGGCTTCATCACCGAGACCATCCTCAGGAACATCAAGATCCTGGCGATCGACCAGGCTATCCAGGAAGACGAGGAAGGCCGGCGCGTGAAGGTTGGCGAGACCGCAACGCTCGAACTGACCCCGCAGCAGGCCGAGATCATAACGGTCGCCCAGCAGATGGCGGATCGGCTGACCCTTTCCCTGCGCTCGGTTGCCGATGCGCAGGAAAAAGCGGGCGACGAGGCCGACTACCTCGTTTCGGGAAATGGTCGGCGCGGCACCATACGCCTGATCAAGTCGGGCGAAGTGACCGAAGTGGGAGCCAGGAAATGAGCTCGAGCAAGTCAAATCCCGCCATTGGAACGCGTGCCTTGAGGCACGCGGTCACGCTGGCCACGAGCTTTGCGATGCTGTTCGGCACTGCGGGCCTGGAAGGCGTCGTGGTTGCCCAGGCAGCGGGCAAGGCGCAGGTCGGATCTTCCACGCGCGAAAACCAGCGGGTCAAGCTCGGCCTCAACAAGTCGATCGTCATCGACCTGCCAGCCGATGCTTATGACATTCTCGTTGCGAACCCGGCGGTCGCCGATGCCGTCACCCGCACCGCACGCCGCATCTATCTCTTCGGCAAGGCAGTCGGCGAAACCAACATCTTCGTCTTCGGCGCGAACGGCGAACAGATCGTCAGCCTGGAGCTTGCAGTCGAACGCGACGTTGCCGGTCTCGAAGATTACATCAAGCGCTTCATTCCCGGCTCAGAGATCAAGGTCGAACTGATAAACGACAACGTCGTCCTCACCGGCACCGTCGAAACGCCGCTGGACGCAAAGCGCGCGGCCGAGCTTGCCGGGATTTTCGTCTCGGGCGGTGAAGCCACGACCGGCCAGTATGCGCAAACGGCGACGGGCGGCTCCACCTACGGCGGCGTCGACATCAACAATCCGGACTCCGAACGCCGCGTCAGCAAGATCGTCAACCTCCTCCAGATCATCGGCGAGGATCAGGTCACGCTGAAGGTCACGGTGGCCGAAGTCAGCCGCAATGTCATGAAGCAGCTCGGCGTCAACATGATCGCCGGCGGAAGCAGCAACGGCATCAGCTGGAGCGCTCTGGGCGACAACTCATACGGCCTTGGCAAGCCGCTTTCTCAAGGCGGATTTTCGATCGGCGGGTCGATGCTGGACGCCTACATCAACGCGATGGAACAGTCGGGCGTGATGAAGACACTTGCCGAACCGACCCTGACGGCGGTTTCCGGCGAAAAGGCGACCTTCAAGGTCGGCGGCGAGTTCAACCTTGTGACCGGCCGGACCAATCAGGTTTCTGACGACAACAAGACCGGCGAAACCGTCTACCAGATCGACAAGATGGAATACGGCATTGGACTTGAATTCCAGCCGGTGGTGCTTTCGCCGGGCCGCATCAGCCTGAAGGTTCGAACCTCGGTTTCCGAGCCGACCACCGAGGGCTCGGCCCAACTCGAAGGTGCGGGCAGCCTGGTTGGAACCAACATGCTTTCCATACGCAAGCGCCTTGCCGACACGACCGTCGAATTGCCTTCCGGCGGCTCGATGATGATCGCTGGTCTGGTTCGCGACGACATCCGCCAGGCGGTAAACGGACTGCCCGGACTGTCAAAGATCCCGGTGCTCGGCACCTTGTTCCGCAGCCGGGATTTCGTGCGCAACGAGACCGAACTCGTCATCATCATCACGCCCTATCTTTCCAAGCCGGTTGCCCGCAACGCGCTGGCTAAGCCGGATGACAATTTCAATGCCGCCAGCGACGGCGCCGGGATGTTCCTCGGCAAGGTCAATCGCGTTTACGGCACCATGCAGACCAACAGACCGAACGGCCGCTATCACGGCGTCGTCGGCTACATTTACAAATGATCGGGGAAACGGGGCATGGAAAAGGCAACGTTTGATACCAGCAGCGCCGCTGAAGCCGGACACCCTCGCCGCGCGTGGATAGTGCGACCGGTGCTCGCCGCGATCGCGGTCGCGCTGCTTGCCGGCTGTGCCGCCAAGCGCGACAGCATTACCGTCGGCGCAATCCCGGACGACTACCGCACCAACCATCCGATCGTGATTGCCGAGAAGGAGCAGGTGCTCGACTTGCCCGTCGGCGCCAGCGAGCGCGGCATGACGCGTGTTCAGCGTGTGGCTCTGCAGGGGTTCCTGGCCAATTATGACCGGAGTGCAGCACCCGTTCTCACCATTTTGACCCCTTCCGGAACGCCGAATGCAGTGGCAGCCACTGATGCTGCACGAGACTTCGCACGCTTCGCGCGGTCTAGAGGTGTTCATGAAAGCCGCATCATCGTTTCGCCCTATCAGCCCTCTTCGATGGAGGCCTCCGCGCCGATACGGGTGACCTACACGGCGATGCAGGCCCAGACCGGTCCTTGTGGTCGCTGGCCTGCCGACATTGCTGATACCAGCGATAACAAGCACTACGCGAATTTCGGCTGCTCCTATCAGAACAATCTCGCCGCGCAGATCGCCAATCCGGCCGATCTTCTCGGGCCGCGCCAGCCGAGCGAAATCGACGCCGCAAATCGGGGCAATGTGATCGATGTCTATCGCGACAGGGATATTTCGAACGAGTTCCTGAGAAACTCCGAAGTGGAATACAGCCAGTAAGGGTCTTGGAAAGAAAAATGGTCATGAACAACCTGGCTTACGACACCAACGCCGACGGTGGCGACGCTGCTCAGCAGGACGTGGCCGCCATGAGCGCGATGCGGCCGGTTCCGCGCATCTCGATCCAGGCCTTTTGCGAAACCGACAGCATCGCAGGCCCGATCGAGCGCGCCGGCGAGGATCGCCGCATGGCCAAGGCCCATCTCAAAGTTCACATGGGTGGCGTGGCGACGGCTATCGAGTTCTACCAGACGGCCCCGACGCCCAACCTCATCATCCTGGAATCGCGCAGCGAGCCCAAGGCATTGCTGCAATCGCTGCAGGAGCTTTCGGAATATTGCGACCCAAGTTCCAAGGTCGTGATCATCGGCCACTACAACGATGTCGGGCTCTATCGCGAGCTGATCCGGTCGGGCATTTCCGAATATGTCGTCGCTCCGATCTCCATGGTCGACATCGTCAGCGTCATCTCCTCGCTGTTCGTCGATCCCGAAGCCGAGCCTATCGGACGCTCCATCGCCTTTATCGGCGCCAAGGGCGGTGTCGGCTCCTCGACCATTGCGCACAACATCGCCTGGAGCATGTCGACGCTGTTCAGCTCGGAAGTTATGGTGGCCGATCTCGACCTCGCCTTCGGCACCGCCAACATCAATTTCGATCAGGACCCGGCACAAGGCATCGCCGAAGCGGTCTTCGCACCCGAGCGCATCGACGAGGTCTATCTCGATCGCCTGCTGGCGCAATGCGCCGAGCGGCTTTCGCTTCTCGCAGCACCGTCCACGCTCGACCGCGTCTATGATTTCGATCCGGAAGCTTTTGCCCAGATCATCGATACCGCACAACGCAGCGCGCCGCTGCTGGTGCTCGACGTTCCCCATATCTGGAGCGGCTGGTCGAAGAACACGCTGATGAAGGCCGACGATATCGTCATCACGGCGACGCCGGAACTGGCCAATCTGCGCAACACCAAGAACCTTATCGACATGCTGAAGAAGCTTCGCCCCAATGACGGGCCGCCGAAGCTCGTTCTCAATCAGGCAGGTGTGCCGAAACGGCCGGAGATCTCGGCGTCGGATTTCGCTGAGCCGCTCGGCATCACGCCGATGGCCGTCATTCCCTTTGATCCGCTGCTCTTCGGAAACGCTTCCAACAATGGCCGGATGCTCGGCGAGATGGACGCAAAAAATCCGATCGTGCAGATCATCAACGACATGTCCCATGTCCTGACCGGCAGAAGCGAGATCAAGTCCAGGAAAAAAGCCGGTCTGGGGGGCCTTCTCGGCAGGCTCAAGCGCAAGAAATAATCGTCAGGCAGCGGATCGGTAGTCGAGCATGTTCGGTAAAAGAGGCAATGAAGATGGAAGCCGGGCCAAGCCCGAGTTCCGCCCACCTGCAGCGGTGGCGCCGTCGGCTGGCGTCATCCTTGCCGCTCCGCCGCCACCTGTCGTCGAGGCACGGACGCCTGCCGCACCGGCGCGCCGCCCGGTCGAAGCGCCGCCACTTGCGCCCGAGCCGCGCAAGGCGCCACGCGAACGCAGCGAGAGCTACTACGATACCAAGTCGCAGGTCTTTTCCGCGCTGATCGACACGATCGACCTGTCGCAGCTGGCCAAGCTCGATCCCGACAGCGCGCGCGAGGAAATCCGCGATATCGTCAACGATATCATCGCGATCAAGAACTTCGCGATGTCGATTTCCGAGCAGGAAGAGCTGCTCGAGGACATCTGCAACGACGTTCTGGGCTATGGTCCGCTGGAGCCGCTTCTGGCCCGCGACGACATTGCCGACATCATGGTCAACGGCGCCAAGCAGGTCTTCATCGAAGTCAACGGCAAGGTCGAGCAGACGGGCATTCGTTTCCGCGACAACCAGCAGCTTCTCAACATCTGCCAGCGCATCGTCAGCCAGGTCGGCCGTCGCGTGGACGAGAGCTCGCCGATCTGCGATGCGCGCCTTCCCGACGGCTCGCGCGTCAACGTCATCGCGCCGCCGCTGTCCATCGACGGCACCGCGCTCACCATCCGCAAGTTCAAGAAGGACAAGCTTACCCTCGACCAGCTCGTTCGCTTCGGAGCGATCTCGCCGGAAGGCGCGGAGGTCTTGAAGATCATCGGCCGCGTCCGCTGCAATGTCATCATTTCGGGCGGCACCGGCTCCGGCAAGACGACGCTGCTCAATTGCCTCACCAACTATGTCGATCGCGACGAGCGCGTCATCACCTGCGAGGATTCGGCGGAGCTTCAATTGCAGCAGCCGCATGTCGTGCGCCTTGAAACCCGCCCGCCGAACCTCGAAGGCGAGGGCGAGGTGACCATGCGCGACCTGGTCAAGAACTGCCTGCGCATGCGGCCCGAACGCATCATCGTCGGCGAAGTGCGCGGACCGGAGGTCTTCGATCTCCTGCAGGCGATGAACACCGGCCATGACGGCTCGATGGGCACGATCCACTCCAATTCGCCGCGAGAATGCCTCAACCGTATCGAATCGATGATCGCCATGGGCGGCTATACGCTGCCGCAGAAGACCGTGCGCGAAATCGTCGTCGGCTCGGTCGATATCATCATCCAGGCTGCCCGCCTGCGCGACGGTTCGCGCCGTATCACCCACGTTACCGAAGTGATCGGCATGGAAGGCGATGTCATCATCACGCAGGATCTGATCCTCTACAACATCAAGGGCGAGGACGCCTCGGGACGGCTGCTCGGCGAGCATGTCTCGACGGGAATCGGGCGCCCGCATTTCTGGGATCGCGCGCGCTATTACGGCGAGGAGCAGCGCCTGGCAACTGCATTGGAAGCCATGGAAAAGCGGGCTGACTGAAAGACGAAAACCGCATGTTCGGCATAGACAGCACCGTATTGATCTTCATCCTTCTGGCCGGCGTCAGCGCCGGCGCGGTCGCTTATGCCTTTCTGTTCAAGTCGATCGAAAACGAGAAGAATGTCGGCAAGCGGCTCGACACAATCAAGGCCGCCGAGACCGATCGGTCTGTCGTGAAAGCTGCGCGGGATCGGGTGAGCGAAGCCGCCAAGCGCCGCAAATCCGTCCAGGACTCGCTCAAGGAACTCGACGAAAAGCAGAAAGCCAACAACAAGAATACCAAGAAGCCGCCTTTGCGCATCCAGTTGCGGCAGGCGGGGCTGCAGGTCACGGTCGAGAGGTTCTATGTCTATTCGGTGATCTGCGGCCTTGTGCTGACCATCGCCACCTACATGCTTGGCGCTCCGCTTTTCGTCCTGCCCGGCGCACTGCTTGCCGGTGCGTTCGGTGTTCCGCGCTGGTTCGTTTCCTTCCTGCGGGCGCGCCGGGTCAAGGCGTTTCTGAATGAATTTCCCAACGCGCTCGACGTTATCGTCCGCGCAGTCAAGTCCGGCCTGCCGCTCAATGACGGCATTCGCCTCATCGCCAATGAATCGCCGGAACCGGTAAAGACCGAGTTCCGCCGCATCGTCGAGGCGCAGCAGGTCGGCCTGTCCATCCCCGACGCCGCATTGCGCATGGGCGAAACCATGCCCTGTCCGGAAGCAGGCTTCTTCGGCATCGTCATCCAGATCCAGAGCCAGGCCGGCGGCAATCTGTCGGAAGCGCTGGGCAACCTTTCGAAGGTTCTGCGCGACCGCAAGAAAATGAAGGCTAAGGTGCAGGCGCTGTCCATGGAAGCCAAGGCGTCGGCCGTCATTATCGGCGCCTTGCCGTTTATCGTCGCCTTCCTCGTCTACCTGTCGAGCCCGGCCTATATCATGCCGCTCTTCACCACGAGCACTGGCCATCTCATTCTGGGTGTTTCCGGTTTCTGGATGTCGATCGGCATTTTCGTAATGCGCAAGATGATGGATTTCGAGGTTTAGACTGATATGACCGACCAAGTCGTCAAGGCCCTCACCGATCCGTCCTTCCTCATCGCCCTGCTGGTGGGGGTTGCGGTATTTGCGACCATTTTCACCGCACTGCCGGCGCTGAGCGGCAATACGCTGAAGTCGCGCATGAAGTCCGTGGCGCTGGAGCGCGACGAACTGCGTGCCAAGCAGCGCATGCGCCTTGCCGCCGAAGCCGATCGCCGCCGCAAGGGCTTGCGTGAAGAACAGTCGATCGGCATGCGCAACATCGTAGAGCGGCTGGATCTCAAGCGCGCTCTGGTTGATGAGGGCACGCTGAACAAGCTGAAGATCGCCGGCTTCCGCGGTCAAAATCCTCTGACCAAGTTCCTGTTCTTCCGGCTGGTCCTTCCATTTGTCGGCTTCATAATGGCCGGCGTCTATATTCTCGTTCTCGGCGGTCTGCCGGATCAGCCACCTTTCGTGAAGCTGTTCGTGTGCATTCTGGTGGCCTATGCCGGCTTCTACGCGCCGATCCTTTACGTCAACAACCGCGCCACCAAGCGCAAGAAGTCGATCCAGATGGCATGGCCGGACGCACTCGACCTGATGCTGATCTGCGTCGAATCCGGCATGTCCATCGAGGCCGCGATCCGCCGCGTGGCCGACGAGATCGGTACGCAGTCGGTGGAACTGGCCGAGGAACTGATCCTAACCAATGCCGAGCTTTCCTACCTTCAGGAACGCAGGCAGGCCTATGAAAACCTCGCCAGCCGCTCGGGTCTTGAATCGGTCAAGTCGGTGTCACAGGCGCTGATCCAGGCCGAGCGCTACGGTACGCCGATCGCTCACGCCCTGCGTGTTCTGGCCAGCGAAAGCCGCGACATGCGCATGAACGCCGCCGAAAAGAAAGCGGCAGCCCTGCCGCCGAAGCTCACCGTGCCGATGATCCTTTTCTTCCTTCCGGTGCTGTTTGCCGTCATCCTCGGCCCCGCCGGCATTCAGGTCAGCGAGCGCGGCATCTTCTGAAAACTCCGCACTAAAAACTAAAGACCGCACAGATGCTGCGCGGTCTTTGCAAGGCGGTTTGGACGTCGCGGCTCAGTTCGTCGACGGCTTCTTCTTGTCTTCGTTCTTGATCTGGTTCCAGGCGTTCTGCTGCGCCAGCATGTTGCGCAGATAGGCGACGTTGGCCTGCGCCTGCTCGGGCGACAGTTCCTGCTGGGCGATCTGCTCGGCTTCCTGGAAGCGGCCCTGGAGGCCGACGACGAGAGCGAGGTTCTGGCGCACGCGGCTGTCGGCGCCGGGCGCGGAGGATGCCGAACGCATATAGGTCTCGGCGGTCTTGAGATCGCCGGACAGCACGTAGGACATGCCGAGGTTGGACAGGATCGACGGTTCGTTCGGCTTCAGGTCCATCGCCTTGCGATAGAGCTGGCGCGCCTGGTCGGACTGGCCGAGCTGGTCGAGGATCGCACCTTCCGCCGAAACCAGCTTCCAGTCGGGATATTCCGGCGTCTGCGCGCGGCGCACGGCGTCCAGCGCCGGTTCGAACTGGCCGACGGAGGCGAGCGCCTTGCCATAAGCGGCCAGCACGTCGCGGTCCCTGGGCAGCGCGATGGCGAGCTTGCGCATGACGGCCAAAGCCTGATCCGACTGGCCGTTCATCTGCAGCACGCTGGCGTAACGCAGGGCCGTGGTCTTGTCGTTGACGTTCTTGGTGTAGGCTTGGCCGAGAGAGGCCGAGGCATAACCAAGCTCGGTTGACGACATGGTGTCGACCGACTTGCCGGAGGCGCGCGACACCGAGCCGGTCGTCATCCTGTCGGTGGCGCAGCCGGCGACACTTGCAGCGAGTGCCAGAAGCAAAGCGGCCGTCGCCAGCCTTTTCCCGGTTGCGTTCGGCGAGTGATTGGTCAACATCGGCTCACGTCTCCATCCGTATCGATGGCCACGCTTCGGCCATCTTTCCCCTCTGGAGAAATATTCTGTTAACCCTAACGGACGGTTAAAAAACCGCTCGCGCCGCCGTCGAACAGTCAAGGAACCACGCATGCCGCTCGACCTCACCGAGAAAAAGCTGAAGCACTCGAACCCCGTCCACCTCGTCGCCAAGGGCGAGCTTGAAGCCGCAGGCCTTGATCCGGCGGCCAGTGCCTGGGCCAAGCATAACGGGTTCTCGGGCGAGGCCGGCCGCATGCTGGTGCTGCCCGGTGCTGATGGTGCTATCGCCGGTGCGCTGTTCGGCCTCGGCAAGGCGGATGACGGCAACGGCGCGCTCGCCATCGGCGCGCTTGCCAAGGCGCTGCCGGAAGGCGACTGGCATTTTGCGGCTTCGCCCGGCAATCCGGCGCTTGCGTCGCTCGCGCTCGTTCTCGGCGGCTATGTCTTCACCCGCTACGGCAAGAAGCCGGGCAAGGAGTTGCGATTTTCACTCCCCGCCGGGGCCGACCTCGAACAGGTCAGCCGCATTGCAGACGGTGTCTTCCTGACCCGCGATCTGGTCAACACGCCGACCAACGACATGGGACCGGACGCGCTGGAGGCTGCCGCGCGCAAGCTGGCCAAGAAGCACAAGGCAAAGATCGAGGTCATCAAGGGTGATGATCTGCTGAAGCAGAATTTCCCGATGATCCACGCTGTTGGGCGCGCCTCGGCGGAAGCGCCGCGCCTGATCGACATCGTCTGGGGCGAGAAGAATGCACCCAAGGTGACGCTGGTTGGCAAGGGCGTCTGCTTCGACACCGGCGGCCTCGACATCAAGCCTTCGAGCGGCATGCTGCTGATGAAGAAGGACATGGGCG
Organism: Mesorhizobium sp. YR577; assembly: GCF_900116595.1. Taxonomy (NCBI): domain Bacteria; kingdom Pseudomonadati; phylum Pseudomonadota; class Alphaproteobacteria; order Hyphomicrobiales; family Phyllobacteriaceae; genus Mesorhizobium; species Mesorhizobium sp. YR577. Next base: position 2,288 of record NZ_FPBI01000003.1, on the reverse strand, counting down.
GTGCCGCCAACGTGCTCGGCCTTGCCTCGATGATCATGAGTGCCGGCTTGAAGGTTCGCCTGCGTGTGCTCATCCCCGCCGTCGAAAACGCCATTTCGGCCAATGCCTTCCGGCCCAGCGACATCCTGACCAGCCGCAAGGGCATCACGGTGGAGATCGGCAACACCGACGCCGAAGGCCGGCTGGTGCTGGCCGATGCGCTGGCGCTGGCCGACGAAGAAGAGCCGCAGCTTCTGATCGACATGGCGACACTGACGGGCGCTGCTCGCGTCGCGCTCGGGCCGGATCTGCCACCCTTCTACACCGGCGACGATGCGCTTGCCGCCGATCTTGCCGCTGCCGCTCTCTCCGTCGAGGACCCGCTGTGGCGCATGCCGCTGTGGAAGCCCTACGATGCCAAGCTGTCGTCCAAGGTCGCCGACATCAACAACGTCACCGCCGACGGTTTCGCCGGCTCGATCACGGCGGCCCTGTTCCTCCAGCGCTTCGTTGAGAAGGCGGCAAGCTGGGCGCATTTCGACATCTACGCCTGGAACCCGGCTGACCGGTCCTATGGCCCGGCAGGCGGCGAGGCGCAGGCGATTCGCGCGCTGGAGAAGGTGATTTCGGATCGCTACGGCTGAGCCGGAACAGAGCCGCTTCTTGCCGGGCTGAAACGGAACCGAAACGTTTTGGCCTCATGCTGGCGCGATGTCAGTCCATTTGCGTCCCAGCCAGGCTTTGCGGCTTTGGCAGCAGGTCATGCTCTCCGAAGTGCGCGACGACGCGCCTGATCTGACCGTGCGCCAGGCGGCGATCCTTTTGACGATCTATCTCGATCCGCCGCCGCACACGGTGCGTGGCCTTGCCACCAAGCTCAACGTCACCAAGCCGGTGATCACCCGCGCCCTCGACACGATGGGCGCGATGAAGCTGGTGTCGCGCCACCGCGACGAACTCGACAAGCGCAACGTGCTGATCAAGCGCACGGTCGAGGGCGCGCTCTATGTCGAGCGGCTGGGCGATGCTATCATTGCCAAAGCAATGGAGTTGCCGCTTTGACCGCCCACGATGCCCGCCTGCATGCCTTCCGTGCCGATCTTGCCGATGCCCGGCTGCGGGGCGAGGTTTCGGCCGAGCGCTTCGTTTCCGGTCGGCCGGCGCGTATCGCGGTGCCGGTTGCCGATATGCGCAAGGCGCCGCGGCCGGACGCCGGCGTCAACACGCAACTGCTGCTTGGCGACGATGTTACGGTGTTCGAGGAGACCGAGGGCTGGGCCTGGGTGCAGGCCAAGCGCGACGGCTATGTCGGTTACGTCACCGATACGGCCCTGATTTCTCGCGACGCCGTGCCGACGCATATCGTTTCGGTAGCGCGAACCTTCGTCTATCCGGGGCCGGACCTGCGCTTCCCCCGTACCGCCGACCTGTCGATGGGATCGACGGTGACGGTCACCGGGGCCGCCGAAACGCGCGGCACGGTCTATTCGGTGCTGGCGTCGGGCGAGGCGATGATCGCCGGCCACCTGCGCCCGATCGGCGAATTTGCCGCCGACTATGTCAGCGTCGCCGAGATGTTCATCGGCACGCCCTATCTCTGGGGCGGCGTGTCCGGCTTCGGCATCGATTGCTCGGGCCTTGTCCAGCTGGCCATGCGCATGACAGGCAGGGACGTGCTGCGCGATTCCGACATGCAGGCGGCGGGGCTCGGCGAACCGCTTGACGTCGGGCCGGATTTTTCGGGCCTGCGGCGCGGCGACCTAGTCTTCTGGAAGGGCCACGTCGCCATCATGACCGACACGGAGAACATGATCCACGCCAACGGCCACACCATGATGGTTTCGCGCGAGGGACTCAAAGAAGCCATCGCCCGCATCGGCTATCTCTATGGCGGGCCGACGGGATTCAGAAGGCCGTAGGGCTGAGGCTGCACCCTTCCTTCTCCCACAAGGGGAGAAGGAGAGGCGCATTTCATCATCGCCACGCCCTGTCCCTGGGTGCATTCCGGTGCGTCCTTCGAGGCTCCCCTTCGACAAGCTCAGGATCGCACCTCAGGATGAGGGAGGTTAGCGCCCATGATCCTGATCCTGAGGTGTAAGTGCATTTCAGAATGTAGGCTTCTGCCGGCACACCCTCCCTCATCCTGAGGTGCGAGCGAAGCGAGCCTCGAAGGACGCACCTGTTCATCGCCACGCCCTGCATCGCAGTCTGGCCATTGTCAAAGATCGGGAAAGACGGGCGGCCGAAATCTCGCTCATCTTTTGTATTTTTCTGCGATCTTTCGACCGCCCGTCTCGGTGTCTGTCCCG